>NZ_JBQSYC010000002.1:0-524844 GCF_052378885.1 Psychrobacter sp. AOP22-C1-C5 | reverse complement strand
GGGTAAACGTATACTAAATACGTCTGAAATTACTTCTTTTATGTATAAGTTTATACGGACAACGACAATAAATTTGTCTTTCATTCTATTGTAATTCGCTGTAGAGCTTGCTATATTAGCGCTCCCTCTTGTCACATAATGATATTATTAATCATTCTTAGCATGTCGATTAATAAAACGTTTATCTAGAATAAGAGAAAAGCGAGATAAAAAATTATCTTTGAAGGCTTGCATTTTACGGTAAATATTGTATAATGCTGTCCTTTACACCCATAGGCGATTGGCTCAATTGGTAGAGCATCGGTCTCCAAAACCGAGGGTTGTAGGTTCGAGTCCTACATCGCCTGCCATCTTCTTATCATATCTTTGTTGTACCCCACCATCTCCGAAGTGAGTTCTTTATGAGCAATAATCAAGATAACCTCGAGACTAAGTTATCTGATGCCAAGGCGGTTGATGGTGGAATGCTGTCTAAAGACAAGCATGTTTCAGCGGTTAATACTTCTGCCGTTGAGGTTGCTAAGACTGGCTCAATAAAAGATCTGATTTTGTGGCTACTTGCCGCAGCAGTTTTGATAGGTGCGACTTTAGTTAACCAGTATTTGCCCGGTTATTGGCAGCCTGCTAATGATGTCTGGATACGTATTGGAATTATCGTCGCCCTTATTGTATTTGCCCTAGTATGCTTGGCACTGACGCATCAAGGTCGCGCTTTTAAAATATTATTGAAAGATGCGGGCGTTGAGCTTCGCCGAGTGACATGGCCTAGTAAAGACGAAACCTTCCAATACACGTGGCAAGTTATTGTCATGATTGCCATTGTAGGGTTTTTCGTTTGGATACTGGATAACTTTTTTAATTGGTTCGTTGGTATATTTATTGGTTAAATATTTTAAGGTGAAGCTCTATATCGTGTATTACGGTCTACTTCAATTTAAATTTTTAACTCAAATTTTGAATTATCACAACTTATTTATAATGATCAGGAGCGTGATATGCGTTGGTATATTGTCCAAGCGTTTTCAGGATATGAAAAGCAAGTACAACGTTCATTAACTGATCGTATTAATCGTAGTGACTTTGCTGATTCATTCGGTGATGTATTAGTTCCTACTGAAGAAGTCGTTGAAATGAAAGACGGCAAAAAGCGTAAGAGTGAGCGTAAGTTCTTTCCAGGATATGTACTGATCCAAATGGAGATGAACGATAATACTTGGCACATTGTCAAAGATTGCCCTCGTATCATGGGTTTCATTGGTGGTACACCTGAAACGCCAGCGCCTATTACCCAAGTAGAAGCTGACCGTATTTTGAATCGTCTTAATCAGACTGAAACTGACCCACGTCCTAAGACGCTATTTGAGCCGGGCGAAGAGTTGTTGGTTATTGATGGTCCATTTACTGACTTTAAAGGGTTGGTTGAAAAAGTGGATTATGAAAAGTCTAAACTGCATTTAACTGTCAACGTATTTAATCGACCAACTCAGGTCGAGCTTGAGTTTAGTAAAGTTGAGAAGCTAGACTAAACATAAATAAACCGGGGAGCTGTTAATCAATTTTGTATTTATATTGATTTAGCGCTATTACCCATTTAGGAGAAGATCATGGCTAAGAAGATTGATGGTTACATCAAACTGCAAGTGCCTGCAGGTAAAGCAAATCCTTCACCACCGATTGGTCCAGCATTGGGTCAAAAAGGCGTGAACATCATGGCGTTCTGTAAAGAATTTAACGCAGCAACCTCAAGTCAAGAGCCGGGTCTACCGATTCCAACTGAGATCACTGTATATAGCGATAAATCTTTTACTTTCATCATGAAGTCTCCACCAGCTGCGTACTTATTACGCAAGGCTGCGGGTATTGCTAAAGGTTCAGGTACACCAAATACCGCTAAAGTCGGTAAAGTTGATCGTGCGCAATTAGAAGAAATCGTTAAGACCAAAGATGCAGATTTAACTGCTGCTGACCTTGACGCTGCTGTTCGTACCATCGCTGGTACCGCTCGTTCAATGGGTATTACCGTGGAGGGTGTATAATGTCTAAGCTAACCAAACGTCAGAAAGAAATTCAAAGCCGTATTGATCATGAAAAACAATACACTATTGAAGAAGCGGTTCAAATCTTAAATGATTTGCCCGCTTTAAAATTCAAAGAATCTATTGATATCGCAGTAAACTTGGGTGTTGACCCACGTAAATCTGATCAAGTGGTTCGTGGCGCTACTAATTTACCTGCTGGTACTGGTAAAACTAAACGCGTTGCTGTATTTGCTCAAGGCGCTGCTGCTGAAGCCGCTAAAGAAGCTGGTGCAGATATTGTTGGTTTCGAAGATTTAGCAGAACAAATCAAAGCTGGCAACATGGATTTTGATGTTGTGATCGCTGCTCCTGATGCTATGCGTGTTGTTGGTCAGTTAGGTACTATCTTAGGCCCACGTGGTCTTATGCCTAACCCAAAAGTCGGCACAGTAACGCCAAACGTTGCTGAAGCGGTAACTAACGCTAAAGCTGGTCAAGCACAGTATCGTGTAGATAAAGCAGGTATCATCCATACCACTATTGGTCAGGTTGGTTTTACTGCTGAGCAAGTCATTCAAAATGCTCAAGCCTTGATAACAGATCTAAAACGCGCTAAGCCTGCTACTTCTAAAGGTACTTTTATTAAGAAAATTACCTTGTCTAGCACCATGGGCCCAGGTATCACGATTGATCCTGTACCATATCGCGTTGCTAAATAATTAAGTACTCTACTGATTCAAATATTTTGAATCATGAGTATGAATCGTTTCTAAAAATTAGGTCAGCGTAGCATCTGCTACGCTGTCTAAGACCGTAGGTAGAGAGTGGTTTACAGTTATAAGTAATGATTTTTAAATGATTGCTTATATTGATAAGCCAGTTTTGTTAATCGACGACAGATGAAAGTCTTAGTTGTCCTACGCAGACGGTGGCCCACACAGTTTAAGACAAGAGCGAATAGAGTGGTATGACTATCAATCTATCAATCTATTACTCAACGTCATTCTGATAACGGTGCCGTAATCAGTCGTTACCAATAGATATTTTTGAATAAATTGCATCAATTGGTAATGTGTCGTATCAAGTCAGTTTAAACTTAGATTTGAAGCGAGTAAGAATTTCGGTTTTTTACGCTTTTATTATAAGTTTGATTGATAAGATTAAGGAGTTAACTTATGGCATTAACGCTAGAGCAAAAACAACAAGTTGTGGCTGAAGTGTCTGAAGTTGCTGCTAAGGCGTACTCAGCGGTAGCTGCCGAGTATCACGGAATTGGTGTAGCAAAGCTGACTCAGCTTCGTGAACAAGCTCGTGATAAAGGTGTTGTTTTAAAAGTGGTAAAAAATACACTAGCAAAACGCGCTTTTGAAGGTACTAGCTTTGAGTGCATGTCAGACAGTCTGACTGGTCCATTACTTTTGGCTTTCTCTATGGAAGACCTGGGTTCTGCTGCTAGAGTCGTTTTTGACTTCAGCAAAGATAACAGTGCTCTTGAGACCAAATTGGTATCAGTTGGTGGTGAAGTATTTGGTCCAGAAGCGTTAGAACGCGTATCTAAGTTGCCAACACGCGACGAAGCGCTATCTATCCTAATGGCTACCATGAATGCACCAGTGACCAAGCTTGTCCAAACTATGAACGCAGTTCCTGGCAAGTTTGTTCGCACCGTAGCAGCAATCAAAGACGCAAAAGAAGCTGCTTAATTGCTTGTTTTAACGTAACTTTGACATCGTTGGTTGTATTATATTGTCGATCCTATTTTAAATTTTGGCAAGCAACCATAGCGATATTAAAATCAATTAATTTTTATCAGATAACGGAGAGTTCTCATGGCACTATCTAAAGATGATGTGTTAAACGCAATCGCTGAAATGTCAGTAATGGATATCGTTGAGTTAATCAGCGACATGGAAGAAAAATTCGGCGTAACAGCTGCTGTTGCTGCTGCTGCACCTGCTGCTGCTGGTCCTGCTGCTGCTGCTGAAGAAAAAGACGAGTTTGACGTAGTTCTTGCCAGCTTTGGCGAGAAGAAAGTTGGCGTAATTAAAGCCGTACGTGAAGCTACTGGTCTTGGCCTAAAAGAAGCGAAAGATTTGGTTGAAAGCGCTCCAGCTCCAATCAAAGAAGGCGCATCTAAAGCTGAAGCTGAAGAGTTGAAGAAGAAGCTTGAAGAAGCTGGTGCAACTGTTGAACTAAAATAAGTTCAACGCTGTACGAAAAAAAGCTGGTAATGCCTTGCATTGCCAGCTTTTTTTTACTATAATTCGTAGCTTGACCTTTTGTGTCTGCCAACATACGTATGCAACAACACGGTGGATACCCATCAAAAGGACAGACGATATACATGCAAGCACACATGCCAGTTTTTAAAACCAGTTAAGTAGGCTAAACGTCTGTAGATGTTTGGCATTTTTTTGTGTCTGCATGCTTCTCCATTAACACTATAGTTTATACTGATTCTAGAAGTTATAGTTATCCCAGTTATTATTAATTCTGAAAAGCCACTGATAGTGGAGTATCTATTAGGCAAGTTCGCTGTCAATATCCAGAATCAAAGACAGTGTCTGTCAGCGACGGTATCGTGTTAGTAGCGCCTTGTCTACTGACAATGCAGATTGTTCTAGCGACAGATGGTTTAGAAAAATTCCAGTTGAGACGATATTTTCGTCAGTACATTGGTAAATATGCCATTACGGCAATAATCTATATTAGATTGAATTCTTCGATATGAGTAGTCATATAGACTGACTTATACACCGATTATAACAATGAGCAAGTTGTAGTACATACACATTTGGTTAGTAAAGTAGTAATTAATGAAAGATATGAGCTAAATACGAATACCTGTTTTATATTATCGTTTACGTCGTCAGCTTGCACCGTATTTATGCAAGCTGGCCGCGCTTTTAATTTGTTTCCACGTTTACTGTAAGGACTCTCGATGGCATATTCTTATACTGAAAAAAAGCGTATTCGCAAAAGTTTTGCTGAATTGCCCACTGTGATGGACATTCCCTACTTGCTATCTATTCAAGTAGATTCTTACGAGCAATTTTTGCAAGAGCATAAAAAGCCAAAAGCTCGTGAGAATACTGGTTTGCAAGCTGCGTATTCCTCTATTTTCCCAATTGAGAGTCACTCTGGTAATGCCGAGTTGCAATTTGTTGAGTACTATTTGGGTACACCAGAATTTGATGAGCGTGAGTGTATCTTGCGTGGTTCGACGTTTGCTGCGCCTATGCGTGTCAAAATCCGTCTAATCATCAAAGACAAAGACAGCAAGGATAAAGACAGCAAAGCGGCGATTAAAGATATCCGTGAGCAAAGTGTCTACATGGGCGAGATGCCATTAATGACTGCTAACGGTACCTTTATTATCAATGGTACTGAACGTGTAATCGTATCACAGTTGCATCGTTCGCCAGGTGTATTCTTTGACCATGACAAAGGTAAGTCACATTCAAGTGGTAAAGTGCTTTATAACGCACGTATCATTCCTTACCGTGGTTCTTGGTTAGATTTTGAATTCGATGCTAAAGATTTGGTTTTTGCGCGTATTGACCGTCGCCGTAAACTATTGGCTTCAATCATTCTACGTGCATTAGGCCTGACAACTTCTGAAATCTTAGATTTATTCTTTGATAAAGTGGCTGTTTATAAAGGTGAAGAGCAGTTCGAAATTGATTTAGTCGCTGATCGTCTGCGCGGTGAAATGGCTCAGTTTGATATCGTATCACCTGAAGGTGACGTTATCGTAGAGCAGGGCAAGCGTATCAACGCACGCCGTATCCGTCAGCTTGAAGAAGCAGGTATGACTAAGATTGCTGTACCTGATGAATATCTATATGAGCGCATTTTGGCAGAAGATATTGTCGTTAATGATGAAGTCATTGCAAAAGCCAATACGTTAATTGACCATGAATTATTGGTCAAATTGAACTCATTTGAAGCCAGTGGTGCTATTAAAGAATTCAGCATTCTATTCACTAACGATATCGATCAGGGCAGTTATATTGCCGATACGATTCGCGCTGATAGCACGTCAACTCGTGAAGAAGCATTGATTGAAATTTATAAAGTTATGCGTCCAGGTGAGCCACCAACGGTCGAGACTGCTGAAAAGTTATTTGAAAGCATGTTCTTTAATGCAGATCGTTATGACTTATCAAACGTCGGTCGTATGAAATTTAACCGTCGCCTTGGGTTAGAATTTGATAACACTGATGATCCTGATATTCAACGTGAACGCAGTGTTTTAACGAATGACGATATCGTCAATGTGTTAAAAGAGCTGATTGAGATTCGTAATGGTCGCGGTGAAGTTGATGACATCGACCATTTAGGTAACCGCCGTATTCGTTCAGTCGGTGAGATGGCAGAGAACCAATTCCGTGTTGGTCTAGTACGTGTTGAACGTGCGGTCAAAGAGCGTTTAAGCTCAGCAGAATCAGACAACTTGTCACCACAAGACTTGATTAACTCTAAGCCTGTAGCGGCAGCGGTTAAAGAATTCTTTGGTTCAAGCCAGTTATCACAGTTTATGGATCAGAACAATCCGTTGTCTGAAGTGACCCATAAACGCCGTGTATCGGCATTAGGACCAGGCGGTTTGACTCGTGAACGTGCAGGCTTTGAAGTACGTGACGTACATGATACGCATTATGGCCGTGTATGTCCGATTGAAACACCTGAAGGTCCAAACATTGGTTTGATTAACTCATTGGCTACGTTTGCTAAGACCAACAGCTTTGGTTTCTTAGAAACACCTTATCGCCGTGTGGTTAATGGTAAAGTGACCGACGAGATTGAGTATCTGTCAGCGATTGAAGAAGTAGGTACGGTAATTGCACAAGCTGACTCGCCAATGACCAAAGACGGCGCATTGAGCGACGAGATGGTTAGTGTGCGTAGCTACGGTGAATTCGTTCGTATGCCAGCTGACAAAGTGACGCATATGGATGTATCGCCAAGTCAGGTAGTATCGGTTGCAGCAGGTTTGATTCCGTTCCTAGAGCATGATGATGCTAACCGTGCCTTGATGGGTTCGAACATGCAGCGTCAGGCAGTTCCTACGCTACGTGCTGATAAGCCGTTAGTAGGTACAGGTATGGAGCGTCACGTTGCTCGTGATTCTGGTGTTTGTGTGATCGCTAAGCGTGGCGGTGTGATTGAAGATGTTGACGCATCGCGTATCGTGGTACGTGTCAATGAAGATGAGATGACTGCTGGTGAAGCGGGTATCGATATCTATAACTTGATCAAATACACACGTTCGAATCAAAACACGTGTATTAACCAACGTATCATTGTTAACCAAGGCGATGAAATTGCTTTGGGTGATATCTTAGCCGACGGTCCATCAACAGATCTTGGTGAGCTAGCATTAGGTCAGAACATTCGCATCGCATTTATGCCATGGAATGGTTACAACTTTGAAGATTCGATTCTATTGTCTGAAAAAGTGGTTAAAGAAGATCGTTTCACGACCATTCACATTCAAGAATTGACGTGTGTGGCTCGTGATACCAAACTAGGTACAGAAGAGATCACGGCTGATATTCCAAACGTTGGTGAAGCAGCACTATCAAGCCTTGATGAAGCAGGTATTGTTTATATCGGCGCTGAAGTAGACGCAGGCGACATCTTGGTTGGTAAAGTCACGCCAAAAGGCGAGACACAATTGACGCCAGAAGAAAAACTGCTGCGGGCAATTTTTGGTGAAAAAGCGGCTGACGTAAAAGACACGTCGCTACGTGTGCCTACTTCTAGTAAAGGTACGGTTATTGACGTGCAAGTCTTCACGCGCGATGGTGTCGAAAAAGACGCACGTGCAAGAGCGATTGAAAAATCGCAGCTTGATAGTTACCGTAAAGATTTAAAGGAAGAGCTACGTATCTTTGAAGAAGCGGCACGTGGCCGTATCGGTACATTGTTAGATGGTCAAAAAGTCAGTGGTGGTTCTGGTTTAAAAGCCGGTACGGTCATGGCATTGGCTGATATGAAAGATATGAGCCTTGAGACTTTGCTTGATATCCAGCCGGTGGAAGAAGAGATCTCTGAGCGTCTAACGCAAATCGCCGAGTACCTAGTCGATAAGCAAAAAGACATCGATGTGAAGTTTGCTGAGAAAAAACGCAAGTTAACGGCAGGTGACGACTTACAACATGGCGTACAAAAAATTGTTAAAGTATATCTAGCGGTTAAGCGCCGTATCCAGCCTGGTGATAAGATGGCAGGTCGTCATGGTAACAAAGGTGTTGTATCACGCATCATGCCAGTTGAAGACATGCCTTATGATGAGCACGGTAACACTGTTGATATCGTCTTGAATCCACTTGGTGTACCTTCTCGTATGAACATCGGTCAGGTTCTAGAGACGCATTTAGGAATGGCCGCTAAAGGCTTGGGCGAAAAAATTGATGGTATGCTCAAATCACAAGCAGCGATCAAAGAGCTACGTGAATTCTTAGACAAAATCTATAACCAAGTAGGCGGTGAGCAAGTTGATCTTGATAGCTTGAGTGATGATGACATCATGGCGCTAGCAGATAACTTACGTGGTGGTGTACCGATGGGCACAGCAGTATTTGACGGTGCAAGAGAGAGCCAAGTTAAAGATCTGTTAGAGCTTGCTGGTATGGATCGTGATGGTCAGCAAACGTTGTATGATGGTCGTACTGGTCAGAAATTTGACCGCAAGGTGACGGTTGGTTACATGTACATGCTCAAACTTAACCATTTGGTTGATGACAAAATGCATGCGCGTTCAACGGGTTCATACTCACTTGTTACTCAGCAGCCACTAGGTGGTAAAGCTCAGTTCGGTGGTCAGCGCTTCGGTGAGATGGAAGTGTGGGCATTAGAAGCATATGGCGCGACTTATACGTTGCAAGAGATGCTAACTGTGAAATCGGATGACGTTGAAGGCCGTACACGTATGTATAAAAACATCGTTGATGGTGAGCAGTACATGGATCCAGGTATGCCTGAATCGTTTAACGTACTGACCAAAGAAATCAAATCACTGGGTATTAATATTGAGTTAAAACAAAGCAACTAATCCCATTGTTTATGTTAGTTGTCCACTAAAGGCAGTACGCTCGATGGCTGCTGCTTTTAGTAATTTGTCTCAACCCTATTCATTGCCTTCATTCATCTTATCTGCGTCAAAAGGACGCAGTCAGATGATTATAAAGATAACGGAGAAGCAACTTGAAAGATTTACTCGATATCATGCAAAGCCCTGCCGGCAACGGTAATCTAGAGTTTGATAGCATTCAAATTACTTTAGCCTCGCCTGACGTGATTAAGTCATGGTCGCATGGTGAAGTAAAAAAGCCTGAAACCATTAACTATCGTACATTTAAACCTGAGCGTGACGGTCTGTTTTGTGCCAAAATTTTTGGCCCAGTAAAAGACTTTGAGTGTTTGTGTGGTAAGTATAAACGCCGTAAGTTCCAAGGCGTTATCTGTGAAAAATGTGGCGTTGAAGTCACGACTGCTAAAGTTCGCCGTGATCGCATGGGTCATATCGACCTAGCAAGCCCAGTTGCGCACATTTGGTTCCTAAAATCATTACCAAGCCGCATTGGTCTATTATTAGACATGACACTACGTGATATTGAGCGCGTATTGTATTTCGAAAGCTACATCGTGACTGAGCCAGGTCTAACCAGCTTAGAAAAGTATCAATTGCTTGATGATGAAGACTACTACAAAGCTCTAGAAGAATTCGGCGACGAGTTCACTGCTAAGATGGGTGCTGAAGCGGTTCAAGACTTATTAAAAGATATCGATATGGATATCGAAATTGATGAGCTGCGTGAAGCGATTCCGCAAACAGGTTCTGAGACTAAGCTTAAGAAGATGTCTAAGCGTCTTAAATTATTAGAAGCATTCCGTGATTCTAATAATAAGCCTGAGTGGATGGTAATGAATATCTTACCAGTACTACCACCAGATTTGCGTCCTCTAGTACCACTAGAAGGCGGTCGTTTTGCAACGTCAGATTTGAATGATTTGTATCGCCGTGTTATTAACCGTAACAACCGTCTAAAGCGTCTGCTTGAACTGAGTGCACCTGATATTATCGTACGTAACGAAAAGCGTATGTTGCAAGAATCAGTTGATGCCTTGTTAGATAACGGTCGCCGCGGTCGTGCAATTACAGGCAGTAATAAGCGTCCATTGAAATCTTTGGCTGATATGATCAAAGGTAAGCAAGGTCGTTTCCGTCAAAACTTACTTGGTAAGCGTGTTGACTACTCAGGTCGTTCGGTCATCGTTGTAGGTCCAACGCTACGTCTACATCAGTGTGGTCTACCTAAGAAAATGGCACTTGAGTTGTTCAAGCCATTTACGTACAACAAGCTATTGTCTCATGGCCTCGCAACAACGATTAAAGCTGCCAAAAAGATGGTAGAGCGTGAAGAGCCGCAAGTTTGGGACATGCTGGCCATGGTTATCCGTGAGCATCCAGTACTGCTTAACCGTGCGCCAACGCTTCACCGTTTAGGTTTGCAGGCATTTGAGCCAGTATTGATCGAAGGTAAAGCAATCCAGTTGCATCCGCTCGTTTGTACCGCGTTTAACGCTGACTTTGATGGTGACCAGATGGCCGTTCACGTGCCATTGACACTAGAAGCGCAACTAGAGTCACGCGCACTAATGATGTCTACCAACAACATCTTGTCACCTGCGAACGGTGATCCGATCATCGTACCATCACAGGATGTGGTATTGGGCTTGTATTACATCAGCCGCTCATCAATCAATGCCAAAGGCGAGGGCATGATCTTTGCCACCGTTAATGAAGCATTGCGTGCAATTGGTTCAAACGACTTGCATGTTAACTCTAAGATCAAAGTACGTGTTACAGAAACGCATATTGACGAAGATGGTAACCAGACCAAAGAAGTTAGCATGAAAGAGACGGTCGCTGGTCGTTTACTTATCTGGAACATCATGCCTAAAGGTATGTCGTTTGATGAGTGTAACCAAGAGATGACGAAGAAAAACATCTCTCGTTTGATCAACTCTTGCTACCGTAAAGTTGGCGTTAAAGAAAGTGTTATGTTTGCTGACCAATTGATGTATCTTGGTTTTGCTCAAGCGACGTTATCTGGTGTGTCTATTGGTATTGATGACATGGTCATCCCGCCAAGCAAAAAGCAAATCATTGAAGTGGCTGAAGGTGAAGTACGCGAGATTGAAGATCAATTCGAGCAAGGCTTTGTGACTGCTGGTGAGCGTTATAACAAAGTAGTTGATATCTGGTCACGTACCAATGACAAAGTCGCAAAAGCGATGATGGATAACTTGGCGACAGACAAAGTAATCAACGCACAAGGTGAAGAAGACGAGCAGAAGTCATTTAACTCTATCTTTATCATGTCAGACTCTGGTGCTCGTGGTAGTGCAGCCCAGATTCGTCAGTTAGCTGGTATGCGTGGTTTGATGGCAAAACCAGATGGTTCAATCATCGAAACACCGATTAAAGCCAACTTCCGTGAAGGTCTGACCGTACTACAGTACTTTATCTCAACTCACGGTGCTCGTAAGGGTCTGGCTGATACGGCATTGAAAACGGCTAACTCAGGTTACCTGACGCGTCGTTTGGTCGATGTAGCACAAGATTTGGTTATCACTAGTGATGATTGTGGTACCGAGGAAGGCTTACTCATGAAACCACATATCCAAGGTGGTGAAATCATTGAGAAGCTAGGTGAATTGGTACTTGGTCGTGTAACGGCACGTGATGTCACTTACAACGATGACGAATCAAAAATCTTGATTCCAGCTGGCACATTGATTGATGAGCATTGGGTAAATGTGCTTGATAACAATGCAATCGATGATATCTGGGTACGTTCAGTTATTACCTGTAATGTTGAGCATGGCGTTTGTTCACAGTGTTATGGTCGTGACCTTGCTCGTGGTCATAAAGTGAACATTGGTGAGTCAGTAGGTGTTATGGCAGCCCAATCTATCGGTGAGCCTGGTACTCAGTTGACGATGCGTACTTTCCACGTGGGCGGGGCTGCAAGCTCAGCATCTGTGGACAATAGTATTTCTGTCCGTAATGCAGGTCAAGCGCATTTCGAAAACATGAAAACGGTTCAACATACCGATGGTCATTTAGTTATTGTATCGCGTTCAGCTGAAATTGCATTGACCGATGAGCTTGGTCGTGAGCGTGAGCGCTATAAAGTACCGTATGGTTCAAGCGTTCTTGTAAAAGACGAAGAGCAAGTTGAAGGCGGTCAAACCATCGCTAAGTGGGATCCGCACACGCATCCTATCATCACAGAATTTGCTGGTACTGCACGCTTCAGTGACATCACTGATGGTATGACTGCGACTGTGAAGGTTGATGATGCGACTGGTATGAGCTCATTTGAGATTCTAGCTACTCGTGACCGTTCAAGTTCAGCCAAAGACTTACGTCCTGCAATTATCTTGAATACGGATGAAGGTAAAGAAGTGGTTTACTTCCTACCAGCTGAAACCATCATTCGTGTTAGTGATGGCGAAAAAGTAGCGGCAGGTTCTATCTTGGGCCGTGTACCACAAGCGTCTTCAGGTACCAAAGATATTACCGGTGGTCTACCACGTGTTGCTGACCTGTTCGAAGCACGTCGTCCAAAAGATCACGCCATCATGGCAGAAATGACAGGTGTGGTAAGCTTTGGTAAAGAGACTAAAGGTAAAAACCGCTTCATTATTACCAATGAAGATGGTGAGGTTCATGAAGAGCTGATCCCGAAATGGCGTCAAATCAACGTCTTTGAAAACGAGACAGTCGCCCGTGGTGAGGTTATCGCTGATGGTCCACAAAACCCGCACGATATTCTACGCCTGAAAGGTCAGACAGCACTTGCTGATTATATCGTGAACGAAGTACAGGACGTATATCGCTTGCAGGGTGTAAAAATCAACGATAAGCACATCGAAGTTATTATTCGTCAGATGCTGCGTAAAGTTGAAGTTACCGATGGCGGCGATTCAAGTCACTTCAAAGGTGATCAGGTAGAGTATGCTGATATCAAAGCGTTGAATGCGAAGCTAGAAGCGGAAGATAAATTCCCAGTACAGTATGAGCGTCAATTGTTAGGTATCACTAAAGCAAGCTTGGCAACTGAAAGCTTTATCTCAGCGGCGTCGTTCCAGGAGACAACACGCGTACTAACTGCTGCTGCCGTTACTGGTAAAGTAGATGAGCTACGTGGTCTGAAAGAGAACGTCGTGGTTGGTCGCTTGATCCCTGCGGGTACTGGTCTTGCTTATCATAAGGCACGTAAAGAAAAAGCAGAGCAGAAGTTACAAGATAAAGACTTAAATGCAGCTTTTGATATGACAGCAAGCACAGATAGTAAAGATTTTGCGAGTTTTGATGAAGCATTTGCTCAAGAACTTAATCAAGACAATTAATCCTAGTCACGCTTATTTGGTATGAGTAACACAAAAAGCCTGCAATCAATTGCAGGCTTTTTTACGTCTTATGGAAAAATTGCATTACCAAACTGATAATATTATTAGAAATTGATATAGGGATAGAAGATGAGGGGCTTTATTATGTTTGTCATGATAAGCGACTTTAAAACCTTCTCACGATAGTTTTTTGAGCGTATTATTTCCTATAATAACTGCCTTAGTTAATAGTACACTTAATCTATAGCATGACCAGTTAGAATGGTTTAAATGAGTATTACCAATATAAGGATAAGTAAATAATGGCAGGTAAAACGCGTGTTGCCAAATATCAAGCAGATCGAACCAACCAAAAGCTGTATTTTTGTCGTCTGTCTTGTCAAGCAGCAGGAAGTGTCAATGACAAGCAGCTATATCAAGCGCATTGCGAGACAGCAATTTTTCATCTATATGGTGCCTATGTAGCCTTCGTACAGGAGCTGGGCCATTTTTATGGTTTGAACATGACGACGCCTACTTTGTCAGATATTGAACAGACATTGAATGAGCGCACACAGGTATCACCTGAAATTCAGCGTTTACAACAATTACAACAGCAGGGTTTTCTTGCCAATATAGAGCGGGCTTATCAGCGCTGTTTGTATGCTGTGCCATCAGATACGGTTATAGATGAAAAGCCGACTAGCGGTTCGGTACCGTCGCCAGATCTTATTGTTAATGTTGTGACGTTATCCAATCAATGGTTGCCAGATGAAGCTACCATACGAGAATGGCGTCAGCAGTTTTTAGAGTTGATTGAACAATTGCGGGCGGGTATGGTTGAGTTCTAAGTTAAGATTTTTAGTTGAAAAAACAGCCTATTTAGTTATCTCTAAATAGGCTGTTTTGTTTGAGACGTCATATAATCCAATGGTTTGATCTATTCTGGCATTGGAGGCATACTCTCAACTGGCGTCACCGATAGCGGGTTTTGCGGGACACTATCGTTACTACGGTTGTTGCTGGGTCTTGCTGCTAATGGATTACGTGGTTCTTCAGTAGTCTCAGCTACTGGTATTCTGCGCTGCTGGGTTTGAGTTCTTACTGGTTTCTCAACTATGTTTGTATCCGCATCTTCATCATCAGTAATAACGCCATCGTCCGTCATTTCAATAATTCTTTGCGTTTGCTTTTTAGATTTAGAGCGGTTATTGATAGACACCCATTGTTGCGGAGTGTCTTTAAGCTGGGCTTTCATAAAGTCCATCCAGACCGGTAGGGCAGCCACACCGCCATATTCACGGCGACCCATTGTGGTTGGCTGATCAAAACCCATCCAGACTACCGTTGCATTGGTAGGATGAAATCCTGCAAACCAAGCATCTTTCGCCTCGTTTGTTGTACCGGTTTTTCCACCAATATCATCACGGCCTAAAGCTTTGGCTCGTACTGCCGTACCACGTTGAACCACATCGCGTAATATGTCTGCCATCTCAAAAGCCACTCTAGGTTTCAATATTCTTGGCGCTTGCTTCGCCATGACATACTGTACCGCAGGTGCCTTTAGACGATCTGACTGTGGACCAGCATCGTAAATCTCTAAATCCATGACTTCGGTATCTTGCGTAGTGCTGCCATTAAGCTCTGAGTCTTGTGCCTCACCCGTTGTTTCGCTAGTAGTCTCTCCATCTTCGCCATCAACTGATTGATTATGATCTTCTATTAGCTTCTTATTAACGGCTTCGAGCTGTTCGTTAAAACATAGGGCACAAGCTTGCAGTGGATTGGCTTGAAATAATAGCTCATTCTTATAATTGTAAATTTGTTCAATGAAATAAGGTTGCACCCGATGACCGCCATTGGCAAAGGTTGAGTAAGCCGTTGCCATCTGCAATGGGGTGGCTTGGCCTGCACCCAATGCTAATGATAAGGTCGTTGGTAGCTTTTCTTTATCAAGACCAAATTCATTTAATAAGTTACGCACATCAGAGATGCCAATGGCTTGTAGTAGGCGTATAGAAACCAAGTTGCGAGACAAATAAAGACCGCGGCGTAAGGTGATATCGCCTAAGAAACGTTCGTCAGAGTTTTTAGGCTTCCAGTCGCCTACTTGAATGGGACGATCTGAAACAATACTATCTGGGCGATAGCCTTTTTCTAATGCAGCAGTGTAAACAAGTGGCTTGATCGTTGAGCCTGGTTGACGCCAGCCTTGTAAGGCACGGTTGAATTTACTGTGATTAAAATCAAAACCACCGACCAAAGCATTAACAGCACCAGTCTCTGGATTTAATGAAACCAAACTGCCTTGTATTTTAGGGATTTGTCCTAATTGCCAATTGCCATTGGTAGTAGGTATCAAGCGAACGATGTCGTCTTTCTTGACAATCTGGCTGGCGTTACTAGGGAAATAGCCAATACGATCAGCAGAAATGTATTTGCGCGCCCACTTCATGCCAGACCAGTTAACAGTGACGTTTTCGCCAGAGGGAAGTGTTGCTGCAAAACTTTGAGAGTTAACCTTAGTGACTTTGGCAGGAGACATATTGCTGTAGCGACTGAATTTTTCGAGAGGTTCACCATTTGCTTCTGCACCGCGCCAACCATGACGATGCTCATAAGCAATCAAACCTGTTAGTACGGCTGCTTCTGCGTCTGTTTGCGCTTTACTGTCAACGGTAAGACGCACGCGCCAGCCACTCTGCATTACTTGCTCACCATAGCGCTCAACCAACGCACCACGGGTCATCTCTGCCAAATACGGCATATTAACGTCAAGCTTTTCTTGATAAAGATTAATGCCTACTGGCGAATTAATGGCTTCATCACGTTGCGCCTTACTGATATAACCTAACTCGTGCATGCGTCCAATAATCCAGTTGCGACGAGTCAGTGCGCGGCTAGGATTGGCAACAGGATTGTATTTAGAAGGGGCTTTTGGCAGACCTGCCAACATTGCCATCTCAGCAATACTCAGATTCTCTAATGATTTACTATAATATTTTTTGGCGGCAGCGCGAACCCCATAAGCACCTTCACCCAAGTAAATTTTGTTGACATACAAGGTCAAAATATCGTTTTTACTAAGCTCATCTTCGATCTTGCGAGCTAAGAACAATTCTATCAGTTTGCGATTTATTGTTCGCTCAGAACTTAAAAAATAGTTTTTGGCGACCTGCATTGTGATGGTAGAGCCACCTGTTTGGCTCTCATCATCAGTAACGACTTCAGTAACAGCTCGTCCAAGCCCTTTAATACTGATACCGCTGTGCTGAAAGAAAGAAGCATCTTCTGCTGCCAAAAAAGCATGGGTTAAATCTTCAGGAATTTCCTGAAAAGTAACTGGTAGCGATAAGCGATTGCCATACTGACCAATGAGTTTGTCATCGCTGCTATAAATCTGTAATGGCATCTCAAAATTAGCAGTCTTAATCTCTTGGGTACTAGGTAGGGTGGGTGATAAATACATTGCCATACCATAGAAACCAATAGGTACAGCGAGGACTAAAATAACTGCTAACGCTAAGCAGGCAATAAAAAACCCCACCAAAAAATGAATGAGACGAGCGGTAGCAGTTTTTTTGGTCATAATAAGGCTTATTAATTAAAATTTGTAACAGATAAGGTATTATACCTTGAACGAAATGAGCAGGTCATACTAAATGTGTAAGTTGGCCTTAATAACCTATTTAAACGCTTGAATCTCTCTATTAAGTAAAGTATTGTGTTCAATTATTACAAATAACTATCAAAGTGTACACTTAATATAAGGTATAGAGTTTGTGAGGCTATTTACTTCAAAAAGTCGACATTTGATTGGCGTGGATATCTGTGCCACTTCAGTAAAGTTGGTTGACATACAGCGCCAGCAGGGTACCTTTCACTTAAAATCTTATGGTATTGAGAGACTACCAGAAGGGGTAGTCGTTGACAAACTCTTAGTAGACACTGAAGCCGTTGGTAATATTATCGCAAGTCTCGCTAGGCGTTGTCAGGCAGCTGGTAGTAACGCTGCAACCGCAGTGTCGGGATCGGCGGTCATTACCAAAATTATTGACATGGATCTTGCATTAAACGATGTTGAGCGCGAAGCTCAAATACGTTTGGATGCAGATCAATACGTTCCTTATCCGTTGGAAGACGTCAATTTGGACTTCGAGGTTTTAGGCCCTTCTTTAGTAAGCGATGATATGGTGCAAGTACTGCTTGCAGCCTCTCGTTCAGAGAACGTCGACCAACGAGTTGATGCGCTAACTTTTGGTGGACTACAAACTAAGGTCATGGATATTGAGTCGCATGCGATTGAGCGGGCTTTTGGATTGATGGTCGATAGTTTGCCAGGCCTTCCAGAGTTGGTCGCGTTGGTAGACATCGGTCACAATCAAACGACTTTATATATCGCCAAAAACGGTGAGTTTATATATAGCCGCGAACAGCTATTTGGTGGCGTTCAACTGACAGAGGCCATACAGAATCGTTATGGCTTATCTGCTGAAGAAGCAGCCATTAGTAAGCGAGAGCGTACCTTACCTGATGACTACTACATCGATGTGTTGACGCCTTTTATTGAAAACACCATTCAACAAATTACCCGTTCATTACAATTTTACTTCTCTTCAAGCCAATACAGCAATATCGATCATGTGGTTCTTGCTGGTGGCAGTAGCTCTATTGCAGGTCTTGCAGGTATGGCACAACAAAGACTGGGTGTGACGGTCAGCGTCGCCAATCCGTTTACCAATATGACCATTGCGCCAAACATTGACAATGAGCAACTGGCGATTGATGCTCCAAGTCTAATGGCCGCTTGCGGTCTTGCGTTAAGGAGCTTCGACTAATGGCTCGTATTAACCTTCTACCTTGGCGACAAGAAGAGCGCGAACGTCGCAATAAAGAATTCATAACGTTGGTGGTTGCCATTACTTTACTGACGCTATTGGCCGCCTTTGCCTCATGGAGCTATTTTAACAACGAGCTTGATGAACAACTTGATGCAAACACATTGATTGAACAAGAGAATACGCGTTTGGATACGGCTTTGACTGAAATTGACAGTTTGGAGCAGCGCCGTGAAGACATTATCTCACGTATGCAAGTTATTCAAGATTTGCAGGGTCGCCGTCCAGTACCTGTGCGCTTGTGGGATGATCTTGCTAAAGCTACCCCGCCTGCACTTTATCTGACCAATTTAAAACGCGAAGGTGATGTCCTCACTTTGACCGGTTTAGCGGACAATCCAAATGTGGTGTCGAGCTTGATTCGTAATCTTGATGACAGCAAGTGGATGGGCAATTCAGCAGTTAGTAATATTCAACAAGATATCACCGCTTATCAGGCGGCACCTGTGCTTAATGACCCTGCTGCTGCTACGACGAATGGTGAACAAACGCAACCACGTCCTGTTTATCCTGAAGACAGTTATGTGCAATTTGTGGTAACGACGAGAGTTCAGTCAGAATCGGGCGTGCCCGTTGATGGCGAAACTGGGCTTGGAGGCGAGTTATGAAGCTTATCCGCAAAAAAACCCTAATCAAAACCAAAAAAACGGCTTTAAAACCGAGAAAACAGTTTGATTTAAAAGAGTTTCGCCGCAGTTTTGAATCGCTAGATTCTGAAAACTATGGTAGCTGGCCACTTCCCGTAAAAGTTACTGTCATCGGGCTTGTCATTGTCTTTATAGCAGCCATGGCATGGGCATTCCCGATTAGCAGCAAGATTGATGAGATTAAGGCAGCTGAAAGTCAGCAACAGACCTTACGTGATAGCTACCGTGAAAAAGAATCACGCGCGCGTCACCTCAAAGCTTATCAGGCACAAGTGATTCAAATGGAAACGGAGTTCAATACTTTACTCGATCAGCTACCAAAGGACACGCGTGTGTCTGAACTGGTAGAGGGTATAAACATGACAGGCGTTGGTAGCAACATACGTTTTCAAGACATCTCGGTAGAACCCGAAATCGAGAACGAATTCTTTATTGAGCAGCCTATCCGCATTGCAGCTTTAGGCGAATATCATCAGTTCGGTAACTTTATCAGTGGTCTTGCTGCTTTACCTCGAATCATCACGATGCATGATTTTGAGGTTAGTAACCCTCAGCCGTCTTTGGATGTTTTGCCGGAGCTTACTCTGGTACTACAAACCAAAACGTACCGCTCAAAAGAAGCGGCTCCTGAAGGTGAAGAAGCCGCTGCTACTGATGGAGCTGCTGCCACTGATGCCGCTCCTACTGATACTGCAGGAGGCAATTAATGAGCATTCAAAAACTGCCCATGCTACTAGTTTTAAGCGTTACTGTTTTCTCAGTGACAGGTTGTACGGATCGTATAGGCATGGCAGAGCAGGCAATGGCAGATATACGCAATCAGCCAGCTCAGCCTATTGAGCCACCGCCTAAAGCTGAGCTGGTAGAAGATTTTGTCTATAGTGCCAGTGCGCAGCGTAGCCCATTTTTGCCACCAAGCTTAGTCAATGTAGAAGGCCCTACCACCTCTATCGATGGTGTGCGCCCTGATATCACAAGGGTAAAAGAACCTCTTGAGCAGTACGAATTGGCGCAGCTCGTCTTTCGCGGTGTGGTGATTTCGCCTGAAGGTCAGCAGTATGCGTTAATACAACGTCCTGATGGTTCAGTCGCCAGCGTGAAAGTAGGTGATTATCTTGGATTAAATGACGGCCGTATTGTTGAAATCACGCCGACCCAGATTAATTTGATTGAAATTGTGCCAGACAGCCGCGCCGGGTTTGTTGAAAAACCCCAGTCGCTGGTTTCCCCTATAAGTTAAGTCGGCAGATTTTTTGAGGAATAAATAATGACAGTACGCAACAACAAGGTAATGATGATGAGCAACCGCATGTCTTCTGCTTTTGCCATTTCAGCATTGGCAGTCAGTATGGTGGCAGTAAGTAATAGTGCCCATGCTGCACAGCGTATTAACAATGTCTCTGTGATACAAACTGCGCCAGCGGTGACGCAAATGCGTTTGGGGTTTGCAGGTACACCTGTATTGCCCGCAGCTTACCAACTCGATGATCCAAGCCGTTTGGTCTTAGATTTTGAACAAGTACAAAATGGACTGGCTAGTCGCTTTAACGAATACAATATCGGTATGGTCAATGATGTCACCACTTTAAGCAGCGACAGTACCACCCGTCTTATTGTAGGGCTCAAGCAATCAGGCAATTATTCAACAGCGATTGATGGCAATGATTTGTTGCTAACGATTACAGATCCCAATCGTCCTGTTATTACCAATGACCCGATTCAAGACGTGCTTAATGACAATAATGCCATTACAACTACTGCGGTGGTTACGCCTATTGTGGAAACCAGCACTGTTCCCGTTGCGGCTGTCCGCACAACCAGCACGACAGTGATAAAAAATGAAGTACCAGCCGATACCATGGTTGTGAGAGTTAACCCATTATTGAATCCACAACTTGCGGCGGCACAAGTCAGCAAGCAATACAGCTATGATGGTCTGAGTGCGGTTAATTTTTCTGCTGGAAATGAGGGCGGTGGTAATGTCAGTATTGCGCTTGCCAATGAAGCCATTCCAGTTGATGTACAACGTCAAGGTAACCAGTTGGTGGTGCGTTTAACAGGCAGTACGGTACCTAGAAATTTACTGCGCCGCTTGAACATTAACAGTGGTCTTGTGAGTAGCATTGATACCAAGAACCAAGGTCAAAATGGCGTGATCACCATCAATATGACTGATGATTATGAGTATCAAGCATATCAATCAGGCACCCAGTTAAATATCAGCATTAACAAGCCTGCTATGCTACGTGAGCCGACACTTGAAGAAAGGGTGTATAGCGGCGAGCCTTTGTCTATGGAATTCCAAGACGTCGAAATCCGGAGCGTTTTAGACATCTTAGCTCAGTTTACAGAAATGAATATTGTGGCGAACGATTCAGTGACTGGCAATATCACTTTGCGCCTGATCAATGTGCCATGGGATCAAGCGCTTGATATTATTCTGAAAAGTAAAAACCTAGGCAAACGCGAAAACGGTAATGTGATCTTGGTTGCGCCTGCGACTGAACTTGCTGAACAAGAAGCGCGCGAGCTTGAAGCGCAGCAAGCCGTTCAATCTTTTGCACCCCTACGTACTGAATACATTCGTTTAAGTTATGCTAAAGCGCAAGATGTATTGACGCTGATCTCTCAAGGAAGTGGTGCGACAGGCGGTGCCAGTACCAGCCCTACTGGTATTACAAATCGTGCAGATGACAATAATACGTTATTATCCAATCGCGGAACGGTCACGGTTGATGAGCGTACCAATACTTTAATCGTTAAAGACGTGGCCAATAGTATCGAAAATATTCGTACGTTGATTGCTAAGATTGACATTCCTGTCCGACAGGTCATGATTGAGGCGCGGATCGTCAGTGCCACTGACAGCTTTAGTAAAGAGATTGGCGTTCGTTGGGGTATTTTGTCTAATGGTGCTGCTAATAATCGTAGCCTATTGGTTGGTGGCAGTAACCAGACCTTGGCCGATCTCAAAGACTTTGATATTGAAACAACGACAGTCAATGGTCAAACAGTTTCTTACCCGTCATACGACATCAGCCGTCCTGATAATCTAAACGTTGATTTAGGGATTGCCAATCCAGCGGGTAGTATTGCTTTTGGCTTACTCAGTATGTCAGATGTGATGCTTGATCTTGAGCTATCAGCATTGCAAGCCGACAACCGCGGTGAGGTAATTTCTACCCCGAAAGTTTTGACGGCTGACAAACAAACGGCAAAGGTCTCTTCTGGTACGCAGATCCCTTATCAGGAAGCTTCAGCCAGCGGTGCTACCACGACCAGCTTTAGAGAAGCGGCATTGAGTTTAGAAGCCACGCCAAATATTACGCCTGATGGTAAGATTGGTTTGCAATTGCTTATCACTAACGGTACGCCAGTATTTACTAACGGTATTGTTGCTATCAATGAAGACTCTATATCAACCAACGTTACTGTTGAAGATGGACAAACTGTTGTGCTAGGTGGAATCTTTAGAAACCGTACCAATAATAATGTGGATAAAGTGCCTTTCCTAGGTGATTTGCCGTATATTGGTCGCGCATTCCGTAAAGATGTGCGCAATAACAATAAGGAAGAGCTGTTGATATTTGTGACACCAAAACTGATCAATGATGGCATCAGCCGTTTAGATTAATCAGCGCTTAATTGGCTTTAGTTCAAAAAAAGCAAGCATCAATGCTTGCTTTTTTATGCGCTGATATTGAGCACTGCGCACAATAATCACAGCTCGTTACTAGCCAGAATATCAATGACGTTGTATCATATCTAATTTAGCTGAGTAAGTACTATGGTGGAGGAATTACCGTCGGTGTTTTTAGTAGGGCCGATGGGAGCAGGGAAGACGACAATCGGCAAATTGCTTGCCAAGCAATTAGGACGCACCTTTGTAGACAGCGATTGGTACATTGAATCTCAAACAGGCGCTGATATTGCTTGGATATTCGCTAAAGAGGGGGAGGCGGGTTTTCGTGAACGGGAAACGCGGGCTATTGATGAGTTGACCCAAAACGACCAAATTGTCTTAGCGACTGGTGGCGGCGCGGTTATGAGTGCCGAAAACCGAGCGCTTTTAAGGCAGCGCGGCATTGTGGTTTATCTGAATGCACCTGTTGATGTACAAATGGCACGTACTGCCAAAGACAAGTCACGCCCCTTATTACAGCAGCCCAATCCCAAAAAAATCTTGCAAGAATTATACAACACGCGCGATCCATTATATCGCGAGGTTGCACACATCATTATGCCTACCGGTCATACTTACCCACGTCATATGGTTAACCAGCTTTTACAGCAGCTTAGCAACTTTAGTCCTTGTGTCCTTGAAGAGCCAAAACTTAAAAAAGAATAACGGACAGTATTATTCGAAATCAGTTGCTTTTATCTCATCAAAATATTTAGGGAGTATCTAATGTCACTGTTTCAGGATGGCTTAACCGTTCACACGCACAGTCATGATTATCCGATTATTATTACTGAAAAGACGGTGACAGAAAATAACAGTATGGCGAAGCAAATCGCCCCCTATATCAGCGGTCGCCAAGTATTAATTGTCACTAATGATACCGTTGCTCCTCTATATTTAAAAGCCTTAGAAGAAGAGCTGACAGAGCAATTTACGGTCAAGGTTTGTGTGTTACCAGATGGGGAGCAATACAAAAACCAGACCAGTATCAACCAAATTTATGATGCCTTGATGGCAGAGCATTTCAATCGGGATGTCACGCTTATCGCATTGGGTGGCGGCGTAGTCGGCGACATGACAGGTTTTGCTGCGGCAAGTTTTATGCGCGGGGTAAATTTTATCCAAATTCCAACGACGTTACTGTCGCAAGTGGATTCAAGCGTGGGCGGCAAAACCGGCATCAATCATGCACAAGGCAAAAATATGATTGGTGCTTTTTGGCAGCCGCAAATGGTACTTGCGGATATGAGTACGCTCAAAACACTGCCTGCGCGTGAGCTATCGGCCGGACTCGCTGAAGTCATCAAATATGCTTTGATTATGGATGAGGTGTTTTTGACATGGCTTGAAGAAAACTTGCCTGCCATGATGGCGCTTGATTTGGCCATACTAGGCGAGGCGGTAAAGCGCTGCTGCCAGTACAAAGCTGATGTCGTCGCGCAAGACGAAAGAGAGTCAGGCGTGCGTGCGCTATTAAACTTTGGTCATACCTTTGGTCATGTGATTGAAACGCATCAAGGCTATGGTAATTGGCTACACGGTGAGGCAGTCGCTGCGGGTATGGTACAAGCCGCCGAGCTGTCACAAAAAATTGGTTGGTTAACCGCCGATGATGTTACTCGTATTAAACGTATTTTGACTTTGGCCAACTTGCCCATTACGCCACCGCCTATCGATGTTCAAACGGCTTTGAATTTGATGGGTCATGATAAAAAAGTCAAACACGGACAAATCCGCCTTATTTTGTTAAAATCACTCGGCAAAGCGGTATTAACCAACGACTTTGATACTGAGCTTTTGGCTGAGGTTTTGTCACAGCATAGCGCGTAGCGTCTCAAGATTTTAATTGTTATAAATGCTCACTGAATGTCCGTATTCAAAGTATACTGGTTAGCCATAATTTTAGTTAAATACGCATTGATTTCATGCGGTTAAACATATTTTTACCAAGGACACTCTCATGGCCGCCTCAAGACCGACGCCTCGTACCGCTAGTCAATCATATCGCCGCCAAGCTTTTATTTGGCTGATAATGACCTTGCTGTTAGGTGTAGTCACAGCGTTGATTTGGATGCTCAGTCAGACGCCAGCGATGGGTGCCAAAATCGAAAATGCACCGATATCAGCGCCGCAAACGTTGAGCACGGAGCTTGAGCAGCCTTTGAAAATTGAGTCGCTGCACGAGCTGGATACCGATGTGCAACCCATCAGTTTTGACACGACGGTTCGTGATTTGCGCAATTATCCCAATGAGTTTAAAGACAAACGTTATTTACTAGCCAATAAGGGCAAGTGGACAGTACAGGTCATGAACGTCGCTGAAAATGAGGTGATTGTCAGCTATTTGGAAGGTCGAGATGACCGTGATAAATTTGCTTACTTCCGTTATCTCGATGACGAGAAACAAATCCGCTATATGCTGACTTACGGAATAATGAGTAGTCCACAAGAAGCGGTTGGGGCTGCAAAACTTGTAGATTTTAAGTTACCGAACAATGTGCGTGTGCTACCCGAAGAAATCAATCGCTATGTTGGTATTATCGATAATTATGAACGTCCTGATCCTGTCAAAGACTTAGGCGCCAAACGTACTCGTTCTGTGAATTTAAGACCGACCAAGCGTGAAGTGCCCGTACGTCAACAAACGCAAGAAACTGACAACAGTGACAATGATCAAGCAGCAAGCAGCAATACCAATCGCAGTAGCCAAGAAGCGACAACCAATTATAGTGAAGAAAGTATTCGTCAGTCGGCGGACACCTCTGAGACTTTATCGGTGAGTGAAGAACGCAGCGTTGGAGAGCGAACCTCCTCTGTCACAACGTCTAGAAACGACGATAGTAGCAATAAGCCTGCAAATCAAGACAATAGAAGACCAGCGACATCTGAGACTGATAATGGTAGTGCTAAGAAGCCACCAGTCGTACCCACGCCTAAACCGCCAAGCTCCAATAATACGAACACGACTAGCAAAAGTGCTACTCCTCCTAAAAGCAATGGTGATAGCATGAAAAATTTGATAGAAGACAAAAGTAATTAATCAGTAATAGCTACAATGACTAAGTGGTCATTATAGCTAAATGGTCATCAAAACTTCTAATAACCCACCAAGATAACCAGTTGGTGGGTTTTTTATGGAATTTTATAGTCTCTTTTTAGCATCGAAATATCTATCCAATCGCTGTAGATCTTAAAGAATTGCTTTCCTAAGCACTTAACCCTCTCTCTTTATATCAAATTATGCTTGAGGTTTTTATTTATCCTATAACTAATAGTAATATGTACTCTTACAAAATATGGCGAATGAATCGATAGAAAAGACTAGATTTTTTGTCAATCATTAACTAATATAACTGAGGGCGACGTTCTGTATAGTTATCGTAAAAACTATTTATTTAACAAGCATTTAGTAAGATTTCTTGTATTTAAATGATGCGTTACTAATATCTGTTGTCTCAAGCGCGACCACTTTTCGTTTGGATTAAAACGATTATAAGTGGCACAACTTCTCTTATTGTCACTCTAATTAGAGTAAATAAAGCGCTTGAATACAGAGCGTCAGATATTCAAAATCAGTCAAATGTACTGTTATTCAATACCCGCCAATCAGTTCTAAGCGTCAGGTATGACACAGTGACAAGCGGTACTCAAGATACGACAGTACGTTATGGATGGTTGAGTAACGGATATACAGGATCGTATTTCCTCCCATTGCCAAGGGTTACTACTCACTATCAGTTAATAGGCTAACTGTCTGTTAAAGCATCATCTAATGACTGGGAAGTCGAGGGTTTTACCTTATCTCTCAAAGTATGATGTCTATGAGCATCACGCCATTTATTAATTCGGATATACGAATATTATTATCAGCCCGTTCTGCCTACGGGTACCAGCTTATGTGCCGCATTGGATATATAAGTCGCCCGTTTACTTACAAGGACCAGCTATGTCAATGATTTCCTCGCAAACCCACCTGGCCACGCCAGATGACTTTTCTGATAATTGCGGTTTTGGTTTGATTGCTCACATTGAGGGCCAAGCCAGCCATGATTTGGTAAAAACCGCTATTCATAGCTTAAGTTGTATGACCCATCGCGGCGGCGTTGCTGCTGATGGTAGAACTGGTGACGGTTGTGGTCTATTGCTGGCGATGCCTACTGAGTTCTTTAAAAACATCGCAGCTGAGCAACAATTTGCCATTACGGATAATTTTGCCGTGGGTATGGTGTTTGTCAATACAGATGAGACGAAAGCCAAGCATAGCGAGCAAGTATTGAGCGATGAGATTACGGCACAAGGTTTAGAGGTAGCTGGCTGGCGCGATGTACCGCTGGATTTGGGCATTGTCGGTGAGATCGGCCGTGAGACATTACCAGACTTTAAGCAAGTGTTTGTCAATGCGCCCGCTGATCTGGCTGCAGATGATTTCAACCGCAAGCTGTTTGTTGCCCGCAAAAAAGCGGAGCAGCGTTTGACCGAGGATGAGCTGTTTTATGTTTGCTCATTGAGCTGCCAGACGATTATTTACAAAGGTTTGGTGATGCCATCGGACTTGCCGGCGTTCTTTTTAGACCTGCAAGATGAGCGTTTGGCGTCGCACATTGTGGTTTTCCACCAGCGTTTTTCTACCAATACATTGCCACGCTGGCCACTGGCGCAGCCGTTCCGTTATCTTGCCCACAATGGCGAGCTAAATACTATCACTGGTAACCGTAATTGGTCTGAAGCCCGTACGCCAAAATTAAAATCAGACAAATTGCCCAATTTGAATGAATTGACGCCATTGGTAAATAGCACTGGTTCGGACTCTTCAAGCTTAGATAACATGCTTGAAGTATTGATGTCAGGCGGTATGAATCTGTTCCATGCTATGTCTATCTTAGTGCCGCCAGCATGGCAGAATGTCGATAGTATGGACATGGACTTGCGCGCGTTTTATGAGTTTTACTCGCAGCATATGGAAGCATGGGACGGTCCAGCAGGGTTGGTGATTCAAGATGGGCGTTATGCCGTTTGTATGCTTGATCGCAACGGTCTGCGTCCGTCGCGTTGGGTGACGACCAAAAATGGCTATATTACGGTTGCTTCTGAAGTCGGCGTGTGGGATTACTCACCAAAGGATGTATTGGCAAAGGGGCGCGTTGGACCTGGGCAGATGCTGGTCATTGATACGTTGACAGGTCAAATCTTAGATACCAAAGCGATTGCAACTTTACTCAAAAAAGCCCATCCATATCGCAAATGGTTACGTGAAGAAGCGACACGTATCCGTGACGATGAGCGTTTAGAAGAGACGCTAGCCACACAGTCTTGTCGCGGTGATAAGCTAAAAGCCTTACAAAAAATGTATCACATCACCAATGAAGAGCGCACGGAAATCATTCGTCCCAATGCCGAAAACGGTCAAGAGCCGGTCGGGTCGATGGGGGACGATACGCCAATGGCGGTGTTGTCACAGCAGATTCGTCATGTGGGTGACTTTTTCCGTCAGCAGTTTGCGCAGGTGACCAATCCACCGATTGATCCATTGCGTGAATCCATTGTGATGTCACTACAGACATGCTTGGGTGCCGAAACCAATGTGTTTGCACCATCAGCACGCGATGCGCACCGTATTATTTTATCGTCGCCTGTGTTGTCAGCCAGCAAAATGCAGCAGCTAGAAACCTTGGATGATCCTGCGTTCAAGATGGCTCGTATCGATTTGAACTATGATCGTACGCTCAAATTGTTCGATGCTATTATCGCTATTTGTGAGCAAGTGGAAAGCAGTATTCGTTCGGGTAATACGCTGATTGTATTGTCTGACAAAGCCATTGAAGCGGACAAAGTACCCGCCAACGCCATCATGGTGACTGGCGCTGTGCATCATTACCTGATTGCCAAAGGTATCCGTACCGACGCCAATTTAATCGTTGAGACAGGCCTTGCTCGTGATTCACATCAAATGGCAGTATTAATTGGCTTTGGCGCGACCTGTATCTATCCATATTTGGCGTATGACGTTATTGATGATTTGGTGGCAACAGGTGAGCTGCTGGGTGATCCGATTCAAGCTCGGGTGAATTTTCGTAAAGGCTTGGATAAAGGGCTATTAAAAATCTTATCAAAAATGGGCATCTCAACCATTGTCTCTTATCGCGGCGCTCAGCTGTTTGAAGCAGTTGGACTCTCTGAAGAAGTCGTGAAATTGTGTTTTAAAGGCGTGCAAAGCCGCATTAAAGGGGCTACCTTCGAAGATTTGGCAGCTGATCAAGCCCAATTGGCTGCGAATGCTTTCAAGCGCCGTATGCCGCTTGACCAAGGCGGTTTGCTCAAGTTCGTCTTTAATAAGGAGTATCACGCCTTTAATCCAGACGTCATCAATAGCTTGCATACCGCAGTACGAACGGGTGATTATGAAAATTATCGCCAGTATGCCAATCTGGTCAATAGTCGTCCAGTAGCGACTTTGCGTGACCTATTGCAACTCAAAACTGACAACAGTATCGATGTCAATGACGTTGAAGACATCTCCGAGATTTTGACACGTTTTGACTCCGCTGGCATGTCATTGGGCGCGTTGTCTCCTGAGGCACACGAAGCGATTGCAATGGCGATGAATACCATTGGTGGACGTTCAAACTCTGGTGAAGGCGGGGAAGATCCAGCACGTTATGGCACAATGCGCAATTCAAAAATCAAGCAAGTAGCTTCAGGCCGTTTTGGAGTCACGCCTGCGTATTTACGCTCGGCAGAAGTGATGCAGATTAAGGTCGCTCAAGGTGCCAAGCCTGGTGAGGGTGGTCAGTTGCCGGGTGGTAAAGTCAATGCCTTGATTGCACGCTTGCGTTACTCAGTACCGGGTGTGACATTGATTTCGCCGCCGCCGCATCACGATATTTACTCGATCGAGGATTTGGCGCAGCTGATTTTTGATTTAAAACAAGTCAATCCAGATGCTTTGGTTTCTGTCAAATTGGTGTCGCGCCCTGGCGTCGGTACCATTGCCACAGGTGTGGCAAAAGCTTACGCTGATCTGATTACCATCTCAGGTTATGATGGCGGCACAGCAGCTTCTCCACTGTCTTCCATTCATCATGCAGGCTCGCCATGGGAGTTGGGTCTTGCTGAAACACATCAGTCGCTACGCGTCAATGGACTGCGTGACAAAGTACGAGTGCAAACCGATGGCGGTCTAAAGACAGGTCTTGATGTGGTAAAAGCCGCCATTCTTGGTGCAGAAAGCTTCGGCTTTGGTACGACACCGATGATCGCTGTTGGCTGTAAATATCTACGTATTTGTCACCTTAACAATTGCCCGACAGGGGTGGCAACGCAAAAAGCCATGTTACGCGATGATCATTTTATTGGCGAAGCTGAGATGTTGATTAACTTCTTCAAGTTCGTTGCGACCGAAACGCGTGAGTGGCTAGCAGCACTTGGTGTTCGTAGTATGGAAGAGCTGGTCGGACGTACAGATTTACTTGACGTGTTAGAAGGCAATACAGACAAGCAGCGCCATCTTGACTTAACGCCTTTACTGTTCAGTCACCCAGCAGCGGCTGGCAAAGCCCAAACGTGCCAAGTAGAGCGTAATGAACCCTTTGATAAAGGGTTGTTGGCTGAGCAGATGATCAGTGACATGCTGTTGAGCATTCGCCAAGGTACAGGCGGTGACTATAGTTATTATGTGGGTAACTGTGATCGCTCTATCGGCGCTCGTATTTCTGGTGAGATTGCGCAATTGTGGGGCAACCTTGGTATGAGTGATATGCCTATTAAACTGCATCTGACAGGCACAGCAGGACAAAGTTTAGGCGTCTGGAATGCGGGCGGCTTGAATATTGAGCTTGAAGGTGATGCCAATGACTATGTTGGTAAAGGCATGGCAGGCGGTGAGATTGTTATTTATCCGCCCAAAAACTCAAGCTTTAGCGCGCAAGATACGGCCATTATTGGCAATACCTGTCTATATGGTGCCACTGGTGGTAAATTGTATGCAGCGGGTACGGCAGGTGAACGTTTTGCGGTTCGTAACTCAGGTACGCATGCAGTCATCGAAGGGACAGGCGATCATTGCTGTGAGTATATGACAGGCGGTATAGTCACCATTCTTGGGCGTACGGGTCTTAACTTTGGGGCCGGCATGACAGGTGGTTTCGCTTATGTGCTCGATATGGAAGGCGATTTCTTTGATCGTTGCAACCATGAGCTGATTGATCTCAACCGCATCTCGAGTGAGCAAACGGAAGAACATCGCATCTATTTGCAACGCGTGATTCAAACTCACGTTGATAAAACCGACAGTGCCTGGGGTCAGACGATATTGGCTGATTTTGAACACTACGTCCGTAAGTTTTACTTAGTGAAGCCAAAAGCGGCGAACATTGCGAGCCTTCTTAAAACCACCATGGCTGATCCACAGTAGCGGATTTTTCATGATTTTTATTGATGATTCCATCATAGGTTTTTTAGAAACGTTTTAACTCACAGGTTTCAAGCAGGTAAGTGACAGCAGCCCTTACGTTTTAAATATACGATTGAGCGTCGCTCGCTGTCACCGCCCACTATAAAAGAGATTTTTACCATGGCAAAACGCTTAGAGAATAGTTTTCAGTTTTTAGATGTACCGCGCCTTGATCCGACGAAAAAAGACATTGCAACCCGTTCAACGGAATTTGTAGAAATTTATAGACCGTTTGAAAGTGAAGCAGTGGCGCAGCAGTCGCATCGTTGTCTTGAGTGTGGTAACCCGTACTGTGAATGGAAGTGTCCTGTACACAACTACATTCCCAACTGGCTTAAACTTGCGACCGAAGGGCAGATCTTTCAAGCAGCGGAGTTGTGTCATCGTACCAATACCTTGCCTGAGGTCTGTGGCCGTGTCTGCCCACAGGACCGCTTATGTGAAGGCGCTTGTACGTTAAACGATGGCTTTGGCGCTGTTACCATTGGTAATGTTGAAAAGTACATCAACGATACGGCTTTTGCCCTTGGCTGGCGTCCAGACATGTCTGATGTGGTTTGGACCGACAAAAAGGTCGCTATTATCGGGGCAGGTCCAGCGGGTCTTGGCTGCGCGGATATCTTAGTCAGAAATGGTGTTAAGCCAGTCGTCTTTGATAAGCGTCCTGAGATTGGTGGTTTATTGACCTTTGGTATTCCAGAATTTAAGATGGAAAAAGACGTGATGCGTAATCGCCGTGTCATCTTTGAAGGCATGGGTATTGAGTTTCGGCTAGAAACAGAAATCGGCACTGACGTTAGTATCGATGATTTATTGAGCGATTATGATGCGGTATTTATGGGTATGGGTACATACACTTATATGCGTGGCGGATTCGCTGGTGAGACGTTAGAAGGCGTTTATGATGCACTAGATTACCTGATTGCCAACGTAAACCGTTGTAATGAATGGGAAAAAAAACCTGAAGAATATATCGATTTCAAAGGTAAGCGTGTTGTGGTATTGGGCGGTGGTGATACGGCGATGGATTGTAACCGTACCAGTATCCGTCAAGGCGCTGAAAAAGTGGTCTGTGCCTATCGCCGCGATGAAGAAAACATGCCAGGCTCACGCCGTGAGGTGGTTAATGCACGCGAAGAAGGTGTCGAGTTCTTATTCAACCGTCAGCCAACTGAAATCATTGGCTTAAACGGTAAAGTTAATGGCGTAAAAGTCGTCACCACGCAATTGGGTGCGCCTGACAACCGTGGTCGTCGACGTCCTGAACCGATTCCTAATTCAGAAGAAATCATCGCATGTGATGCAGTGATTATGGCCTTTGGTTTTAGACCAAGCCCTGCTGATTGGTTTGAAGGTTATGACGTTGAGATGAGCCTTAATGGTCTGGTGTTGGCGCTTGAAGAGCAACCCTATAAGTTCCAAACCAAAAATCCGAAAATCTTCGCAGGTGGCGATATGGTACGCGGATCGGATTTGGTGGTGACAGCGATTTGGGAAGGTCGCCAAGCGGCTGAAGGTATCCTAGATTTCTTAGAAGTATAATTCAGTCTCATTCATCTACAATGGTTATTATAGTCGATACACTTTAACAGTGTGGTAGCGCTACTAGGATTAACTTTGCGTAGTCTCTGTCGGCATAGGCACAGCACGCTAGTCACATTTATTCTAGTAACGCGTTTGAATTTATATAACCGTTTTATTTTCACCTGACCATAGTAAGCTTTAATCTTAAACGTCTTTTGTCTTTTAATAGGCAAGAGACGTTTTTTTTGATAATCGCTTTGTAAATCGTGGTGCGGCTGCTAGCATATCTATTTTTAGCCTGTTATTTTTGTTCCTTATTTTAACCATCAACTAAAAAGAGTGGTTTTGCGTGAAATTACCTCTGTGGCAACGATTTACCGCACCCTTTATTGAGCCTTATGTTCGCTATCAGTATGCGGATATCTTACATGCCATACGTTTGGGTGTGGCTGTACTACTGGCGTTTTTAGTTAACAAACTCACTGATCTGCCACATGGCGAGTGGACGACCATTACGGTCTTTATTATTTTGGGTTTGCTGCAGTATCAAGGTGCTATTTATACCAAAGCAAAAGAGCGAGTACTGGGTACGTTGTTAGGGATTGGCGCTGCGCTTGGGGTGCTTTGGTTCAGTCACAATGCTGGCGCGTGGTTATGGGTGGATTATGCGCTCATTGGTTTGCTCAGTGGCGTCATCGGTTATTTAGCGATTAGGCAACTTGGGTATACGGGGATGCTGACAGGAATCACTATGTTGATGATTGTCTCAGATTTGGGTAAAAACAGTATTGGTCCAGACGGGATTTACCGTGTCCTTAATATTTTAATCGGCACAGGCGTTGCAGTGATAGTAACTTTGATTCTACCGCTGAAATCTACCTTGATGTGGCGTTTTTTATTGGCCAGTAACCTCGAAGCATGTAGTAGTCTCTATGCAGGTGTGGGCAATCACATTGATGCGGCTGAGGGCGCGGGCGATCACTCAGTGCAGCAACAGCATCCAATAGCCTCACAATTGAATGACATACCTGTTGATAAGATACTGGTCACATCGCTACAACAGATCAATAAGCGTCTACTGGCTGTGCGTCCACATATTGCAGCGACCGCAAGCGAGTCAGGCATTAAAAAAGAGACGTTAGAGACCATTCAGCGCACCCACCGTAATATCATTGGCACGATTGATTTACTATTAAGTGCGGCACCGCGTTTGGCCAATATTGACATTGATGATGAAAATCATACTCTGCTGATACATTATCAGCATGAGCTGACTCAGGCCATGCAGCACATGGCAGCGGTACTGCGTAGTCCAAGCGATGAGATGTTTCGTCCCATTACTCGTATTACCGTTTCAGAATATCCCAGCGTACATCACTTAGCATTTGAGTGGCAGGGATATTTTTGGCTGACCAAAACCTTACAAACCCAGTTGCAACAGTTGAGTGACTTGTTGCAAACCACCAAACCACACTGGTATGCCGCATCAGGTTTGGGTTATCAGCGCCGTGAGCAGCGAAAGATAAAGCAGCAAGGCGGTGAGACAGATTTGCATTTATAAATAAAAAAACGCTAACTCTTTAAAGTTAGCGTTTTCGTTTTTTACTAAAATACAGTCGTTCCGTGATCAAATAAAGTGCGGCTGGGATAAATTTAAATAAAAAATTAACGTCCTGTTTTTAGCTTATCCCAATACTGCTGATACACTTGCAATGCTTCATCACCCACATCTTCTTGGAATTCCGCTTTGGCCAATATTTCTTTACTAGGATAAATGGTTGGATTATTACGCACTTCTTCATCCATTAATTCACGCGCTGCCATATTAGGTGAGGCGTACCCAATCTCTTCACTAACGATCTTGGCAATTTCAGGACGCAACAGGTAATCAATGAATTTGTGCGCCGCATCAACTTGTTTTGCATTCTTCGGAATGACAAAATTGTCCATCCATAAGATAGCGCCTTCAGTCGGATATTTATAAACCAAGCTAGTCAGACCTTCATCATTTGCCATGACCGCCTCCCCATTCCAGCTCATACCAAGCGCGGTTTCGCCTTCAATATAAGGCATACGTGTGGCGTCAGAGTTGAAGGTTTTGACGTTTGGCATCAAGGTAGTCAGCTTGTCGTAAGCCGCTTTGATCTCGTCAGGGTTGCTACTATTGCCCGAATAACCAAGCGTCAACAATGCCATACCGAATACTTCGCGTACGTCATTGGTCAGCATCACTTGGCCTTTATAATCAGGACGCCATAAGTCGCTCCAGCTATTGACCGTCGCAGGATCTACCGTATCGCCATTGATAGCCAGACCCGTGCTGCCCCACATATAGGGGATAGAGTATTTGTTCTCAGGGTCAACTTTGGTATTCGTAAATGAGGTATCGAGGTTTTTGAAGTTGCTCAGCTTTGATTTGTCCAACTCTTGCAAAAGCCCTTCTTTGGCCATCTTTTCGACATAGTAGGTCGATGGAATGGCAAGGTCATATTGACTAGAGTCATCGAGCAATTTGAGCTTGGCATACATCGCCTCGTTAGAATCAAACGTAGTGTAATTGACGCTAATGCCAGTCTCTTCTTTAAAGCCATCAAGAATCTCTTGAGGCATATATTCTGACCAGTTATACAAATTAAGTGTCACATTGCTTGCAGGTGCGCTACCGTCGGCCGCCGCATTATCAGAGTTGCTACAGCTGGCAAGTACCAAGCCTACCGCCATGGCCAATAGCGCCTTTGGCAACGTACGACCGATAGACGCAGTAGTCCTAACAGGTAGGTGGGACGATGATAAATGGGTCAAAATATCTCTCCTAAATAAAAACAGTATTGATAACGAAGACAGGGCAAGTCGATAAAACGCCATAAAGACCGGCTAGTAATTTTACTATTATGGTCATTGTTTCTACAGATTTAAAGGGGTGTTACAAGAGCTGTCGCTAAGAATAAGTAAGTAGTCACGCAAACTGGAGTTCAACTACCTAGCCTTTGTAATCATGGCAGGTAATCACGCTACGATGGGTTCTAACAATGTCTTTACTTTTGATCCTCAATTTTTTAGTTATTTGTAATTTATATATTACCCAATATTGCAAAAAATTTGTTTTATGATACAGAATTATTTGTTTCTATTTCCCAACTATGTTTCAATCGAAGCCTTTTATCGGTGTTTTTATACACCTTAAGCACATCAAAAGTACTTAAATCTTGAAGGAGATAATCGGTTATGCAAGGAAGTAACTCGCCAAATGGCAGTCCGCCACACAATGACTTTGATGCAGCGGAAAAAGATTCGCGCATGCAGCGGTTTTTAAAAGGGGTAGAGTGGCTTGGTAATTTACTACCACACCCTGTCATTTTATTCGTATGGATGTCAGTGTTTTTACTGGTTCTTTCAGCAGTGCTGTCCTATCTCGGTATATCAGTAATTGACCCACGTCCAGAAGGTGCTAGCGGACGTAGCGCTGATGGCATGATCGAGGTTGTCAACTTATTAAACGGTGAGGGCTTAGCTCGCATCGTCGAAAATTTAGTGACCAACTTTACGGGTTTTGTGCCACTCGGTACGGTGTTGGTGGCTTTGCTTGGTGTCGGTATCGCTGAGCGTTCTGGCATGATATCAGCGGCTCTACGTGGATTGGTGTTAAATGCGCCAAAGAAGATGGTCACCTTTACTATTGTGTTTGCAGGTATTATGTCAAACACGGCTGCTGAGCTGGGTTACGTGGTTTTGATACCACTTGCTGCGGTCATCTTTCACTCACTTGGTCGACATCCATTGGCTGGTATTGCTGCGGCATTTGCTGGTGTGTCTGGCGGCTATAGCGCCAACTTATTGCTTGGGACGGTGGATCCTTTATTATCAGGAATTACCCAAGAAGCGGCACGCATCATTGATCCCGCTTATACCGTTGGGGCAGAGGCCAACTGGTATTTCATGGTGGTCAGTACGTTTTTGATCAGTGGTCTGGGTTATTTTGTGACCGAAAAAATCGTCGAGCCAAGCCTTGGTGAGTACAATCCTAGTGATGCTGATGATCCTTCAGTATTAGATACCAAAGTCGAGCGTGTATCTGCCATTGAGAAAAAAGGCCTTGTTTGGGCGGGTATTAGCATGCTGATATTCTGTTTGCTGCTGGCTTGGACTGTAGTACCTGCTGATGGCATTTTGCGTAATGCTGAGACTGGGCTATTATCAGGTTCGCCCTTTTTAAAAGGTATTGTCGTATTCATCTTTGTATTCTTTGCTATACCAGGCTATATATATGGCAAGATTACTGGCAGTTTGAAAAACAATCAAGATGTGGTTGATGCCATGAGTCACGCGATGAGTTCACTAAGTATTTATATCGTTTTGGTCTTCTTTGCCGCGCAGTTTACCGCCTTTTTTAACTGGTCAAATCTTGGCTCTGTAATGGCCGTATCTGGTGCAACTTTCCTAAACGATATCGGTTTGACAGGGCCATTCTTATTGGTTGGTTTTATCTTGATATGTGCAGTGGTTAACTTGATGCTTGGTTCGGCATCTGCGCAGTGGGCAGTGACGGCGCCAATATTTGTTCCTATGCTGATGTTGACGGGTTATGCTCCTGAGATGATACAGGCGGCATACCGCATTGGTGATTCGACTACCAACATCATTACGCCTATGATGAGCTATTTTGGTCTTATTATGGCAGTTGCTATTCGTTATAAGAAAAATACTGGCGTAGGTACACTGATGGCAATGATGCTTCCTTATTCAATTGCGTTCTTGGTTGGTTGGATTATTCTGTTTTGCGTCTGGGTATTCGTGTTTGGTTTACCAGTTGGACCCGGTTCAGAGACATTTTATCCTGCTAGGTAGTGGTTCATCTAATGAACACTAATTAAGGCGCTTCTAACCAAGTAACTGTTAAAGTTAAGCCGCGAAGCTCATTTATTGCTTGTAAAAAACCCTTTGTCATCTACTGACGAAGGGTTTTTATTATCTATAGTTACTCTAGAATAAAAGTGGTACATATAGTGTCTTTTTAAAAGGGATCGACTATATTAAACAGTACGCTTAACTATTTTTCTTAACGCTATTTGGGTTACGATGCAATATGAAATTGATCTAGCACTGCCTGTATCCCAAACTCTTCAATAGTTCCAGTGACAAAATCCGCTCGTTCGATCAACGCAGGCTGCGCGTCACCCATTGCTACGGCAAATCCGACCAAATCAAACATCTCAAGATCATTCATCCCATCACCGAATGCCATACACTCGCGTACGTCTACGCCATAATAGGCACACATATCTTTGATACCTCGTGCTTTGGAAGCATCTATTGGTAAGATATCAGCACCAATATGATGCCAATGCACCAGCTTTAAGTCATACTTCGCAAAATCGACGTCTTGCATTTTTTCTTCTTGGTTGTTGAAAAATACTGAGCACTGATAAACCGTATTTGACTTGTAGTATTCTGGATCAACGAAAGAGTTGGGCGTTCTCGCATTAAAGTCACGCAAACGCTCATTTTCATCTGACCATACAATGTGGGTTGCGGAATCAAACTTATGAATCAGCTCGCTTTGCTGACAGAGATAGGCAATCTTATCTGTCTGTTCAGCAGACAAAGGATAGTGACTGATCACGCCACTATGATCAAAACTATACTGTCCATTCATACAAATAATGGCATCTAAAACATTGGTGTCTAGCAACGCTAAAATATCCGCTGGCAATATAGCTTTAGAACGTCCAGTTGAAATCACCAATTTAATATCAGTGTCAGCAAGTTGCTCAAGGGTCGCTTTGTTGTGTTCAGCGATAATACCGTTGCGGCTCAAAGTGTCATCGATATCGAAAAAGATGATTTTGGGAGTAGGGAGCGTATCACTCATACTGGTTGTAGCTGCTTTATCAACAATAAACATGGGTATCCTTTATGGTTTAAACTTCAATCTATAGGGTTATCAAAATGTATTCGTTACTAATAAGAGACTATATAAGAAACTTTGTCATTGATTATTATGCGTTTTATCCTACAGACTCATACGCTAAAAACGATAATATTTTGGCTAGATTATGTAACAGATTAATAAATGGAAGGCTTTTGGCTTTGTCAAATACACTGTTGATTTTTTATTTTCCAACTCTATATATGCTACACATTAGGCAAAGAACTTTTAGTATGACTAATGAATTTCTTGCTTTATTTTCAACTTAAGCTTTTTGGCAAAAGGGCTGGTTGATAATGTCACAGAAGCGGATAGAAAAATTTGAATAAACATAGATCACTGATAAGGATAATACCATGACGGCTGCTAATCACCATGTGAACCCTCAAGACGCGTTAGATGCTGGGTCTGGCCTATCACCGCGTCATCCTGACAGTCGGCTTGAGACGGATTGGCTGTTCTTATATGAGCAGCTACCGCCTGCCGAATGGTTAAGTGCAAAACACGTTTACAAAACCTCAGGTTGGCTAAATATCCATGCCGATATACGTAACCGCCAGCACACTCTTATCCAAATCAGTGACGCTTATCAGTCTGGGGATATTGACTGGTCACAGTACCGCTTACAAAGCTTACCACGGATTAACCAGTATATTCTCAAGCTGCATCACCATCACAGCATCGAAGATCAAGCTTACTTCCCAACGTTCATTCGCATGTATCCACAGCTAAAGACAGGTTTTGAGATATTAGATCGAGATCATGTGCGTTTGGATGGATTACTGAATGAGTTGCAGACATTGAGTGGTCAGTTGGCAAAAAGCGAAGTTGAAGATAAAGCACTTGGCAATCAATTACATCAGACTTTGATGAGTGTCAGTGAGCTACTCTCGCAACATCTGACCGATGAAGAAGATTTGGTGATTCCTATTTTGGGTTTGAATTAGGCTGGTAGTAAAAAACTCAGCTCAGGTTCTCACTTATCAAAACGAAAGTAATGAAATATAAAAATAGTGTTGAGTAGACTGTTTTTAAGTAGTATTTTAAGTCAAATCAAGTTTTTATCAATTGGATTCTTATGCAAACAATCATAAATTACGATTCAGACCGTAATATAGATGGCGACCATATTCTTATGAGCCTGACGTATATTGGCAACAATAAAGGAAAGGATGATGGGGTAGAGCTGATTCGTACGCTTGAGAGGTGGCGCATAAGTAACGAAAAAAGTAATGTTACCTCAGCAATTGCAATTAATGACAATTATTTTATACAAAACCTTGAGGGTTCAAGATCGGTAATCAATGAAGTGATTGCCACGTTGATCAACGAATACCCACTCATCGCACTTAATATTGTTGAGGTTAAGGAAATAGAGACGCGCAGCTGGGATGGCTTTTTAATCAGATATTTGACATCCAGTGTGCAAGATGAGGAATATACACTGAAAAGTTTTTCAGCAGGCGCTGACTTTAATCCTTATTTGATGAAAAAGACTCAAATTACGGGTTTTATAAAAGCGATTTTTGCAGAGCAAACATTGAGCAAATTTCAGAATGATATTGTCAGTTGCTAATGTTGCTAGCCATCTGTTGAAAAAGCGTTAGCGACTGCATCAGTTATTGATGAAGTTAATTGATTTTTTATGATATCTGAGCGATTAAGAAGACATGGAAACTTGTATTTCAAGAACGAAATAGGCCGGAGCCGAATATAGGAACACATCTTAGCGGTTTTTAAGTTAGTATTAAAAATCATTAATCGCAAAAATAAAGTATAGTTGATTCACACCTATCTGGACGCGTATATTAAATTAACTCGTTAGTAATTGGATTTTTTATGCAGGCAACGACGGATTATCAGCCAGAGGCAAAGAATAGGAATGGTGAACACATTCTGATTAGCTTAACCTATATCGGTAAAAACAATGTTATAAGTTCAGGAGTAGAATTGACGCGTGCGCTTGAGCACTGGCGAAGATATTTTGAAGAAAATGGCTTAAATTCAGTTCTTGTAATGAATGACAATTACTTTATTCAAGGTATTGAAGGCTCAAGACCTGCTATCAATCAAGCTTTGGTTAAGTTAGTAAGTGAATATATGCAAATCTTACCTCATATTATCGAGGTGGAAGAGATAGAGAGATGTCAATGGGACGGCTTTTCCATCAAATATTTAACATCCAGCGCTCAAGATAAACAGCACACACTCAAAAGTCTTTCAGCAGGCGCTGACTTTAACCCTTATCTTATGAAAAGAGATCAAATCGTAAGCTTTGTGAAAGCGATCTTTGAAGAGAAATAATTTCAAAGTGACAATGATTAAATAAAGTCTTGGGATGGTGTTTTCTAATAACCATACATAACAGTATGTTATCTCGTTAAAGTCGTTGGCGGCACACTCCTAAAAAACCATCAAAATAAAAAAGTTGGTATGAGGTAGAAAATAGGGTTGATTCTACTCAACTTTAGAGAGTATCTTAAGTGATATCAATTTTTTATAAGCTAGGTTTCTTATGCATACAACGACAGTAGACCGTGCTTTAGAAAATAATAGAGACGGCGAACATATTCTTATCAGCCTAACTTTTATTGGCAAAAATATCGAAAAAAATAATGGAGTAGAGCTGACTCGTATTCTTGAGCAATGGCGAAGAAACAACGAAAAAATCGATGTCACTTCAGCATTGGTCATTAATGACAATTATTTGATTCAAAACATTGAAGGTTCCAGACCTATTGTTAATGAAGTTTTATTAAAATTAATTACAGAGTATCCGCACCTTTCTTCTCATATTATTGATGTTGAGGAAATAGAGGCGCGTAGATGGGGTGGCTTTTTGATCAAATATCTGACATCGAGTGCTCAGGATGAAGAGTATGCCTTAAAAAGTTTTTCGGCAGGGGCTGACTTTAATCCCTATCTAATGAAAAAAGATCAGATTGAGAGCTTTATAAGAGGAATTTTTGAGGAGAAACAGTCCCAATTTGAGAGTATCGTTTGATTTTGAACATCATTTGTTTTGGTAAAGCGTATTCTACGCAATGAATTAGGATAGGTGGCAGCTTTCACCTTTGACAGACTCATACAATACGTGTCTGATAAAGAATTCCTACTTTATAATAAGTAGTTGCTAGCAATTAGTGCTATTTTACACCGAGAAGACCGACCTCATACCCTGCATTGCGCAAAACCTTGGTTCCTTTCACGCTCAGGAAGATGAGCGTAACTAAGTTAATTAAAGGAATAAATAGAAGCACTACAACTAGAATCTTAATACTTGTTGAGTAGCCTAATCCTGTACAAAGACGATAAGCCCCATAAATTGCCGCTGCGGTAACTAGAAATGAGATAATTGTGACAGTAATTCCTAGCTCAGGAGCACTACGCTGCGACGCACTCACCAAAAAGTTGGCTAAGATTGTATAAATGACAATTTTTTGTCCAGAGGCAATATCTTCAAGATTCATAACATAAGTCCACACCATATTTAAGAATAAGAACCAAGAGTGGACTATTGTAACCTATATGGAATTATTTTATTACATTAATTTACATTTCTGTCACAAAAGATAGGTCGTGACATTGTTTGTAAAATTACTATCAAATTAGTAATAGAGTTAAGGCGCCGCTATGAACTTTACGCAACCTCAACACTCGTCACATTCTGAAACCCTCTTGGCAACTGGCCACCGCGATTACCGCGAGTGCCTGTATAGTTGGCCAAATCATTGGGCTTTAGCGTCACATGACGTTTGCCAGCGGTAATGACTAGGCTGTCTTGCTGATTCAGTGGTGTAATGGCGAGTACTTCTTCATCTTCTTTTAGTTTAATCAGTTTGTTGCCTTTACCGCGAGCCTGTTCAGGCAAGTCATCAAGCGCAAACATCAACAGATATCCAGCGTTAGTCACAACAGCGAGATGGTCAGGCGCTGCCTTTGCAAGACTATTTTCGCCTTCAGTATCCGCTGGCGCATCGATACGGGCAACGGGCAGCAAGCGACTGTCAGCGGCTAGGGTAATGATATTTTTCCCCGCTTTTTGATTGCTGTCCAAATTACCAAGCGTATTAATAAAGCCATAACCTGCCGAGCTGGCGAGGATAATGCGCTGATCACTGTCACCAGTTAGTAGCTGCTCAAAGCTGGCACCTGCTGGCGGTTTTAGCACGCTTGTGAGCGGATCGCCTTGACCACGGGCAGAGGCAAGGTTATGCGCATCGATGCTATAGCTGCGTCCGGTACTGTCGAGCACATAGATTTTTTCATTGGACTTGCCACGGACATGCGCTTGATAGCCATCGCCTGAACGGTAGCTCATACCAGCGGCATCGACGTCATGGCCTTTGGCGGCGCGAATCCAGCCTGCTTTTGATAGGATAGCGGTCACAGGCTCGCTCGGTACAAGGTCAGACTCTTTTAACGCTTGTGCTTCATCGCGCTCCATCAGTGGCGAGACGCGCTCGTTGCCATGTTCTTTCATATCGGCAGTAAGCTCATCAACCATCAGGTTGGTTAAGCTCTCTGGATTGTCCAAATACTCTTGAATAATGGCACGCTCGGCAGCCAGCTCATCTTGCTCACGTTTCAGCTCAATCTCTTCTAGCTTTGCCAACTGGCGCAGACGAATGTCTAAAATGGCATTGGCTTGGATGTCGGTTAAGTCATAATCTTGCATCAAAGACAGTTTTGGATCGTCTTCTTCACGAATGATACGAATCACTTCGTCGATATTGAGATAGGCGATGAGTAAGCCCGCGAGAATGTGCAAGCGTTTATCGATTTTATCAAGGCGATACTGCAAACGGCGCGTAACAACAGAGCGGCGACAGACAAGCCATTCTTCTAAGATTTCTTTTAGGTTTTTGACCTGAGGCTTACCATTTAGGCCAATCATATTCATATTGACGCGGTAATTGCTTTCAAGGTCGGTACTGGCAAATAAGTGGCTCATGACGCGATCGACATCGACGCGTGTGGAGCGCAGCTCAAGCACGATACGGCAAGCGTTTTCGTGGTCAGACTCATCGTGAATATCCGTAATCCACGGCAGCTTTTTGTCCATCATAAGCTTGGCGATTTGCTCTTGGATTTTATTCCCTGATACTTGGTAGGGTAGCGCATCAATGATGACAAGGTTTTTCTCTTTACTATCGACATGGAACGTCGCGCGCATTTTATAACTGCCACGACCAGTTTCATACATCGCCTGCAAATCTTTTTTACTGGTAATGATTTCGGCAGGGGTCGGCAAATCAGGCGCGGGTATCGACTGCGTGAGTTGTTTAACGGACAGCTCAGGGTTTTTCAGCAAACGAATCGCGGCGCGCACCACTTCATTTAGATTGTGCGGCGGTATATCCGTTGCCATACCAACAGCGATACCCGTCGTACCATTTAATAATATATTGGGCAGGCGAGCAGGCAGCGTGGTGGGTTCTTGCATAGTGCCATCAAAGTTATCTTGCCAATCGACCGTTCCTTGTCCAAGTTCTGCGAGCAACGTGTTGGCATAAGCAGACATTTTGGCTTCGGTATAACGCATGGCCGCAAAAGACTTAGGATCGTCAGGACTACCCCAGTTGCCTTGACCGGTGATAAGCGGATAGCGATAACTAAACGGCTGTGCCATGAGTACCATCGCTTCATAACAAGCGCTATCACCATGTGGATGATATTTACCCAGTACATCACCGACTGTACGCGCTGATTTTTTTGCCTTAGCAGTAGATTTCAAGCCAAGCTCACTCATGGCATAAACGATGCGGCGCTGGACAGGTTTGAGTCCATCGGCGATATTGGGCAGGGCTCGATCCATGATGACGTACATGGCATAGTTGAGATAGGCCTGCTCAGTAAATTCTGCGACCGAACGGGTATCCATGGGTTCACTAGCAATGATTGGGTCATTCGTATAATCAATAACATCGGACATAAAATAAGGTTCACTTATGAGTTTTAATAGGTATTAATCAATGGGGCAAGTAGACAATAAGAATAGTGCTATCGTAAAGGATATTGACCGAATTAAAAAGGTGTAAGTCAGAATAGACGACAATGCATGACGTGCTCAAATCCTTTAATTAAGACTTCACTAGTACTTTGGACAACACGTCCAGCATTACCTCAAACAGTCATTTGAATGACGCTTTGATAGATAGATTTTGCTAAATAAATTGAGTATAGTTAATCTAAATATTTTTGGTGTTTTTACTTATAAAATTAAAGGGTTATGAGTATAAAAACTCAGTAATAAACAAAACCTAATGGGTTGTACAAACTACCATAACTGGCTCAACACGGACAGGTTATTATCGGCCTATTTATACTATGGAGTACTTGCTATGTCATCTGTCTGTTCCTCAAAAAAGCGGGCGTATTACTTAAGTAGAAATGCGTTGCTGGTTGGCACCGTGATCAGTGTAGGTTTGAGTGCTTGTAGCACCTCGCAAGTGAGCAAACCGATATCAGATGCCAGCCGCACGGTGAGCCCACCAGTCGCTGTTTCGGCGTCAGAACCTATCGTGGCCCTAAGTGCGCCATATGCTGAAATGAGCAGCATGACCAAGACAAGACTTGACCCTCGGACAGGTGTTTATCCAATGCCTATGGTTATCAATGACATGCCGCCAGCAAATGACAATTATCAAAAGAACGACGCCAATCCTGTCCATCGTACGACGGATCTGGCAGTATCTACTTTATCTATTGACACCGATACAGGCAGTTATGCCAATGTACGCCGCTATCTTAATGAAGGTCAGCTGCCGCCTATCGATGCCGTGCGTGTGGAAGAATTGATCAACTATTTTAATTATCAATTTGAGGATGGCAAACGTCTTGGTAATGCGCCATTTGTATTGGCGACTGAAGTAGTTGATTCACCATGGGATAGGGCAAATCAAGACAATAAAATTGTCAAAGTTGGTATCAAGGCCGTTGATAATAATTGGTCTAAAAATCCCAACAGTCAGACTATGCCGCCTGCCAATTTGGTATTTTTGGTAGACGTCTCAGGCTCTATGTCATCTCGCGATAAACTGCCGCTTGCGCAGGCTTCTCTCAAACTACTGACAGAGCAGATGCGCGCGCAAGACAGCATCAGTATCGTCACGTATTCGGGCAGCACCAATGTGGCATTGCCTGCAACGAGCGGCGATCAAAAAGCCAAAATACTGGCGGCAATCGATAGCTTAAACGCGGAAGGCTCGACCAATGGTGAAGATGCCTTAAAACTGGCGTACCGACAAGCTGAGCAAGCGATGAAAAAAAACGGCATCAACCGTATCATGATGCTGACGGATGGCGACTTCAATGTAGGAATTAGTGATGTTGATAAGATGCTTAATTTGGTCAAAGCCAATCGTGATCGCGGTATCTCTTTATCGACGGTTGGGTTTGGACGCGGCAATCTAAACGATTATATGATGGAACAAATGGCAGACAACGGTAATGGCAACTACAGTTATATCGACAGTCTGACCGAAGCCAAAAAAGTCTTTGGCGATGAGCTGGTGGCCACCTTCAATACCGTTGCCAAAGACGTAAAAGTACAAGTGGAATTTAACCCAGAGGCGGTCAGTGAATGGCGCTTGATTGGTTATGAAAATCGGGTACTGGATGAACAAGATTTTAATAATGATAAAGTGGATGCAGGCGAGCTTGGCGCAGGTAAAGCAGTCATTGCCTTATATGAAGTGACACCCAAAGGTAAAAAAGGTCTGTATAGCGATCGCCGTTATGAGAGTAATAACAGCGCATCTACCACCAAAAATGCTCAGAAATTAGATGAGCTGGCCTATTTAAAAATTCGCTATAAAGCACCCGAAGGCGGTAGCTCAAAGCTTATCACTCAACCGATTCCTAAAAACAGCCATGCGTTAAACAGGGCCAATATCGACACTCAATTTGCGGTGGCGGTGGCAGGTTTTGGTCAACGCTTAGCGCAAAGTGAATACATCAATGATTGGCAATATGAAAACAGTACCAAACTTGCAACCAGTGTGCTGGCTCGCAAGCCAAGCAGCGATAAGGACGGTACGCGTCGTAATTTTGTGACCTTGACTGAGCTTGCAACAGCGCTCGAACGCAACAAATAATCTAAAGATAAAAAACTAAAGGTAAAAATAAAATATATAGTCGATCTATTTTAAGAAGCGTACCGTTCTACTGGAATGAATATTGTGAAACATCTGTCACGCTTGCGAACAGCCAGTGAAAAAATTTATATCAGTAGACTCTGATAGTATTGATGTACTATCTTTATTTTAGATAAATTTTTGTCAAAAAAGTATGAATATTGGTTCAAGTATTGAACGTCAATAGATGAGATATAAGCAATATTATTGCACGTCAACTAAGTTTGCGAACGCAAGTAGCAATCTTTTGTATTGAGTAGTCTGTATAAAGTGTGTATGTTAATTAAAAGAGAGTTATTGACCATTATATTGTTCGCTCATCAATATACGACGACATCACAGCCTCGCTTACTATCACGATGATAAGCCTGAACGTTGATTTTTTTGTATGTTTATCACACTGTGGTTTGTGTGGGTGAACAATCGCGTACCATTACTCATTACTAGGAGAAAAAAGATTATGGAAAATCACGGTAACCAAATTCGTCGCGACGATAAAGTTTGGCTCAAAACTTACGAAAAGCTTGGCATTCAATATGACATTAATATGCCACCTGCCAATACTTCTTTAATCGATATACTCGAACAAAACTTTATTACTCACGCCGGTAAGACCGCTTTTGTGTGTATGGATGTCAAACTGTCTTATGAAGAATTAGACCGTTATAGTAAGCAAATCGCCGCTTATCTGCAGTCACTTGGTCTGCAAAAGGGTGATAAAGTTGCGGTGATGATGCCCAATATTTTGCAGTTGCCTGTTGCTGTACTGGGTGTGCTACGCGCTGGTATGACGTTGGTCAATGTCAATCCGCTGTATACCACAAAAGAGCTTGCCCATCAGCTACAAGACTCTGATACCAAAGTGCTCATCTTGCTAGAGAATTTTGCCAAAACCTACGAAGACATCGGCAAAGATTTAGTCGATCATGTGGTAATCACCTCAATGGGCGATCTCATGAGTCCGCTAAAAGGCTTTATCGTCAATGCCGTCGTCCGTCATGTCAAAAAAATGGTACCCGACTATAATATTGATGACAGCGTTAAGTTTAAAAAAGCGTTAAATCGTTTCTCTACAGAAAATTATAAGCGTCCTGACAATATTGGTCTTGATGATGTAGCAGTCCTCCAATATACCGGTGGTACCACGGGTGTGGCTAAGGGTGCAATGCTCACACATGGCAACTTGGTGGCAAACTTAATCCAATGTGACATTTATCTGGGCGATGCTTTTGAGAAGTTTGAAAAGCAAGATGAGCAGCCAGTGATTATGACTGCGCTGCCGTTATATCATATTTTCTCATTTACCGTTTGTGGTATGTATGGTTTGTACCGTGGTTGTATTGGTCTGCTCGTGCCGAATCCGCGTGATTTGCCAAGCTTGATTAAAGCCTATAAAGATTATCCGCCAGCGTTTTTCCCAGCGGTCAATACGCTATTTAATGCGCTTGCAAACAGTGAGGAATTCCAATCACTGAATCACACTAAGCTTGAGATGTCTATGGGTGGCGGTATGGCCGTACTAAAAGATACAGCGGCTAAGTGGCAAAAGCTAACGGGCAACGTCATCGTTCAGGGTTATGGTTTATCAGAGACGTCTCCCGTTGCATCGGCAAATCCACAAGGCACTAGTGAGTTCTCGGGCAATATTGGTCTACCGATGCCTGCGACTGATATGGCTATTTTGGATGAAGAAGGCAACGAAGTAGCACTGGGTGAGCGCGGTGAGATTTGTGTTCGTGGTCCGCAGGTGATGAAGGGTTATTGGAGACGTGAAGATGCGACAGCTGAAGTTATGACGCCCGATGGTTATTTCCGTACGGGCGACATTGGTGTCATGGACGAGGACGGTTACTTTAAAATTGTGGATCGCAAAAAAGACATGATACTGGTATCGGGTTTTAACGTCTATCCAAACGAGGTTGAAGACGCCATGTCAGGCCATCCCAAGATTTTGGAATGCGGCGTCATTGGTATCGAAGATGAGAAGAGTGGTGAAGTACCAAAGATTTACGTGGTACGTAGTGATGACAGTTTGACGGTTGAAGACGTCCTTGCTTATGGCAAGGAGAATCTAACGGGTTATAAGCGTCCTCGTTATGTTGAATTTATTGATGAGCTACCAAAATCTAACGTTGGTAAGATTTTGCGTAAAGATCTGCGAGTATTTGAAGAAAAGAAAAACGGCTAATAAACTCACACTTAAATTTAAAATTTTTGCGATAGATTTGAGTACAATAAACCTTTGTAAAATATAGTTATTTATAACGATAGCGTGGTGCTAAATGCTGTCACAACCCTGAATGATAAGGCTGCTCATAGGCGGCCTTGTCATTTTTGATTTTGCTGCTTTTGCCGATTTTTGGCAACGCTAGTATAGATAGAGAATCTTTAGCAAAACTGCTATAGTGCTCATCGACGCATTTTGGTATTTATCTACAAATGGACGTTGTCTAACAGGGCATCAGTTTTGTTCTATATGTCTGATAAAACCATAATAGCGAAAATGACAATTGATTTGGCTCTGCGAATGGTTGTGTCATTGATCATGGACTTAACATTGCGCTTTCATTGACCAAGCTTACGAACGACAACCTCCCACTGTGTTGGTACGGTTTTTATTCATGAGTGTTTGCTGTCATTGATAATTCATAAAAAATAGTGTTTTTATTAGATTATTCTGCGTTTTTAACAGTAACGTTTAGGGAAAATTATGACCGACAATATCAATAAAGAGACAGCAAACGATAAAGCTGCGACTAGCAACGAAGGCAATGCATCGAGCCAAGCTGATAAAAATGGCGCTCACAAAAATAAGATCTATCAAGACAATGCCTTTCCTACCATGCCCACGATACCGAGCGACAGACCATGGCTGAGTGCGTATGAGCGCTACGGCATTGGTGCTACGATCGAGATGCCAGACGACAATACCTCTTTACTTGAAGTGTTTGAGCGTAATTTTAGCCGTTATGGACAAAAAACAGCCTATATCTGTATGGGTGCTTCGATTAGCTTTAAGCAATTGGATTTATACAGTCGCCAAATTGCTAGCTATTTGCAGTCATTAGGGTTGGCTAAGGGCGATAAAGTTGGCGTAATGATGCCGAACCTTTTGCAGTATCCAGTGGTTGCTTTGGGCATCATTCGTGCAGGTATGGTACTGGTCAACGTCAACCCTCTGTATACTAGCCGCGAGTTATCGCATCAGCTGCATGACAGTGGCACCAAAGCCTTGTTTATCGTAGAAAATTTTGCAAAAACCTATCAAGAAGCAGAAGATAAAGGCCAAGTTAAGCATGTCATCGTCTGTAAGATTGGCGATATGTTAGGAACGATTAAAGGACCAGTGGTTAACCTAGTAGCACGCCATATCAAAAAAATGATTCCTGCTTATAGTTTGCCCGATAGCGTGAGCTTCAAGCACGCGCTAAATGCCGTCTCCGCCAGTCATTACAAGCGCCCTGATTTGAATTTAAGTGATGTGGCTTTGTTACAATATACGGGCGGTACAACTGGTGTTGCGAAAGGAGCGATGCTGTCTCACGGCAACTTGGTCGCCAATATGCTACAGATTAGCGCGCTTATGAACAGTGCGTTTGAAGATGATGTTGATGCAAGTGATGTCATTTTGACGGCGTTACCGCTGTATCATGTCTTCTCATTCATGGTGTGCGGCATGTACGGCATGTACCAAGGATATGCAGGATTGTTGATTCCAAACCCGCGTGATCTTGATGGTCTGGTCAAAGAGATGGGTAAATACAAACCTTCCTTTATCCCTGCGGTCAATACCTTATTCAATGGCTTAGTAAATAAAGAAGGCTTTGCGGATTTAGACTTTTCTAATTTAAAAGCCTCTATTGGCGGTGGTATGTCGGTCTTGCCAAGCGTGGCCAAAGAGTGGCACAAAATTACAGGTCTGCCGATCGTTGAAGGGTATGGTCTGTCTGAAACCTCACCAGTGGCAGCCTTTAACCCAATGACCATTGCCGAATTCACCAACAAAATCGGTATTCCTGCTTCTAGCACGGACATAATACTGATTGATGATGATGAAAACGAAGTTGCTATGGGCGATCGCGGTGAGATTTGTGTAAAAGGCCCGCAAGTAATGATTGGGTATCAAAATCGTCCAGAAGAAACAGCAGAGACATTTACCGCCACGGGTTACCTAAAGACTGGCGATATCGGTATCATGGACGAGAAAGGCTTTATCAAAATTGTCGATCGCAAAAAAGACATGATTTTGGTCTCGGGTTTTAATGTCTATCCCAATGAAATTGAAGAGGCCATGAGTGAACATCCAGCTGTGGCAGAATGCGGTGCCATCGGTGTACCAAATGAAGAGCGTGGTGAAGAACCAAAGCTGTTTGTGGTCAAAAAAGGCAAAGTCACAGAACAAGAATTGCTGGATTTTGGTAAAAAGCAACTCACAGGCTATAAGCGTCCACGCCATATACAGTTTGTGGATGAATTACCAAAATCAAACGTTGGTAAGATCCTGCGTAAAGAATTGCGTAAGATGGAAGGCCTAGAATAAAGACATCAGGATAACGGTTGCGCCATTTTATTGAACCAGCGTCACACTTAAGCCGCGGCGTCATAGCTTGATCGAATCTTGCTATTGCGCCGCTGTCACGTTAGGATGTCTGCATCTTGAAGCCTACCGAGGCGTCCAATCACTTTTACTTTGGCCTCTGCCAATACTTGCTAGACACTCAGTAGGCAAAATACATATTGGTCAGCCATGGCACCAAACCTCTTATTTTTATGACACCAATTTTTAAACATTGTACTAGGGATTTTTATGCGTATTGACAATCGTGAGCTTGACCAACTTCGCTCGATCAGCTTTGAGCGCCATTATACTAAGCATGCCGAAGGATCTGTGTTAGTGAGCTTTGGCGATACCAAAGTACTGTGTACGGCTAGTGTCGAGGCGGGCGTGCCGCGTTGGCTAAAGGGTAAGGGTAAAGGTTGGATCACAGCTGAGTACGGCATGTTGCCACGCGCAACCAACACCCGTAATCAGCGTGAAGCAGCTCGCGGCAAGCAATCAGGTCGTACTCAAGAAATTCAGCGCTTAATTGGTCGTAGCCTACGTGCCATGATCGACTTGAGCAAGCTGGGTGAAAACACCATTTATCTTGATTGTGATGTTTTACAAGCCGATGGCGGTACTCGTACGGCCAGCGTGACAGGAGCGGCGATTGCCCTTGTTGACGCGCTAGAAAGCCTCCAAAGAACTAAGAAACTCAAGGCTGATCCATTGATTGGTTTGGTCGCGGCTGTGTCTGTCGGTATGAAAGATGGTGAAGCGTATCTAGATCTGAACTATGAAGAAGATGCCAATTGCGATACCGATTTGAACGTTGTTATGACGCAAAAAGGTGAGTTCATTGAACTACAAGGTACGGCAGAAGAAAAGCCGTTTACTCGTGCTCAGGCCGATGATATGCTCGCCATGGCCGAAAAAGGCATTGCTGAATTGATTAAGCTACAGCAAACCGCTCTAGGTTGGTAGTCTGTCTTTTTATCTTAAAAAACTAAATCCTCACCAATAGATTTCTGGCAATAGGTAGTAACACATGCTCAATCTGACTGATGATGGCGCCAAAATCACCTTACAAAGTCAGCCGCCAGTCGCTGACAATGGTATGTTTTGGTTTGGGTTTGCGCTATTGGTCGGAGCAGTGGCAGTCGCTTTGGCAATGAGCCTATTGTCTGAGCGTTTGGCTATTGGTGCACTTGCCTTATTAATCGTTGGCAGTTTTATTTTTAATCGACAACGCCAACAGCGCAAAAAAGCCATGGCCGGTGTTATCTCCAGCGGCGTGTTATGGATAAGGCCAGGTGAGCTGGTGCATGACAATCAAGGCAAACGCGAGCATATCCATTTGGCTGATGGCGACAAGATCAGTCTTATCGATGAGCAGCTGCAGATTGTCGATGGTGATGACAAACGCAAATGTCATATCAGTGGCTTTGAGAGTATGCAAGAAGCCACCGTCGCCAAGGCTATTTTACAAGGTCAGACGCTGAGCAAGCGCAATGTCAATATCAAGATGAGTGATGAGCAAAATGATGCTGAATAAATCATCCATCAAATAATATCCACTAAACCCTGATGCCAAAGTCCATAGAACATTTTTAAATGACGCAATACGTTTTTTCTTACCTGTTATTTTCCCTATCTAGATACTACCTTTAAGTGCGCCTTTGTTTGAACCTTTAGTCTATGTTCTTCTACCTTTTATCAATTGCATAAAAGCAATAGTGCTTGCAGACTCCTATCCAAATAGTTTATAAGTAAGCTTGAAAAGTCCAATCATTATCTATGCTATCACTTATATTTTATTGGCAAGGAGTTAGTCATGTCGCGTTTGCCCGTGTCGTTGGTTACAGCGTCGTGCAGTTTGTTGTTATTTACCTTTGGCCCGATCGGTCAAGCCCATGCAGATAGTATGAGCGCGCTAATCGCCCAAAAGTCTGCCCAGCCTAATGAGAGTGCCCGCTATACACCGTCATACTCAGCCGTACCATCTGCCAAAGTAAGTACTCGCTCCACCATCCAACGTGCTGGCACGTATCGTCCCAATACTGCCACTGTTCAGCCAGTCACCATCAGTCAGTCAACCACCAGTTCTATAAATACGCGCAATTATGGTAATCAGCCGCTCACTACGACAACTTATCGTTCTCCTGCGGTACAATACCAAGCGCCTGCGATGCTGCCTACATTTTTGTCCGGTAGCTATGACAATGTCGATAGTAAGTATTTACCGCTATTAAGTAGTGCTGAGACTCAGAGCAGTTTGGCCGCACGTGAAGTGGTCAGTATGGCACGTAAGATGACGCTGGATGAGCGTGCAATTATCAAAGGTGGCTGCTGGGACTATCTCAATGCTGTGTTCAACCGAGCAGGGGTGACTCGCGATACCATTCATAAAGGTACTTATGGTCAGGGTCCTTATGCCCGTAGCGATGATATTGAAATTGGTGATTGGCTTTACTATATCAATCATGGTTATAACCGCGTTGAGCACAGCGGGTTGTTTATGGGCTGGGTCGATGAGAGCGCAAAGCAAGCACTGATACTCAGCTATGCAGGCGAAAACCGACGCGAACCTGCGCGCTATCGAGTTTATGATTTGAGCAATGTCTATCAAATCATGCGTCCCAGCGTTTAAAACAAATACCAATCATTAAGGTATGATAAAACGTACACAGTCTATTTCATAAGTTAGATGAATAAAAAAAGCGTCCGTCACTTAGATAAGTGGCGGACGCTTTTTTGTAAATGGTCAGTTCATAGCAGCCTATAACCAGTTCAAAGTAAAATAGGTACAAATACTACGACGCGCTACTAAGATAAATTTTTAAAAGGGTTTTACCACGACTAAAATCACGATAATAACCAAAGCAAAAACAGGTACTTCATTAAACCAACGCCAAAATTTATGCGTTTTATACTGCGGGTTGTCTATCAGCTTTTTACGATAAAAGCCGCATGCACCATGATAGCCAGACAGCAGAACCACCAACAGCAGTTTGACGTGTAGCCAGCCTTGAGTTTTATAAACCTCCCAGCCAAGTATCACCATCCATAAACCAAATATCCAAGTCGCTATCATCGCAGGCGTCATGATGCCGCGATATAACTTACGTTCCATAATGGCAAAGCGCTCATGACTGATACTATCGTCGCTCATCGCATGATAAACAAACAGACGTGGCAAATAAAATATCGCGGCAAACCAGCAGACCATTGAGATAATGTGTGCCGCTTTAATCCAATTAAAATAATCTGGCATGATAGTCTCTCTTATGTGTATCGTCGCTTGTTTGAGCGGGCAAGCTTAGCGTAGATTATCCAATAATGGTAGCCTTAAAAAACTACTCTGCTAATACGACTTGTGATTGATGACCACTCATCGCATCCATAACAGGTACTGTCTTGGGCGCTCTAGGCGCAGCGATTTGCGCGGTCAAACCAAGCTCGCGCATCAATCTATTGTCACTTGATTGACTGGCGTTACCCGTGGTCAGTAGCTTATCACCATAAAAGAACGAATTGGCACCCGCCATGAATGCCAAGGCTTGCTCAGAGTCGGACAAGCTTTCGCGTCCAGCAGACAGACGCACATAGCTGGTTGGACAACAAATACGCGTCACGGCTATCGTACGTATCCACTCAAGTACTGACAGCTGGCCTTCCGCAATCACTCGATCTCCAATCGGTGTCCCAGCGATAGGAACCAATAAGTTCACCGGAATGGACTCTGGCGCTTTGGGCATTTTGAGCAGCTCATGCACCCAATCGATACGGTCATCGCGGCTTTCACCCATACCCACGATATTGCCACTACAGACATTAATGCCAGAATTGCGTACATGGGTAAGTGTGTCTAGACGCTCGTCGTAACTGCGCGTACTGACCACTTGCTCATAGTAGCGCCGTGACGTATCAAGATTGTGATTGTAATAATCCAATCCTGCCTCCGCGAGTTGCGCTGCTTGCTCAGTGTCGAGCATACCAAGGGTCATACAGGTCTCAAGCCCCAACGCTTTTACTTCTTTAACTAGCTCAACCACATAGGGCATGTCTTTGGCGCTTGGATGCTTCCACGCCGCGCCCATACAGAACCGCGATGAGCCAGTGGCTTTGGCACGCTTGGCAGCAGCAATGACTTTATCAATTTCTAGGCGTTTTTCTGCTTGTAGTTTGGTCGTATCGCGATGATGGCCCGATTGTGAACAATAACCGCAATCTTCAGGGCAATTGCCTGTTTTAATAGACAGCAACGTGCTGATTTGTACTTCGTTCGCGGTAAAGTTCGCCCGATGAATCGTTTGCGCTTTTAACAATAAGTCCATCAAAGGCAAATCAAACAATTGGGCAATGTCTTCACGGGTATATTGATTAGTGGTTTCTCTTGGCGCTGTGGTCGCGTCTGTGGCTAGGCTTGCCAAAAAGTCAGAGTTGGTCATATCGTGATTGCTCAAGCTATCAGTTGGGCTACTGGCGTTAGGTTCTGAGATGCTAAGTAATCCTGCCATGGCATAAGTCCTTTTATCATACTATTGGATCGTGTCAAATAAATCCAAATACTTTTGTTTGTGGTCTTTTTTAAAATCATAAAAAAGGTTGCGGTATAGTATAACGCAACCTTTTTAGAAAATCAGAACACGACGGGGTAAGATGTATAATTAACACAATGACGTACACAAGCAGCAACGATTTATTATGTCCTTATCTTATCGCTAAGATGTGAGTCATCGTCATATTATTACTTGCCCAATTTGTGCTTAGCAACGCCAACCCAATGGTTTGCAAGCTGTTGTGCTTTATATGCGTAGGGTTTGGCTTTTTGGATGTAAGGCTTGTATTCTTCTGGAATGGTCGGCACGATGTGCTTGGCAAGTTTGTTAAACCACATCATAAGACTATAATCGCCTTCAATGCTTAAGTTACCTTCTTGAACCGCTGTCATAAAGGCTGGAAGATCGCCTTTAGTTAACAGCTTCACACCAGTCATTGAGTCTTTAAAATTAATCGTCAAATCTGCTTTTTCGGCATGACCACTATGTTGGCTAAATTGACCGTCATCGAATCTAAAATAACGTGCGACATTAGATTCATCACTGGCAATTTCAATCGTTACCTTACGATCAGCGAACAGTGCTTTTACCTCTTCATTATCGCTATCAGACAACATCGACAAACGATAGCCGATGACTGCTAATAACACATCTAATGGATCAGACTTAATATCTAACACAGGCACAGTAAACATAATTAAACTCCTAAAGAATGAGACGCAAATAACGCGTACTTTATAACAATTTTATTGACAAATATATAAATAGATTATAAACGACGAATAGGTATCAATTCTTTAGGAGTTACGTAGAGAGCGTTAAGTATCTTGTAACATTCTATGGTATTAATTTGATGATTACTCTAATGATGACCACTTTAATGAAAGCGCGGTTGATAATCGTCGTCGTACACTGGCGTATGCTCTTTATAGCGTGCCGCTTCTAAAGCGCGCTGCTGCTGCAAAGCTTGACTCACATCTTCGTAACGTAGTGCTCGATACACTACCCAGCCAACCAACGGTACCCAGCTGATACCCATGGCAATGACGTAACTGTGCCACTCGGACAGCTCTGTCAACATAAAAGGACTAGTCAGCATACTTTGGATTGTCTCAACCACCAGCCAGTACGCCATACCACCAAACAGATACCACAGTAGCCAGCGCTGCGATGAAAAAGCAAGAGCCACTATCAAGCTTACCAGTCCGCCACAACCAAGCAATGCGGTAGTGCTCCATGTGGCTATACCAATAAAAGAAAATATAGTCAGTAACATCATTCATCTCGCTATTCATAAGGTGAATTCCAATATGACTATTATGGAAGTTTGTTGGACAAAGCTAAAGAGGGGGCAGGCGACTTTGCGACAACCGTTGACGTTTGATTTTTCGATAAAATCCGATGGTGATTTGCGACAAATTTGAAACTAAGCGTCTGTAAATAAGACGCTTAATTTTTCAACTAGAGAGGGGTTTCACTGGGTTTTTCGTCAGCGTTTGAGACTGGTTTTGAGTGAGTTATGAGGCGAGCGTTTGATGGATTATCATTGATACGCGATTGCTACTATACACGGTTACTGCGATTGCCCCACCAAGACAATAATGACACTAAAATCGCACCGAGTAGCATGAGTCCGATTGTGGTTGGCCAATGCGGACCAGTAGGGTATTGCCATGGCATCACATTGGTGATTGCTACGCTATTTAGCCCGCCTAACGCATCTACTTTCCACGGCCATACCTTCACTAAAGACCCTGCAATAAAGCCTATAAGTAAGGCCAGTGTTGCTTGATAGTAGCGGGATAATAGCCACTTGAGGGCGCGAGTAAATAACAATAGTCCAGTTATCATACCAGCCATGACAGTGAAGATAATGGCAAAATTAAGAGTGTGTACGGCTTCTAGTACCGTGTCATAAGCGCCTAATAATAATAGAATAAAAGATCCTGAAATGCCCGGCAGTATCATGGCACAAATAGCAATTGCCCCTGCAAAAAATAAGTAAGGCAAGCTTGGCGTGGTCGTAAGTATGGGCAAACTACTGATCACCACGGCGGCAACAAGTCCAAGGACGAATAGCGCGGCCCTTGCTATATTCCAGCGTTTAATCTCGCTCAATAGAATCAGTACCGTGGCCACGACCAACCCAAAAAAGAACGACCAGATAAATAACGGCTGGTTGTCTAACAAATGCTTAATCACGCCAGCCAAAGTGATAAGACTGGTGCCAATACCTAGCACTAAGAATAGTAAAAACGTTGCGTCGACCTCTCGCCATACAGCAAGCAATCCTTTGATACCGCCTTTTTGTCGAAATATCTGCCAAAGGTTGGGGCCGATGCTACTAAGAGCATTGATTAATCGCTCATAAATCCCAGCAATCAAAGCAATCGTACCACCAGAGACACCGGGGACGATATCTGCTGCGCCCATGGCCATTCCTCTAATATAAATCCCTAATAATTGCTTTGGACCATCAGAGGTTGTAGTGGGTAAATTTTTATCCAATGGCTGTGGCTCAGATAGCTCTGACGGCTCGTGTGGCCGCGATGATTGTGGTGCCGTCATGGACAAATCCTTCATTATTTAACAATAAGCGTTGAGGGTTGATGATCTTGTGTGCTTATGGTTGCACTAAAACAGCGACACAAAAGGAGCAGTATTAAAAATGGTACTAAAAGTGGCAATACTACATATAGCAATAATAAAAACAATCATGTGACCAAAAGCACCTATGTTGATTGCAACATCGCATAAAAGCCAGATTAACGATACAACCATTAATCTGGCTTGTGGGTTTATAGCGTGGTCTTGAACGTTTAACGATTGGTTAGCAACGATTACTGAGTTGGGGCCAGTGCTGGATACCCAAGCGCGTAAAGCGTGCCCTCAAGTCCAGTCACATTAACAGCGGCATCGGCACGTGCTTGGACAATGGGCTTGGCGTGATAAGCAACACCTAAGTCCGCAATACCCATCATCGGCAAGTCATTGGCACCATCACCGATGCAGACGACTTGTGACATCTCGATACCCAAACGCTCAGCCGTATGCTCAACGATGGCGGCTTTTTTGGCACCATTAATGATAGGCAGCTGCACATGACCTGTCACTTCACCTTCTTCAATGTCTAAGGCATTGGCATGAACCTCGTCCATACCCAATTGCTCAGCGATATAGCGCGCAAAATAGGTAAAACCCCCTGATACCAGCACTGTATGATAGCCCAACGCTTTTAACGCACTGATCGTGGTGCGAGCGCCAGTTGATAACGTCAAACGGCCGCATATTTCATCGAGTACATCGGTTGAGATGCCTTTTAATAGTGCTACACGCTGAGCAAAAGACTCATCAAAATCAATCTCACCGCGCATTGCCGCTTCAGTGATGGCAGCTACTTCCTCACCGATACCCGCAGTTTTAGCAAGCTCCACGATGACTTCTTGCTCAATTAGCGTTGAGTCCATATCAAAGCAAGCAAGCTTGTGCGTGCGCAGCATGTGGCCGACAGACAAAATATGGCAATCGACGACATTTAACTGATCGGTGTTATTTGCTTGGTACGTATTTTTATATTCTTCAGTCAAATCTCGACGTAAACGCGTCGTCAGTTGATCATCGATGATGTGAGCGGCGGCCGTTTTTTTGCCTGGGTGCATGAGCGTGTCGTTCACGGGCACCAATAAGTAGCGAAAAACTTGCGACTGGGTAAAAGGTAGACGCTGAGCGTTTCCTGCCATCGGTTCGGTATCAGACACGGTGATATTGACAAAACTTGCATCTGCATCTTCTGCAACTGTCACCAAATGCCAGTTTGGCTGCTCATCGACCCATGACTGTACATATTGATGGATATCAAGCGTCGATACTTTGATGGGCAATACAACAATCAAGGCAAAAACGGGGAGAGACTGTAGCGCATCAAAATCTTGCAAATTGGTATCATCGGGTAATAAGGATGCAATAGAATCGACGGCTTGTTGCCATGCTTTGCTGTCTTTTGGTAACGAATAAGATGTATTGTTTGGCATGGCTCAATTGTCCCTTGTATGCTCATATAAGATTAGGAATAATACCAGTTTTACTAAGCAGCGCCTATAGATGACACGCAAAGTATCAGAGCGGACTACAAACGATCATTATCCCTTAAAAAGCAGTAAAAAATGAATGCTTGTATTGTGATAAATTTATGAATTGGCTCACGCTATAAGGTTTATTAAGGTGATATAGTAGCTGTGATAAATTGATTGTATGAATCATTCTGTTATCAGTCAGAGCGAGTCTCAAGAGTAGCCATTTACTTTGAGTCATAAGTCCTAAAATAGCTGCTGATAAAGATGCCCGCAGTACCGTTTTTTTTAAATTAGCCAAAAAATGAGCGATAGTCTTGTTTTTTAATTTCTCTTATCCAAAAAAGTTTACCATATCATGACGTATTTAGCGCCGCGGCAAGGGTTGTTTGCCATTATTCTTCTGGTTAGTTTTTGTTTGCAGACTCTGTTATTGGTTATCAGTACCGATCAACAGCTGAGCAAAAGTCGTGCGTTAAAGGGCGAGCAGATGGTCGCCCAAATGATTGATGAAGCCAGGTTGTCTTTAGAAAATAAAGACCGTGTCAGTCTCAGTGTCATTGCCAATCGCTATACCAGCGAACAAGACGTGACACGCATACTGATTAAAGACAACAATGACGAAATCTTAGTACCAGTCGGCAATGCCCCGATGCAACAGGGCGATACGATTCGTCAAATTGCTACCAACGGCGATGCTGTCATCGGCAGTGTGGCATTGACGCTAAAAGACGTGAGCAAAGGTGAGATTATTGCCATGCAATGGCCGTTCGTCATCGGCACCATGTTGCTGCATTTATTACTTTGGCTTATTTATGGTTATCTTGCTCGTCCGACTAAAGAGCAGATCAATGCGCTTAGCCGTGATATTCAAAATCTGCACCGTGAGCAATACATGCAGATCGATCCACGCAACTATGATCGCGACTTTGAGCGCCGCTCAGCAGATAGAGAGACTACTGAGCGCTCAAATGAGACTACAACAGATGGTGACACCAGCAACGTGCGCAAGCGCGATATACATAATGAAGTAAATCAATACTTAAGAAAGCAGCAAAACCAAAGCGTGGCAAGTGAGGGTACAGGTTCTAGTGCTAGCACGGATGCTCAGGTAACTGAAGAGCATGTAGACCATCAAGCAGCCGATAGCACATCAGATGAGATCAATGGAAGCAATGGTACGACTTCTAAGTTTGGTAGCGCAGCTAGGTTGTCTGCCACGCGCGCGTTCGACAGTGTGCGCGTACAGATTGTCTTTCATGATGAGTTTAATATGCTTGAGCGCCTAGCGCCTGCCCAGCGTTTGCCTTATCTGGCACTATGTACCCAGCTATTAAACCAAGCGGTGACCGAACTGCTCAAGCAGCCATTGCTACTAGGCGTCAGTGTACTAAATGAGCCACGTTTTGAAGATAATGGTGCCAGCGTACTGTTAAAGGCGGACAACAGTCACGCAAAAGTTGCGCTTGCAGGCGTGATGCTTGGCAAACTGTATTTGATGCTCAACAAGATTATTCATGATAAGCACATCGAGCTGTCACGTTTTGCGCTACCTGCCAAAGCAGGAGTCAGTGATGATGCTCAATCAGAGGCGATGACGCAACTTTTACACAGTGTTGGCAAAAAAGAGCAAATGCTGATTTTGCTGCCAAACGCAGGCCGCAAACAAATCAGCCACCATGTACAAGTTCACAGCATCATGCGCCCGACAACTGTCTATGAGCGTGAATGTACGATATTCGACGGCGGTAATGATGCAATGATACAACGGTTGGCAGATGTGCGTAATGCGGTATTGATGATTGAAAGTGACAGCGAGTCATTTACTTAATTGTCATTATCTTTATTATCTTATATACAATTGTTCGTTATATCGTTATCTTAGTAGGGATTACGAAATACGCCACAGTGATAAAAAGGATTGACAACATTCAATAGAGACTTTATAAGGCATATATATATTGAAGTGTTTTTAATACCCTTGCTAAAAACGATAGGAGTTTGTCATGAGTGACACCGATATTGACGACGATTTTGATGATGATTTTGTCGACGATGATGATGCAAAGATGGTGGAAGAGGCCGAGACGAGTGTGCGTACACGCTTAAGTAGTCTTGAAAAGCGTCGACTAATCGACAACTTGCTAGAAGAAAAGCGTTTGGCCAAAGAGCTAAAAGACGATCTAGACGACATCGATAACTTTGACGAAGATGGCGATGACTGGGATGACGATCTTTAGGGTTTAGACTTAAATGACGGCTTAAAGTCAGTACAATAATGTCATTTAAGCCGACTAAAGCCTTTTAATCTCGAATCTTTATTTGGCTGTGTTAAGCTGATAGTATCCTATTTTTTGTTTTTTGTGGTCTCTAAAAATCTGTTCTGTTCAATGATTCTTATTTTACCGTGGTTGTTTGGCTTATTATCCAAACGACCGTCATCCTCAGATTATCCGCTATCCTGCATTTACCCAATCATTTATTGCGATTGACGCAGCCCCTCTCTTAAGGACAATGACATCATGAGTAACCCACTAAGCTTCGATGAATTACTAGACTATTTGGACAACCAAGAGAGCCAGTTTGTGCTCGATAGCGTTGCTGCTCACGGATTTTTGACGGCGACCGTGATTGGCCGTCCATTGCCCAATTGGATGGATGCACTGTTTGAAGGTCACACCAGTGAAATTCCAGAAAACGTCATCGATGGTATCCAGCGCTGGCGCGATGCGATCATCTCTGAACTAAAAAACGAGACACCGATCGAGCTGCCGTTTGGAGAAGACGCAGGTAACGAAGAAGTTGCTGTTGATTTTTCGGATGAGTCAGACATTGTTGCATGGTCAATAGGCTTTGTAGATGCGATGTATGCTGATGAAGCGAGCGATTGGTTTGAGGACGAAGAAACGGCAGAAGACGTCGCGGTATTAACCTTGCCTATGATTGTGCTAAGCGGTATCGATGACGAAGATCCAGAGCTTGCTGAGATGCGCCGCGATGAAGACAAGTTGGTGCAAATGGCCAATAGCATCGAAGGCAACTTAACTGAGTTGTTTTTGCTGTTCCATACCAATGATTAAGTTCTATACCAGCGATTAAACAAAATGATAAGCGGCGCTGATTGATATCCATGGGGTTCGTTGTCAGCGCCGCTTTATGTTTTTTGAACTATCCTATTACGTCACCGATAAGGTCGTCCTATGACTGTGCAACTCTCCAATCTTGAGCACTTACCTAATTATCAGATCACCGAACGCCTAGATGTGGTGTATGGCAGTACGGTGCGCTCAAAGCATGTCGGCAAAGATTTGTTTGCTGGGTTAAAAAACATCGTCGGTGGCGAGTTGACGGCTTATACTGAGCTGCTAGAAGAGTCGCGTCAAGAGGCGATAGATCGAATGGTCGTCAAAGCCGAAGCGTTAGGTGCTGATGCCGTCGTTGGCTTGCGTTTTTCGACCTCTAGTATCGCGCAAGGCGCCTCTGAGCTGTTTGTCTATGGCACTGCTGTCAAAGCCGTTCCGATGCCGCAACAAACGCAGCAAAACCTGCCTCATGATTTTTATAATCAGACAGGCCAAGCGCCTCAGCCCACTCACACGCAAAACCCTGCGCCTGCGTCAACTGATGATTTGCCACGTTTCAATCCCTTTGGTTAATTGACCAAGATTTAAAGTATTGAGGCTTTTTACGACAAGAGACGTGCCATGAATTACTCCTTCAATCAAATTCTAATCAACTATGCCCCGTTTATTTTGTTATTCGTGGCGGGTTGGTTTTTTGGATCACGTCATGAGCGTCAGCATTTAGCACGGTTGCAGGTGGCGGAGCAGGAACTTGGTCATATCATCGTTTCAAGTGAGCGCTTTTATCGTCCTACACTGGTTGCTGATAGTGAAGGCGAGTTGGTGCTTGGCAGCGTTGTCATTGCTCAAGACTATTTCAAAATGATTATCGCTCGTGTGTTGAGCTTATTTGGCAAAAACCTAACCACCTACGAGACATTATTAGAGCGGGCGCGCCGTGAAGCCATTGTACGTATGCGTACCGAGGCCAACGCTAAAGGCTACACGCATATTTATGGCGTGCGCCTTGAGGTCACCAACATCAACCAATTGGGCAGCATGGTAGAAGCCATTGCTTATGGTACGGCAGTGATCAGTAACGACAGGGTCAATACGGCGAGCATTGTCCCCAAGCCCTCTATCTAAATACTTTTCATCCGCTCTTTTTATTCCCTCAAGATGACAAATCTCATTATTTGACTGATCAGTAGTTGAATAAGCAAATACAAAGACTTTTACAACGATATACTGACTTTTGTCGTTCTCTCATTGTTATGGGATGGGTAAATCCGTTCTATGCAAACGTTGTAAGAGTGTGCTGTAAAAACACCTTTTGAGAAAAGCATCGTACGAATACATGGATGACGTTGATGGCTTTTATCCAAACGATCAGCAGGATTGGCTGATTGCGCATCACGGCATGATCATAAACCGACCCAAGAGTGGGTCTTATCTACAAGGATGTAGTTATGGAAAGTCTTGAGATAGTCACGTTAGTAAATTCAGTTATCATTCCTATTTGCCTGTTTTTAATCATGATGGGCATGGGTCTGACCCTCGTTACAAATGATTTTAAACGCGTTTTAAAATATCCAAAAGCTGTCGGTATCGGCTTGACCAATCAGCTATTATTGCTTCCTATCATTGGTTTTGCATTGGCAAATATCATGCCGCTAGAGCCTGAATATGCTGTCGGCGTCATGTTGTTGGTACTGTGTCCAGGCGGCACAACCTCAAACTTATTTACCTATCTTGCCAAAGGTGATGTGGCGCTATCGGTTACTATGACGGCGATTGCGAGCGTCATTACTGTGTTTAGTATTCCTGTCGTTCTGAGTTTTTCACTGATTCATTTTATGGGGGCGGGCAGCGAGTTTCAGTTGCCTGTATTAAAGACCGTGCTTACCTTGGTCTTGCTGACGATCATACCTATCAGTGTGGGCATGTTGATCAAACGTTTTGCACCTAGGGTCGCGGATAACTCACAGAAATATGTGTCTAGATTTGGCGTTATATTTCTGGCATTTTTGGTGGCATTTTTGAGTTATGTGCAAAGAGACATCATCGTTGAGGCATTCCTTGCCACGGGACCGGTGTCTTTATTATTGAATGTCTCCACCATGGCGCTTGGTTATTACACGAGTAAATGGTTTGGACTGAACTTGGCACAAAGAGCCTCTGTGACGCTAGAAGTCGGCTTACAAAACAGCACCTTATCGATATTTATGGCACTGACGTTATTGGCCAATTATAAAATGTCATTGATGCCTGCCATTTACACGCTGATCATGTTCTTAACCGCCGGTATTTTAGTAAGGGTATTCAGTGCGAAGTACCATAAACTTAAGAAGTCTGAAGTAGAGAGTGGGATTTTGGCTGCACGTAGGCTTTAAAAATAGGCGAGTTAGCAGAAATTAGTGGGTATCGCTTAAGTCTCTTATCCATAACACGTTTAAAGCGTTTAAACGTGTTATGGAAGACAAGTGCTTATATGTTTTTGCACTTATATGCGTTTGGTTTCAACTTAATACACTATTTATCAGAAACTATGATCGACGATCTCTGGTGCTCGCTCTTGCGGCGGCGGTTTGTTCTTTTACTTTTCTGACTTCAAATAAGAAAGTACGGTTTTTGAGTACTGCGACGAATACCACGCCACCTACCGTATTTCCTAGCAATACTACGGCTAAAAACACCAAATATCGCCATACACTAACGTTATTGCCATATAACAAGGCAGAAAACACCTCGATATTGCCCACGATACTGTGATGCAAACCCAAAAAACCGATACTACCAGTAATGATGGTCACTAAGACAATACGGCTTAGCGTGTCGCGTGCTGAAGTCACAAGCCATGCGGTGACGCCCATCATCCAGCCTGCCAGTATGGCGCTACCAAATATCACCCACCACTTAAAGCCCAAGATGTGTTCGGCATACGTGTCGATATCGCTCACGCTAAACAGTTGCATGTTTAAACCCAAACCCACCATTAAGGCGGCGAACAAACAGCCACCGACGATATTGCCCGCGATGACGATACTCCAAAGGCGCAACAGTTTGCTAAAGGGTTCGATCCCATTGAGTACAGGCAGGCTCAATAGGGACGTTTGCTCAGTAAATAGAAGTGATTGACCAATGACCACGATAATGAAACCGATCGGATAAAGCAGCGAGGCGAGTACAATCGCATAGTGACTGGGCATCAGGCCACTGAGAAGTGCAAAAGCCGCTAAAATCATAAAAAAACTGATACCAATCTCCAGTCCTGCGGTAAAAGCACTGGTAAATAGCGATCCCAGCAAACGCTCAAAGGTTTCTTTAGCATCCATTGCTTGCTCGACCAAAATGCTGGCGTAGCTTTTTGCTTGACTTACGTTGTCATCGTTGGCAACTTTTTTGATGGTTGCTTTGTCTTCTTCGCTAATCTCTTCTGAGAAGTCTTCGTCTTCTAAATGCTCAGTAACGTCGATGGATTTATTGTCCGATTCGTCATGTATAGCTTGGAGTTTTATGCCAGCGTTATGGGTGTGATTGGTTGCACCATCATTGAAGCTTTGATTGGCGTTATTGTCGGCCTGAGAGTTATCTTTATGCTCGGTATCTTGGGACACGGTCAGCTCGCTGTTGGTCAGATGGTATTTTTAAGGTTCTTTAATACTTTTTAAAACAAAGCTGTTACCCATATTTTATCGTACGGTGCTGGTATGTTCTGTTGAACATTTAGCGGAGTGGTGTGATTAATCTTCTATTGAGCCACTCATACCGCTTTTTCAAGCTGATAAATTGCCTTAATATCTAACAAAATCTGGTTATCTGCGTTAAAATCACAGTACTAATTATTTTTCCTGATTTTCAAATCCGTTATTTGACCACATTCATTATCAATAAAAGACCTTTTTACTATGAGCAATCCTGATACCGACATCAACGCAAAGACCAATCTCACCCAGTCCATTCAAGCTGCGCTAAATCAATTAGAAAATGCCTATAATTCTGCGGAAGTCGAAGCGGGCATGTACCAAGGCTGGGAAGAAAGCGATTATTTTAAACCAAGCTTTGATAAAGACGAGTCGTTTTCTATTGCCTTGCCACCACCGAACGTCACCGGCTCGCTGCACATGGGTCATGGCTTTAACAATGCGATTATGGATGCGCTCACGCGTTATCACCGCATGGATGGTGACAATACACTTTGGCAACCAGGTACGGATCATGCGGGTATTGCCACGCAAATGGTCGTTGAGCGTCGTTTGGAGGCGCAAGGTCTTAAGCGCCGCGATATGACGCGTGAAGACTTCGTCGATAAAGTGTGGGAATGGAAAGAAGAATCGGGCGGTAACATCACCAGTCAGATTCGCCGTTTGGGTAGCTCAGTTGATTGGTCGCGTGAGCGCTTTACCATGGATGATGGGTTATCCAACGCGGTAAAAGAAGTGTTCGTTCGTTTATTTGACGATGGTTTGATTTATCGTGGTAAGCGTTTGGTGAATTGGGATCCAAAATTCCAAACCGCACTGTCTGATTTAGAAGTGGTAAACCATGACGAAAAAGGCAGCTTATGGCATTTTCGCTATCATTTCACGGATAAAGACGTTACCACGCAAGATGGCAAAAATTACTTAGTCGTTGCCACTACGCGCCCTGAAACCTTGCTCGGTGATACTGCGGTCGCTGTGAATCCTAGTGATGAGCGTTACGCGCATTTGGTCGGCAAAACCATTACTTTACCGATCACAAACCGCATTGTCCCTATCGTGGCTGATGATTATGTCGAAAAAGACTTCGGTACGGGCTGCGTTAAGATTACGCCAGCGCATGACTTTAACGACTATGAATTGGGTCGTCGTCATAACTTACCACTCATCAATATTTTGGATGAGCGTGCCAATATTTTACCAGCGATGGAAGTCTATCCTGACTTACAAACCCGTGAGCCAGAGTTAGAAACCACGCCGAGCGAGTATGCAGGACTTGAGCGCTTTGCCGCGCGTAAATTCCTTGTTGAGCAAGCAGGCGAGCAAGGCTGGTTAGAAGAAGTAGAGGATTACGCCCTCAAAGCCCCGCGTGCTGAGCGTGGCGATACAATCGTTGAGCCATGGTTGACCGATCAGTGGTACGTGGCTGTCAAAGAGCTTGCCAAGCCTGCAATCGATGCAGTAGAAGATGGCAGCATCGAATTCGTCCCTGCTCAATACAAAAATATGTACATGGCGTGGATGACCGATCTACAAGATTGGTGTATCAGCCGTCAGCTCTGGTGGGGTCATCGCATCCCTGCATGGTATGATGACGCGACAGGTGAAATCTATGTGGCGCGTGACGAAAGCGAGGTGCGCAGCAAGTACAATCTAAGCGACGATGTGCAGTTGCGCCAAGATGATGACGTACTCGATACATGGTTTAGCTCGGGTTTATGGACCTTTAGTACGCTTGACTGGGCAGATGTCAACGCTGATCCGCGCGTGCTAGAAACCTTTCACCCAACCAGCGTACTGGTCACCGGTTTTGACATTATCTTCTTTTGGGTGGCGCGCATGATCATGATGACCATGCACTTTGTCAAAAACGAAGATGGCACGCCGCAAGTACCGTTCAAGACCGTGTATGTTCACGGTTTGGTGCGTGATGGTAATGGTCAGAAAATGTCGAAGTCAAAAGGTAACGTTTTAGATCCGATTGATTTGATCGACGGTATCGAGCTAGAAGCCTTGGTCGAAAAACGCACCAGCAATATGATGAATCCAAAAGACGCGGCCAAAATCGAAAAGCAAACGCGTAAAGAGTTCCCAGAAGGCATTCCCGCTTACGGCACCGACGCGCTACGCTTTACCTTCACATCGCTTGCCAGTACCGGTCGTGATATCAACTTTGATCTAAAACGCGTTGAAGGCTATCGTAACTTCTGTAATAAAATCTGGAACGCCAGCCGCTTTGTACTTATGAACTGTGTTGATGGCGATAGCAACGCTAAGCCAATTGACCAAACGGCGAACCCTGACGTTTGGGAGCTACCAGAAAAATGGATCATGAGCCGTCTGAACTCTAGCATCAAAGACATTCATCAGCATTTTGCCCAGTATCGTCTCGATATGGTCAGCCAAGATATTTATGAATTTATTTGGAATGAGTACTGTGATTGGTACGTAGAGCTTGCCAAAGCCAGCCTCAATGATGACTCGGTATCGGACGAGCGCAAAGCGCAAATCCGCTATGTGCTACTGCATGTGCTAGAGACCGCGCTACGCTTCACGCATCCAATCATGCCGTATCTGACTGAGCAAATCTGGCAAACCATCGCGCCGCTACTCGGTCGTAAAAACACCGACAGCATCGTGATCGCGAGCTATCCACAGACCGATGACAGCCAAATCAGTGAACAAACTGAGGCGGATATGGCGTGGCTACAAGAGCTAATCGCGAGCGTCCGTAATATACGCGGTGAGATGAAACTGGGTAACGCGGTACGTCTGCCAGTGCTCCTACAAAACGTCTCTAGCGAAGAAGAAGCGCGCCTGTCACGCATTAAAAACCAATTCAAAGCGCTTGCCAAAGTTGAGAGCTTAGAGATCGTCAAAGAAGGCGATGAGGTGCCATTGTCATCATCAAGTATGGTCGGTCAGCTACGTGTCCTTGTACCGATGAAAGGTCTGATTGATCCAACGGCTGAGCTGGCACGCTTGGACAAGTCATACGAAAAGCTACAAAAGCAAGCTGAAGGTATCGCCCGTAAGCTTGGTAATGAAGGCTTTGTGAGTAAAGCACCAGTCGAAGTCGTCGATGCTGAAAAAGCGAAATTGGCTGAGTTAAAAGGGCAGATCGCCGCGATGACCGCGCAGATGGAGCAGTTGAAAGCGTTGTAATCAAGCGTAAGTATCTATAGTAATAAAAAACGCTGTCACAATTGTGATAGCGTTTTTTATTGTCTGTATGGCAATATATCTATCGCTCATAACTTCTTAGATTTTTAAGCTCGCTAAATCAAGCCCCTCTATTTGAAATAACGTTTTAAGGAACACTATGTTATCTGCCTATCGTCAAGATACCTTTTTTCTTAGCCGTGTGTTGCCTGTCTTAACTGGTTTGGCTGTTATTTATGGTCTGTTATGGATGCTTGCAATCCCAATTAATGCTGTGGTGCTTGCCATTACGCTGATGGTTGTGTTTTGTCTGATTAAAATCCCTGTGGCCGTCTCCTTAGTATCGGCGGCTTTGCTTGGTGGTCTACACGCAAGAATGACAATGCCAGACATTTTACAAGTGTTAAATGATAACTTGCTGAGCGGCGCACAAGTCGGGATGACCTACATCATGGTTGGCGCGTTTGCCGTTGCACTGGCGAGAAGCGGCATTCTGGATTGGGTCGCACAAAAGATGGCGAGTAGTCTTAACCGTGAAGGCGCTCATGTACGACAGCAGGTCAAATGGATACTGTTTGCGCTGTTTATTGTGGCCTCACTGCTCTCACAAAACTTAATACCTGTACACATCGCGTTCATTCCTGTGCTGATACCGCCGCTACTTGGTCTAATGAACCGCTTACGACTCGATCGCCGTGCCGTTGCTTGTATTCTGGCTTGTGGTATTAGTGCGTCTTATCTGCTGCTACCGTTTGGGTTTGGCGCGATTTATCTGAATGAAATCTTGTTAGAGAATTTCAATAGCGTTGGCGCAGCATCTGGGTATGCAGCGACTGCCAGTATGGCACCAAAAGCGATGTTCTTTCCCGTCATGGGACTACTCGCTGGCATGCTGTTTGCGGTATTCATCACGTATTGTAAACCGCGTGATTATATAAAAGTGACGAAAGCAGAAACAGAAAATGCTGACATGATCGCTACTGACGAAAAAATCAAGATTGGTTTACAGCCGCTGCTGTTTACAGCGCTGGCAGTGGTTACGGTGCTATTGTTCCAAATTTATTTTGATTCGCTATTTATTGGCGCGATGATCGGTTTTATGATTCTTGGGTTTTCGGGTATTTACCGCTGGCAAGCGCAAGATGACGTGTTTACGCAGGGCGTGCGTTTAATGGCAGAAATCGCCGTTATTATTACCATTGCCTCCAGCTTTGGCGCATTGTTGACCGCTACTGGCGACATCGACCCACTTGTGGCCTCTGCGACTCAGTTCTTTGGTGACAATAAGCTGTTTGGCGCAGCAGTCATGCTGGTCGTTGGCTTGTTTATTACCATTGGGTTTGGCGATTCGTTTGCGTCTGTGCCTATTTTAGCGCCTATTTATATTCCACTTGCGTTTGCGCTTGGGTTCTCACCACTGGCGGCACTAGCGATGCTTGGTGCAGCGGCAGCGTTAGGCGATGCAGGTTCACCAGCGTCTACGATCACACTTGGCGCTACTGGTGGTCTAAATGCTGATGGACAGCATGACCATATTAAAGACAGTGTGATTCCAACCTTTTTCCACGCCAATATTGGTATGCTATTGTTTACGTGGGTGGCGGTAGTATGGTTGTTGGGGTAGGTTTTTATTATATCTTCATCGGATAACAGTTATATTTATATGACATAACTGAAAATTTGTGTATTATTAATTGAAACGTAGTAAGCCGACGGCATCGCGCGTAAGCTGGGCAATGAAAGCTTTGTCAGTAAAGCAAATGTAGAAGTGGTCGATGCTTAAAAAGCGAAGCTGGCTGAGCTAGAAGGGCAGTTGACGGTGATGACAGCGCAGATGGAACAGTTGAAAGCTTTGTAAGAAAAGTAAAGGCTTAAAGAGTATAGCCTCAGCATCTGAGTCCTTTAATAAAGGGCAAATATGCGATGCACGGGATAGGGTTCTTTAATGACTTAGCCCTCGCGCAAGAATAGATATTGTTCAATACGTCGCCATTTTTTTGGGGCGTATTTTATTACTAACCAGTTTTTTACAGTTATAAGCTATGACTCAATATTTGGATGCTACTATTTATAGGACTTTATAGCAGTTCTCTGCAAAGATTATCATGGGCTCTAACCGATTGAGGCCTGTACGCATAATTATATTTAGACCATATTTGTTTTTCTAAACACATACAACTATTTCAGATATAGAATAAGTCCTTTAAGGAAGTAATATGGCTACTAAAACACTTAAAAGTTCAGTAAAAGTAACGACTCCATCTATAAAGAAGAAGTTTAAAAATTCTAAACCTATCGAGTCTCTGTATGAATTAATTTGGAATGGGTTTGATGCAGGGGCAACTAAAGTTGAGGTAACTATTGAAAGGAATGAATTAGAAGGAATAGAAGAGGTTTTAATTTTCGATGATGGTAATGGTATTGATTTTTATAGCGAAAGTTGTGGTTTCAATAAATATGATGATTCTGAAAAGAAAAATTCTATACATACTCATGGTAAAGATGGGGTAGGAAGGTTTAGTTTTCATAAAATATCTCACAAAGCTGAATGGGATACTAAGAACAGTAAAAGAATATATAAAACTACTATTGATAGTACGGTACTTGAAGATTTCGATACAATTGAGCTTGAAGAAAATGAAATGGAACTGCTTCAGAATATTAATTCTGGAACAGTAGTGAGACTTATAGGCTTTGATGGACAAGAAAGTCTTCCTTCAGAGGATGATATTTTTAGGTTTTTATCTATAGAATTTGGATGGTATTTAGCTATAAAAAAAATGTAGAGATTTCTTTTAATGGAACAAATATTGAGATTCCACAAGCCGATACATTATCATATACTTTTAAAATTGATGGCTTAAGCTTCTATACGCAATTTTATCGTTGGTATAAAAAGCCCTCTTCTGAGAAGTCTTATGATTATTACATTACTAGTAAGAATAATGTTAAATCAAGAGAGCTTAGTGGTTTTAATAAAAAACCCAATTTTTATCTAAGTACGATAATAAAGTCGGATGTCTTCGATGACAATGATTTAGATTTAATAACAATGAACTCTGAACTGCTTGATTGGGGGCAATTAAAGTCTGAAATATTAGATAAACAAGAAGATATGTATTTGGAGTTTTTACAAAGTAAAGCTGATGAAGTTATAGAAAGCTATGAAGAAAAAGGGTTCTTTCTAAAACCTAAAGGTATTGATAAAGAGTATGATTCATGGCGCAATAATAATATAAAAATAGTTGTCAAAGAGCTCTATTTAAATGACCCTTCCTTATTCAATAATCTGAAAGAAAAACCTAATAAAATCTTGATAAGGTTGTTAGATAAGATAATGACTTCTAATGAAAATGACTCTTTAGTAGACGTTTTAGAAGGTGTTTTAGATTTGGAAACAGACAGTTTAGATAGATTGTCTAAAATTATTAAAGATTCTAGTTTAGAAAATATTATAAGTACAGTTGAGGAAGTAACTAAAAGGCTTAGTACTGTCAAGATGATAAGAGATCTTATGGAACATAAGTATCATAAAGTTTTAGAGACTCCTGACCTACAAACGATCATTGAGAAGAATAGTTGGTTATTCGGCGAGCAGTATTCTCTCATTGGAGCAGAAGAAGATGATTTTAATAAATTAAGTAAAAATCTTAGAAATCAGGTAAAAGGTATTGACGAAATAGAGGTTAGTGAAATTGATGAAGATATCGAAATTTCAGGTGCTAAAAGACAAGTAGATTTTTTCTTAGCAAGTAAAAATATGAGCTACGATGAGAGTAATAATCAGATATATAAATGTTTAATAATCGAAATTAAAAGACCAAGCATTTCATTAAACAAAAAGCATTTAAGGCAAGTAGAAGATTACGCAGAAATTATAAGTAAGCATCCTTCCTTTAGCAGTGATAAAATGAAATTTGAGCTAATTCTAATAGGTAGGAAAATATCAAAAGAAGATACGTCAATAAAAAGTAAACTCAAGTCTGCTGAAATACACCAAGAAAAAGGGTTAATTAATAAAGATGAAAAGATAAAAACGTATATACGCGATTGGTTCTCAATTCTGGATGAACACGAGCTCTCACATAATTATCTTTTAGATAAGCTTAAGCCTAAATTACCAGACTATACCGACGTAAAACCAAATAAGTTGATTGAGAAGTTACAAAACTAAAATCTTTCAAAAATCATATCGTATAGCAGATCCACTATAAAACTAATATAGCAAAATAAATACAGTACAGTACAGTAATCATAAGATAAATTTTGCGCCGCCTCTGTCTGCGCAGGCACAGCCAGCAAGTAAAATTTATCTTAGGGTTACGTAATCATCGTTGTACTCTTTTTATTTAAGGAGGGCTATATCTTAAGATGATCTGTAGATTCATAATTGAAAAAATTTACTGTGAGTAGTTCCTCATTTAAAAATAAAACTTAAAAATTAAATTTTCCTAATATTTCAAGTTTTTCTTTGTCTAAAATTTTATTACTGTTGAGGTATTTTGTGTCTAAATCTAGATATGTTAAAGAAAAAGACTATAAGTTATTATATAGTCTATCAGCTGGTCGCTGTAATATTTGTGGTAATTCAGTGTTCATACCTATTTCGGATGACTCTGGGTTTGTACATATTGGAGAGATGGCACATAATGTAGCGTATTCCAATAATTTAGAAGCTCCAAGATCTATTGATAATAGTATTCCCGATAATACATACAATAATTTAATATTATTATGTGCTAATGACCATAAGATAGTTGATCAAGATCTGAATAAATATACCGTTGAAAAAATTCGTGAGATAAAAATAAATTTTGAAAATAGTATTATTGATAGGGTAGATGCTAGTAATTCAAGTAATGATAAATATTTAGTTGACCTTATCAATGGATACTGTGATTTCCAATATATATTAAATTCGATTGATGACCCTCTATACGTATTGCCACATAATATTGGAAATATTGGAGATGTTAACAACTTCATACTAGAGAAGTTTACACCTTCAATGTATCCATTTGATGACGAGCTACTGAATAATTATATGAAGAATATTCTACACGCTTATTATGGATTAAGAAATTATATTTTTAAGTACTATTTTCCAAGTGACGGTATAAATCTAATATTATCGATAAAACATTCAATCCAAGAAAAAGAAAGAAACGACATAATATATTTCTCTAGTCTGCTATCTAAAGCTATTTATAACTGGATATTATATTGCAGATCAAAATACTCTTGATTTTTTATTTAGGACATACCATTTAACTATTGGACAGTATCTGCCTTTAAGCCAACTTAATATCGATGGCGCTTTGCCGATAACTTTAAAGTTTACTCGTTAAAGTCCGATAGAGAGATAGAAATCAGCTGCTTTATTTTAGATAGTACAGGGAAGCTGATAAACGATGATTTCATATTGTTCTATAATTAATCAGCCTTACTTAGCCATTGGGTTTTACAAGCTCCATGCCAACCTACGATACTCAACTTTCACTTTAGAAGTTTGCATATTTATAAAGAAGCATTCATAATCAATTTACAACTCACCCTTAGTATATGAGAGTAAATTCTTGTCTTGCCTAGGGCAAATAAACCGTTACTGCATCATGCTGTAGCGGTTTTTTTATCTCTATACTTTAAGCAGTTATTGATAATCAAGCGAAACCATGCCGTGGGTGCGGTTTAGCCCTGATTGACGCGGTAGCTTGGTGAAGTGTGGCGCATACAGCGCTTTGCCTAGAGGTAGTATCGAGAGAACAGGAACGCCACTATGCTTAGGCGCTGTGCACCACAGCCTGCCAACTACAAGCAGACAGCGGGAAGGGCTACCCTATATTTAAATCAGGATAGTAATTAAATTAGTGCAACATGGATAAAGAATAAGCTAAATTGGCATTGAGGTATAAAGCCCAACGCTCTTCTGAATTATTCAATTAATTTTTCTTACGTTGTTTGTGTTGCAGCGGATATACCAACTGCGCCACAAAGCCTTCTGGTATTTTTGTATTGGCTGTCGTACCGTATTTTTTGGGTAAATGGTCTGGCAGATGAGCGGTTTTAAATATCACATCATAAATGGGTAAAAAGGCGGCAAAGTTTTTGTCCCATGCTTCTTTTTCTGACGAATGATGCCAATGATGAAACTCTGGCGTTGCCAGCACCCAGCGAAAATACGGAAAACGGAAACGCACATTGGCATGAATAAAAATAGCGTGAAAAGAAATAAACACCAAATAAGCATAGGTGGCCGCTGGAGAGAAACCCATAAATAATAACGGAATATAGCCGACAAAACGATTCACAATCAGCTCAAATACATGCACCCGACTCGCCGCCAGCCAGTCCATGTGATGCGAAGAATGATGCACGGCATGGATGCGCCACAGAGACGGGACTTTGTGCATACTGCGATGAATCCAATAACTAAAAAAATCCACTATGATCAAAATCTCTATAAATTGCAGTACTAAAGGCTGACCACTGACCATCTGATGCCATGAGGGATTGAGCCATTGATTAAATAAAATCTGTGCAGGAATGATGGTAAAAAAACTCAGTAACTGAATACCCAAATGGCTAAACATGAAGTATTTAATATCGGTTACCCAGCCAGATCGCAACAGTTTTTGTTCTTTATATTTGGCATAAAACCGCTCCATAGGAATAAACACCAGCGCGGAAATTAACAGCGTTAAAATAAAATAGTCCAAACCTGCATATATACTACGGTCATAGTAATTGGGCTCGATCTGTCCTGATGCGAGCAGCGCTGCAAAGGCATTGAGTAATATGCCCGCCATTCCCCAGCGCTTAGACGGATTGCGTAGCAGGCTAACAAAACCCGACACAAAACCAATGACCATACCTGCAAACAACAGGCCTCGTAAAATATGTTGATTATATAGCGGTCTAAAATCTGGCGTGGTGAGTAGGTTGGGGAATAAAAAACACAAAGCAGCAAGCGTGGAAAGTATGCCCAAAGATACCGCGATAAAGGCAGAGACTTGCCCTGAGCCTTTTTTTATTTCACGGTCTTCTAAGTGTTTGCGGAGTAATTTGCTCATAGTTTTAATGTGTTAATGCCATTTGGCTCTAATTTAGCATTGTTTAACAAAAATCGCTCTATTAATTACTCAACATTGTTGGATAAATATCGTGGATTGCAATGGTATTGTAAAAAGCCGCGTTGACAGAGTAGGGCAAGCTTTGATTTACTCGCTAAAGTCCGATAGAGATAGGCATTGGCAGTTTTATATTAGTTTGATTCCACTCGAAAAAACTGTCACAGCAAACACGATGGCAGTTTTTTATTGCTAGTAATTAGTCTATTATCTCTAAAGGAATCCCACTCTACTGTAAGGAACACCATGAACCATCTCACCGTCGGACAACGCGCGCCATTAGCCAACTTCGGCATTGATGACACTGCCCCCATCACGCTCAAATTCACTCGCCAAAGCCCGATAGAGATGGACATCAGCTGCTTTGCATTAGACGCAGCGGGCAAGCTGATCAATGATGATTATATGGTGTTTTATAATCAGCCAACTTCCCCATGTGGACAGATTAAGCTTACTCATTACGAGTCGCAGCCGACGGCTAGCAAAGGAATACAGGCTGAGTTTGAAATCAACTTATCCAAACTACCTCCCAACGTTGACAGTTTGTTTTTTGTCTTATCAGCCGATACGCCGCTCAACCAAATTCAATCGCTAGATATTGGCATTTGGCAGCAGTCGCAAAAAGCACAGGCGGATTATCAAGCAGCCGACTTTGCTCAGCAGCAAGCCAGTATGCTCATGCAGATTTATCGTAAGGGCGGTGTTTGGCGCTTAGCGAATGTCGCGCAAGGGTTTAATGGTGGACTTGCCGCAATCGTGCAGCACTTTGGCGGTGATGTAGCGGAGGACAGTGATACCGTTTCTTCACAACCTGCGCCATTAGCCAAGATAAATACTTCAAAAGTCCCGTTAGAAAAGGTGATGCTAGAGAAAGCGCCTAAACTGGTTAACCTTGCCAAAAAAGCCACCATCTCGCTTGAAAAACGCCAATTGCAGCAATTAACCGCAAAAGTGGCGCTTGTGCTCGATGCCTCAGGTTCAATGAACAGACAATATAAACAAGGTCGTGTACAAGAAGTGGTTAATCGTTTATTGCCACTAGCCGTGAGCTTTGATGATGATCAAGCGCTAGACTGCTGGGCGTTTGCCCGTGACCCGCAATATTTGGGTGAGATTGGGTTGAGCAACTATGAGGGCTTTATTGATAACGCTTATGGTGGCTGGCGCAAATGGGCACTTGGCCCGCGCATCAACAATGAAGCAGAAGTCATGAAAGCCGTGACTGAGTTTTATCAAAAGGACGGCCTAGATGTGCCCGTTTATATTTTGTTTATCAGTGATGGCGGAGTGAGTGACAATCGAGGCATCACCAGAGTCATGACAGAAGCGGCAAAATTGCCAATATTTTGGCAGTTTGTCGGACTGGGTGGTCGCGGTTATGGCATCCTAAAGAAATTAGACGACATGACAGGGCGCGTGATTGATAATTGCGACTTTTTTGAACTCGACGATTTGAATGACATTAGCGAAGAAGCTTTGTATGAAAACATGCTAGAAGAGTTCCCAAGCTGGCTAAAAGAAGCGCGCGAGATTGGCTTGATAAGAAAGTAGTATCGAGCAACGATTGTCAAAAATAAAAACCGCTATAGCCAATACTGTAGCGGTTTTTTAATGCTCAAAATAACAGTTTTTACAACGCCCAAAGCGACTGATACTGCTCATCAGTCAGCGCCACAATATCAATCTCTGCCAGCATCTCGCGCAGGTCTTGCCACTTATTTACATCAGGCTTAATAGGCGTGATCAATCTGCCAAGCGTATTGCCGATAATGGCATCCATAAAGGCATCGGCTTCGGTTTTACTGTAGTCATAATACATGCGGTAAGCGGCGTCTGGATCGTTTTTACACAGCTCAGTCATCTGGTTGGTGACTTGGATAAAGGTATCTATCGCGTCTTTTTTCGCGCTATAAATCTCATCGGTCGTGAGAATTTCTAACGCCGAAAAGTTGGGGTAGGGTGAGAGGTGCTGATCGATAAACTCAAAGTCCAAGCCCTCAGAAGTTGCTTCAACGCCTTCAAAGTTATAGAAGCACAACCATGCGCCATCAAGGCTTGGGTCTTGTTGCAAGTTCTTTATGTGATAAAAGTCTTTTTGCACAAAGGTGACATTGTCGCGGCTAACGCTAAAGCCGTTTTTCTTTGCGTAGCGGGCTAAAATCTCAAAGCCAATGCGATTGGTTTTTTCCTCAGCAGCGGGCGTGCAAATACGGATAGGCTGATTGTTTTTTAGCTTATCCATGCTGGCGCGTTGCATCAAGATGCCGCCATCAGTTTCAAAAAAGCAGCCAAGCGCGCGAAGATTGGGCGCGTAATGCTCAAACAAATGAATGGGCTCATTGACGTGCAAATCAATCGTTTGGTTCTGTAATTCGGCAAAGCCGTCATAATGGTCATCAGGCTCGATAATGGTGATATCAAGTCCTGCTTGCTCGTACGCGCCCGTGGTCACACCAGCGATAAAGGGCAGGTGATCGGGGTTTAAAAACCATTCGAGAGTAAGGGTAAGGGTGGTAGTCGGCTGCATTGTTGTTTCCTGTTTAGGTGGGAAACAATCAGACTGATAAACTTTAGGCAAAACAAGAAAGGCAAAGTCTCGATATGGGAGAGGCAATATCAGACACACTAATATCAGTGCATCATATAGAGACTTATGAAAGTGTCACGCTTGTTTCCTACGTCAGTGCTAACTGCTTCAGGTTCACGGGTAAGTCTCAGCAATGGTTTTGACGGTCTTAAAAGTCAAAAGCAAAGCACCCCGACAAGTTTGAGTGATGTTGCATGATCTTTGATTGGTACTGCGTCATCATAAACGACTTATGAGACGTGATGCAAGGTTTTGGATAGGTTAGTAGTGACTACTTTCTATTGTCCGTATTATCAATTTTTTATATTACTAAAGTAAAAACCCGCCCATAATCCAATTATGAGCGGGTTTTAATTCACAGTGTTACTTATAGCAAACTGAAAATTTAGTTGGTATATAGAGGATCAAACATTTTCTTAGTTTCAAGGCTTGTGCTTACTGGCATCTTAAAAACATTTCCTTCTACCACACCTGATTTTGCCCACTCTATTTGATTGGTTTCTAAGTTAACCAAATAGATAGCATAAGACTGTCCTTCTTTCATCTGAGAAGCATAAGCGCCGCCAGACGCGATGACGGTCGCTGCGCCAACGGTCATTGCCGCGCCAAATGAAGGCTTAGAACCTGCTACCGTAGAGACAAACGATTTGTTTACACCTTCTGTTTGGCGAATGGTTTTCAAACTATTGTCATCTAAACCTAAAGCAACATGAGCGCCTTTAGCTTGGAATGCATCTGCTTTATGAGTGTTTAGCGCAGTAAATAAATTCAGGTAGGCTTGGTTAGTCATTGAATCAAGCGTGTTGGTTGAACCGAGCACCGGATAAGCGGTGTTCGGTACATCTTTGGCCTTATCGACCATTCTGATGTCTAACTTAGCCAATGCTACTTTGCTTAAACCGCCACAGATAAATGGTGATGATGTATTACCGACTTTAACGCCCTCATTCATCAAACGAGTTTTAACCGTTTGCGCCATTGCAAGTGATGTCAAATCAGACTGTTGATACATAATATCGTTTTTGCCAACTTCAATTCGAACGATACAGCTATCACTAATGACACTAACGGGTTGAGATTTTAGGTTTTGCTGTGTCTTATCGTACGCTGAGCGTGCTTCTGGACTTGTAGTTGTCGCACAACCACTAAATACAGTGACAGCAGCAATTGCTAAAGGTAATGTCAACATTTTGACTGACGAAAGACTGAACAATGTGGCCATGAATGTCCTTATAACAATAGAGAAAGTAGAAGAAAGTAAAAAAGAAACAGCAACAGGTGTTATGAATAAAATGCTTAAGACAGAAAAGGTGACAAGTGATAAAAGTAAAGAGTTACCTGATAATACAATCTTTAACACATTAACCATTGACTAGAACAATAGTTTGTTTGAAAGCGGATTATGCGCCAATTACTAAAATTATCCTACTAATATTTGACAAAATTTTTGATATTATTTTGCTCAATTATCGAGCACTAAAGTAGCGTAGTAGTTCACTGCGAATAGTGAACACAAAACTGCAAAATTCGTCTTGTGCCGATTTGATCAATATTGCATGCTTATGCACCTATATAGGCAGCGTTCCTCTATAAAGGTTTATAAATGCCTAATCTCTATGCCACATTGCCAACGACACCAATTCTATGAGTACAAGTAAAAAAGCTTTCTATTATCGACCGAAGACCAATCAATCCAAAAGCCCAGCGGTGCGCTGGATGTTCGTGATATTGGGTTGGGTATTCTTCGTTTTGGGAATTATCGGTGCTGTACTGCCAGTCATGCCAACCGCTCCTTTTATATTGTTAGCGGCTGCGTGCTGGGCGCGTAGCTCACGGCGCTTTCATTTTTGGCTCATCAATCATAAGTATTTCGGAAAATTTGTACGTGATTGGGAGCACAACCATGCTGTACCTTTATATGCCAAATGGCTCGCAACAATAATGATGAATATATCAACAGCCATGTTATTTTATCGTTTGCCTAACGATATGATATGGATAGCATGGTTGGTAGCCTTTGTATGTAGCGGGGTAGCAGTGTATTTATTCCGTTTGCCAAATGCTTAAAATTGCTGCAATCAGCAGCAAAAATAGTGAAAAAATGGTCTTCTGTTACACGAAATGTGAGATAAGACTTGCGATGCTGAAATGTTCCCCTTATAATACGTTCAAGCTTAAGAGCAGTTCTGCACCAAATCATTACCTCGTAGTATTAGTTATAATCCTTCGTTTTAATATTTATCGTTCAGTAGCTATTTGCAAGCGTTACCGGTCACTAGGCCATTAATAAATTTAAAAGTAGGATTATCAATATGTCAGATACTCAAAAAGGTACAGTTAAGTGGTTCAACGAAGCTAAAGGCTTTGGTTTTATCGCTCCAGAAACTGGCGCAGACGTTTTTGCTCATTACAGCGAAATCACTGGTTCAGGTTTCAAAACTTTGGCTGAAGGCCAAGAAGTTGAGTTCACTGTAACTCAAGGCCAAAAAGGCCCACAAGCACATAACATCGTTGCTATCTAATTTGTCTTTTATAGACAGCTAGATAAATAGATGTTTAAAAACGAGCCTAAGGGTTCGTTTTTTTTCGTCTGTAATTTGATGTGAGCGGTTTGTTCTAAAAACTAATATCGTTGTTTTTAGAACAAACTACAGATGTAAGAATGCCTACGTACTATCGCTATAGTATGTAGGCATTTTTTTGTTTTAAAGCAAAGTGACGAATGTCCAACTATCCAATTTATTAGATTAAACCAATCCCGATATTGATCATACCCCCACCAACGATAAGCCATACAAACATAATTGCGCCTAGCATGAGGGGTTTGACGCCGGCTTGTTTGATGGCGCTTAAATGAGTAGTGAGACCAAGCGCAAACATGGCCATCGTGAGTAAAACGTCATCAAGCATAACCATGCTGCGCTCAAAGCCTTGAGACATAGGCACCCAAGTGTGTAGCAGTACGATAATAATGAATACAAAGGCGAACCACGGTATGTTGACTTGTTGAATACGGTTCATGATGGAAGGTTTGTCATCTTTATCGCCATTGCCTGTGGTTAAAACAAAAGACAGCACCAATAAAAATGGTGCTAGCATCATCACCCGTATCATCTTGGTGACTACCGCTGTATCGCCAATGTCAGTACTAATCGCATTACCAGCCACCACCACTTGCGCCACTTCATGAATCGTCGAGCCAGTATAAATCCCATATTGCTCAGCATTTAGCCAAGGTTGCAACCAGCCCAGATGATATAAAAACGGGTAGAGCAACATGGCGATAGTACCAAAGACAACCACCGTTGCCACGGCGATAGTCACTTTATGGGCGTCCGCCTTGACGACTGGCTCTGCGGCAATCACTGCTGCTGCTCCGCAAATACTCGCGCCTGAACCAATTAATAATGTCGTTTGCTTATCAACCTTAAGCCACCTTGTACCCAGCCAATAGGTAAGTAAAAACGTCGACGTCAGTACGAGGGCATCGGTCATAATTGCAGGCATACCCACGCTAGATACTTGTGTTAATGTCAGCTTAAAGCCGTAAAACATAATTGCAAGACGCAGTATCTGGCCTTTAGCAAATGTTACGCCTACCTGTAAGCGATCTGCAAAACTAGGGTAGACCGTATTGCCAAGTAACATGCCAAGCAAAATAGCCAATGTCAAAGAAGACAAACCAACAATACGCCCACCGCTCCAATTATCTATACTCATATCGAGCCAAAGACAAAACAAGCTGCCGATAAGCACCACCATTAACCCTGTCAAATGACGGTTATTTGGCAAATAACTGGTAACTGATTGAGCTAAAACTTGCATGACTGATTGTCCTCTTTCTAATCCAAATAAGCATAAGCTTATGATTGGACAGTATAAGACGAATCTATTTACAATAAAAACAGATTAATAAGATATAAACTATCGGTTTTTTAGGTTAGTCTACATATCAAGATATCGACTACGCGGTGATTTGGCTACATTGATTTGTCTACATCTAGTCATACATTATGATGTTGTGTATCCATTTTATTAAGTATCAGCTATATAAAGATGAGACTAAATAATAGGTGTGGCAAAGTGCGAGATTGAAATAACGTATGGAAGTATAAAGATCATGAAAAAAGCGATGCAGACGTTACCGAAAATTACCCTCAAGCAGTTGTCTGTGTTTGTCAGTATTTATCAGACGGGCAGTACCAGTCGTGCCAGTGAAGAGCTGCATTTGTCGCAATCAGCAGTCAGCAGCGCCCTAACTGAGTTGGAATCACGACTACAGATGCCACTATTTGAGCGGGTCGGACGTAGGCTCAATCAACATCCCAATGCTTATCCTATCTACGTACAGGCGCAAGCGATCTTAGGGCAGGCGCTGACATTGGAGCAGTACCATAAGCATCAAGCTGGACAAATCCGTATTGGCGCCAGTACCACGATTGGTAATTATGTACTGCCGCCATTGCTGGCTAAGCTATATGAAGCGCTACCTGATGCGAATGCCGATCTCTACATCGCTAACACACAAGAAGTGGTCAGTGAGGTCGAGCAATTAAACATTGATATTGCTTTAGTAGAAGGAATGCCGCGCCCGACAGACATGAAAGCCATTGAGCAGCGAGCGTGGCGCACTGATAGCTTAAAGGTTTTTGCCAAGCGCGATAGCCACTGGTTGACAGAGATGAAAGCATATAATCACGCTAATTGTTGCTACGAGCTAAGTATCGAACAATTGGCCCAAATGCCGCTGTTGGTGCGTGAAGCGGGATCCGGTACTCGTCAAATTATCGACGAGCAGCTGCTAAAGCATTTGTCCAACACGCAGATAGTTAGAGCCATTCAGCAATCAGAAGCAATCAAGCACATGGTCAGTGCGGACATCGGTCTTGGTTGTCTATCGCAACACGTTATTGAGACGGAATTAGCGGCTGGAACCTTGGTAGAAGTGAACGTCGCAGGTATCGATTTGTCGCGGACATGGTGGCTAGTCTGGCACAAAGCACGACATCAAAACCTTATCTGGCAGACCTTTTTTGACATTTTGACAAAATCATAAATGTTAAAATACTTAATAAAAAACGTCCCATAGTCATGTCTATAGGACGTTTCATCAAAGCGTACTTACCATCAGTCACTACGCAGCTTTTATTAAGCTACTTGTTGACGGGTTTATCTAGTCTAACCACCAAACTATCACAAGGCACATTGGGCAAGATGTTGTCTGCTGTCGCGCCGCTTAACCAAGCGGCAATGCCATGGCGTTCATGACGACCGATGACTAATAGATCAACATCGTGTTTGTGACAATAGTTTACAATACCTTCACTGTTAGAGATGGCGGTGGTCACTTCAGAATTGACCGCATGTAAGTCATTGCGCTCCAAAAACTGCGCTAACTTGGCACGCGCCTCTTGGCAACGCTCGTCATCTATTTGATCGTATAAACTTGACGCTGGCACCAGCTCATAGCCGAAGCCAACCATGGTGTCTTTCACAATATGTAATACCGATAATTTGGCATTAGGACGGTTTTCAACGATACGTTTGGCTTTTTGGGCGACCAAATCAGCATCGGACATTAAGTCGGTAACCAATAAAATGTGTTGGTAACTCATGAGCGGCTCCTTTCCTTGTGACAGATGATTTTCACTATAGCACTACTATTGACCGCTGTTAAGTGGCATAAACACACTGCCATAAATGAAAAGGGCAAATACAGTCAGTTCGATATAAAATTGATACATTAATATTTCTGCGCTACGGATATAAATTCTGCTTGCGTGCTGTTAAACAAAGGTGACGAAACCTTTATTGCAGTAGCTTTGTCTCGGTTTTAAAATGAATCTATCATAAGGTTGCTCTAGCCTGACAGTATGTTTAGTATAAAGCCGAGGCTAGTTCAAGCATCCGCCTTTTTAGCGTATCTTTTAAGGCGTGCCTTGACTTATCAAGCGCGTAGCCCCATCTAATATCGTTAGGCAAATTCCTATTCTTTGATTGAACAGTGCCATTACATACGCAGCTCTTAAAGACGAGTATTACCCAAAAGATCTTTTACATTGATTGGTATCAATGACTCATTTTATAGCCACTATTTTTATTCATTACTGATTTTTACCCACGTAAACTGTGCAATTTTTTTAAACGATATGCTTACATTTACTGGGTTAAAGACGCTTTATAAGGAACACTATGACTGACACGCTATTTACTGCTGACTTAACCCTGCATCCAGCATTCGAGCTGATTGAGCATCGCCATATTGATGCGCTCTCGATGGATGTGTTGATCAGTCAGCATGTCAAAACGGGAGCGATGCATTATCATTTGGCGCACCCGAGTGATGAAAATGCCTTTTTGGTGGGCTTTCGTACCCAACCTATGGATTCAAAAGGCGAAGCACATATTTTAGAGCACGTGGCCTTATGTGGTTCTGAGAAATTTCCCGTCCGTGATCCGTTCTTTTCGATGATTAAGCGCTCACTCAACACCTTTATGAATGCGATGACCGCAGCGGATTGGACGGCGTATCCTTATGCAACGCAAAACAAAAACGATTATTTTAACTTGCTTGCGGTGTATCTTGATGCATCGTTTTTCCCCAATATTCATCCGCTTGATTTTGCCCAAGAAGGCATCCGTGTAGAGCTGGACAATGACGACAAGCCGCAGTTTAAAGGAATTGTCTTTAATGAGATGAAGGGCGCAATGAGTGGGGAGATTGATCAGCTGTATCATGCTGTTGCTCATCATTTATTCCCAACGACCACCTATCATTATAATTCTGGCGGTGATCCTGCGGAAATCCCTGACCTAACGCATTCTGAATTGGTTGCATTTCATCAAAGCCATTACCATCCGTCAAACAGCGTGATTATGAGCTTTGGTAATATTCCAGTTGCCCAAACGCAGGCGAAAATACACGAAGATGCCTTAATTCAGTTTGAAGCAGGCAAAAAACACGTGTCGCGCCCAGAGCAGCGTCTGTCTGCGCCAATTAGCGCAACTGACACTTATACCGCTGACGAAGCGGGTCCAGACCAAACTCATCATGTGGTGGCTTGGTTGCTGCCTTCTATTACCGATCCAAAGCAGCGTTTGGCACTGCGTTTGCTCGAAGGCGTATTGATTGAGCATGCGGGCTCGCCGCTGCGGGCTTATTTGGACAGCCATCCGCTGGGTAAAGCGCCAAGCCCGCTGCTTGGACTGGATGACAGTCATTATGAAATGGTCTTTTATACAGGCCTACGTGGTTCAAACCCTGAGCACGCTGAGGCAGTTGAGCAAGGCATTATTGATTTGCTTACTGACGTTGCAAGTTCACCAGTCGATGATGAAACCATCGAAACCATCTTGCATCAAATAGAGATTGATCAACGTCATATCGGCGGTGATAGCGTGCCTTATGGTTTGAACTTAATGTTAGAGGGCTTTAGTACGGCCATTCATGATGGCAATCCTATCGATGTTTGGGAAGTCGATGAGCATTTGCAATGGCTGCGCGAACAAGTCGTCGATGCGCAATGGCTGCCCAATTTAATCAAGACCCACTTGCTTGACAACACTCATCGCGTACGTGTCACCTTGACACCGGACAGTGAAAAAACTGCTCGTTTGGCTGCCGCTGAGCAGACACGTTTAGATACTATTGCCATGGACTTGACTGCTCATGACAAAGACATTCTTCATAAGCAGGCGCTTGATTTGGCGGCACGACAAGCGGCACCAGATGATTTAAGTTTATTGCCAAAAGTAGGTCTAGAAGATGTACCGACGGACATCAGCTTTAAGCAGGGCTCACAAAAATCCGTGCGCCTAAGCGGACAGGACAGTACCTTGTTTGAGTATGAAGCAGGTACTAATGGTATCTATTACTATCAAGTAATCGTACCGTTGACTGACGCGATTGGTGGAAATGAAAGTGACCAGTTACCAGTCAATGAGGTAATCAATCATCCATTATTGCCAATTTATCTCAGTCTGCTATCCGAGTTGGGTACAGATTCGCTCAGTGCTCATGAAATGCAAGCCAAGCAAGCAGCGCATTCATCAGGGGTGACCGCACGTATCAGTCAACGTACCAATGTTGATGACAGCCAGTCTATTAGCAGCTACTTTGTGGTGGCCACGCGCGCGCTGAACCGTAAGCCTGAAGCGATTGATTTGCTCAAAGAAGTCATGGAGCATAGCGTCTTTAGTGAACATGATCGTATCAAAGAGATTTTGCAGCAGCGTCAAGCCAGTTGGCAATCAAACCTTGCAGGTTCTGGGCATTCGTATGCGATGCAAACGGCCAGTCGTGGTATGAGTCGTCAAGCACAGCTAGAGTATGTGCGCAGTGGTTTGCCTGCATTGAACGCACTAAAAGATTTCTTAACGTACGCCAGTACGGATGATGCACAGTGGGATCAATTAGCAACGGGTTTGATGGATTTGCATCAACGTCTGATTAGCTTACCTAAACATGCCGTTATTATTTGTGAAGCGGAACAAACCGAGCGTCTAAGCAACTTAATCGTTGAGAGCTGGAAAGACAGTCGTGCCCCTGCGATTGCCGAAGAATTAAGCCATGCTAATGCGGGTATTGATGCAAACGTTCCCAGTGAGTTTGTGGATTTGCAATTAGACTCAGCGTTAACTGGGGCGGATACCGCAAAAATAGTAGAAAGTAACGCTGATTTTAAAAGTGCGGCGGTCGATGTTGAAGACTTGGCATGGCTGGTTCCGACCAACGTTTATCATAACGCCAGTGCTTATAGCGTGCCTGCGGCTGACCATCCTGATACCGCAGCACTGATGGTGTTAGCGCCTTACCTGCGTAATGGTTATTTACACAGTGCCATTCGTGAGCGCGGCGGTGCTTATGGCGGCGGTGCAGGTTACGATGCCAATGCGTGCGCATTTAAGTTCTTTAGTTACCGTGATCCCCAGTGCGCGGAGACGTTCGCCCATTTTGATGCCAGCATTGAATGGTTACTCAATGAGCCGCAAACGGATGAGCAGTTAGAAGAAGCCATCTTAGGTATTATCTCAGGTATGGATAAGCCAGGCTCTCCAGCGGGCGAGGCGATCAAAGCATGTTTCGCTGATTTGCATCATCGCGGTGCAGATTGGCAGCGTAAAATGCGAGCCGCCATTTTAGCGGTGACGGTTGCTGACTTACAGCGTGTCGCCAAGCAGTACTTGCAAGGGCAAAAGCATGTGCGTGCGGTCTTAGCACCGTATGACAAAGAAGCCCATGTCAAAGGCTTGGGCTTTAAGGTTTGTAAAATCAAGAGCTAGTAGCACTCAGTTCTTTTAAATCAAATCTGCTGTAAAAAAACCGCCGCTTTCATTATTTACATTGGAAGCGGCGGTTTTTATGTTTTTAGTGTTATTTTTAAGCAGTGACTTTTTATCAGTGAGTTTTAAGCGTTTGGTTAAAACAATTACTTTTTTATCAAGTAATTTGCGACGGCTCGAAATGCAGGTATTGACGTAGGGTCGTTCTTGCCATTACTAGCATCAGGGTGAGAGGCAAAACGGACGATGACCATGTCGGCTGCTGGGTCAACATAAATTCTTTGACCATGGACACCGCGTGCAGAATAAACGGGTGTGGGATTATCATATGACCACCACATGCTTTTGTAGCTGCCATTAGTGAGCTGTTTATAATCTGCTTTGGCAAAAACTGCTTTGTCACCGCCAGCTTCGATTTTGTCTACTACTGCTGCTGGGAATAAACGCTTGCCATCAATGATGCCTTTATTTAGCATTAGACTACCAATGCGTGCCATATCATGTAAGCCGGCACTGATACCGCCGCCCGCAAATGGCGTACCTTTACTATCGACGGTCATGTAGGCACTTTGTTCTGCACCGATTTTTTGCCAAATACGCTCAGAGAGTAAGTCATTGACCGCTTTGCCAGTGGTGCGTGAAATAATCCAGCCAAGCGTATCGCTATTGATTGTCTGATAACTAAAGGCACTGCCATGCTCGCCTTTTTTCCTAACCGTTTGTAGATATTCAAAGTAGCCATCAGGACCGGTGTAGCCTTTAGGCTTCGGTAGTGGGCTGGCCGCTTTTGAGTACTTCCAAATGTCAGCATTAGGGTCGGCATAGTCTTCACTATAGTCCAGCGCTGTGGTCATATCCATCACTTGGCGTACAGTTGCATCACCAAAACCACTGTTCGCAAGCTCAGGGATAATGGAGGCAACCAACGCTGTGTCGTCAAGCTTACCTTCGGTTACGAGGATTTCTGCTAGTAGTCCAGTCATCGATTTGGTCATCGACATCACGGCATGTTTACCCAGCTCATTTAGGCAACCGTTTTGGCGCTCGTAAACCACCTTGCCATGATGCATGATCATAATACCATCTGTATAGTTAGCATCTAATGACTGTCGCCATGTCATTGAGCGATTACTACCAGTGGGCGTAAAAGTAATGGCATCGATATTTTTATCCAGCGCGTAGCTGAGCTTGGAAGGCGCACCGATGCCGCGACTGACCTCAGTAGTCGGCATCAGCTCACGGATATGACAGACTGTCCAACGTAGCTTTGGAAAACTAAAAAAATCAGAGGATGGCTGTCTGATCAGTTTATCTTCAGGTGGCGGAAATCCTTGCATCCATCCAAGCGTTTGTGGGTCTGATTCTTCAGCGGTTAGGCGTGTGTCATCTGCATGACTGATCATACTAACACTGGTCAATGTCATGGCGAGGGTCAGTGGTAATAAAGCAAAAGCGCGTGGCAACAAAGTCGGCATGATAGTCTCACAAGTCAGATTGAGCGGTTAACATCAGACAATAAAAAGCCATTGATAAGAAACGGTACTAAGTACTTAGCATAGTTCTTATCAATGGCTTTTACCAACAACTTTTGTAAAGTCTTTTGCACTTATAGTGCGGTGCTAATAGCGCTTAATACTTTGGTCTTTACCGATGTAATCTTGATGAACTGGGAACTGATCGTGACTATCGAATTGCTTTCGGTCTTCAAAATAGCTTTTTAAGGTACGGCGCACGGCTTCAAAGGCAATTTTATCCCAAGGAATGTCTTCTTCTTTGAATAAAGCAGAGTCAAGACTTTCAGCACCAATACCATAAGCGCCGTCTTTTAGCTCCGCTAAGTAGATGCTGTAGATTTGACCAATATCAGGAATGTCATATAGGCAGTATAAATGAGGATTGATAACGACCGCTTCAGCCTCTTCATAGCTCTCACGCGCCGCGCCCTCAGCCATGGTTTCGCCATTTTCCATAAAACCAGCAGGCAGCGTCCATAAACCGTACTGCGGCTCGATGGCACGGCGACATAAGAGTACTCGGTTTTTATGAACAACGAGCGAGCCACAAATCACTTTTGGGTTTTCATAATGAATATAATGGCAATTTGGGCATACCAAGCGTGGCATATTATCCGTAGCTGGTATTTTGCGTTCTGCTTCATGACCGCATTGTAGACAATAGCGCATATCAACTGCCTTATATAATGATAAAGGAAAATAAAAATATATTAAAAGTGATCGTTTTGATGCTATGAGCATAACATGGCGGTGACCGATGCATGTTTTATCTGGTGACAGATCTTAAGTTTAAGATAACACAAATTTTTGCCACACCGACAAGGATGACAAAAACAGCACATTCTTGTCAGAGTAATGCCTGATATTTTACCAAATAAAGGAAAGTGCAACAGACAGAGCAGGTCAGTCACACAAAGTATATGCAGCCGCAATCAGTTTGCGCTAGGCTTGACTAAGCGCAAGTGCTGGGGTTATAGGACTACCAGTAGCGAGGATAATGTCTGCCTCTGCCAATATTGTTATAAATGAGAGCAACCACCACCAAGGCAAGTGCTCCTACTAGTGTGGGTGTGAGAAGAAAATACCACTTTACGCCGCCGAGCATGACAATCAAAGGGTTAGATCCTGCTGGCGGATGCGGTACTCTAAGTAGTAGCATAAGTGCAATTGCAGTGCCGACTGCAAGCGATAAACTCCACCATTCGACACCAAATAAAGTCAAAAACGACAAACCAGTAAAAGTAGTAATAAAATGACCACCGACGATGTTTCTTGGCTGAGCAAATGGACTCTCTGGATAAGCAAAAATAAGCAGGCAACTGGCACCAAATGAGCCCAAAATCATGGCGACATTTTGCCAATTACCAATGAGCGCAAGCGCGGCCGTGGCAAGGGTGCCTCCAAGCCAAGCAAGTGCAATAATGATTAACGGCAGTCTTTGCGGGCAGTTATCGATTCTGCCTTGCATCTTATTTAATGAAAAAATCTTATCCACTAGCATATCCTAACTATATTCAATAATTGTAAATACGTGATTCGCGATACGTTTTATTGTTGAGGTTTAACGGATGGTACGCCCATCATGATGACAGTAAACACTGATAAAAATAAAAGGCAATTATAATGTTACTCCCCGCGCAGTCTATAGGTTTTGATGAATTGTCAGTCGCTGTGCCAACGCTGATTCGTTATCCCACGCTCAGAACATTGGCTGAGCGAGTACAGCATGAGACGTTAAATGCGGTTACTAACCCCGCGCTATATAGCGATCAAAACACCTCTTATAGTGCACGTGTCTTAGACAGTCTGTATCAGACACCGATTGCAGACGCGTCAGTCTTGGTCGCCATCACCCATGAACGTCGCCCTAAATTACTTCTGACGCTCCGCGCTGCACATATGAACAGTCATGCTGGTGAGGTGTCCTGCGCAGGCGGTAGGCATGAGAGGGGCGATGGCAATAACGTCGTTACTGCCCTGCGCGAAGCGTGCGAGGAAACCGCGTTACCACCCAATAAAGTCCAATTGCTTGGTCAATTGCCCATACAAACGTCCAAAAGTGGTATGAGTGTACGTCCGATTGTGGCACTTATTGCACCAGATTTGGTGCTCGTACCTGAACTTGGCGAAATATCACGCATATTTTGGGCGGATTTTGAGACGTTGCTCACTCAGCCTACCGTAGAGTACGCGGTAGAATATACGATGCAAGAGAAGACTGCGACCATGCTTACCCCCAGCTGGCAAGTTGATGGTGAGACAGTATGGGGTCTGACAGGACGAGTCATTGCCAGCTTGCTTGAAACTGGCTTTGATCGACAACTTGAATGGTATTACCGAATACAAAATAGCCGTTTGTAGCAGGCAAGCTATAATAGCTTGCCGTGCAAAACCATTAGCAAACACGTCTGATGCGGCTCTAGTACAAAAAGTCATAAAGAATTATAAAGACAGTAACGGGTGTTGATAAAGGCTTGAGATATTCTATTGACTCATAATAATATTCGAGATTATTTTTTAATTGATATTTTCACAAATGGCTTTTCAAGGCTATGTGTGCCGCGCTTAGGTATCGCGCTTTGTTTTTGCCATACGTGGCTTGTTATTTATAATATGCATCATTTTTCTTAAGCCACCAATTCATATTGTCTTGACGCTTGGCACGGAACGCTTCTAATTTTTCATCGACGATTCGATTGTGCTGCCGTGCGGTGTCGAGTGCAAAAAGAATCGGCACTGAGGACAATACGCCAAAACGTATCTTTGATTTTGGTAAATCCAGTCCATCGCCGATATCATCCCCAACTAGCGTACGCGTCACGCTGGCATTGACCATCTCAACAAAGCGCCCGCGTCGATTGTCCTCACCCATGAGTTGGCGGGGCAAATCGTGCAAGGCTTTTGCCAAGGGTTGTCCCATTTTAAAGTCAAGTTGCTGGATGGATAGATACGTATAGAGCCATTCCCAACACGCAGCTTCGTCTTTTGGCAGCCGTTGCAAGTCTACCCCCATCCAGTAGCTGGCCAAATTCCATAAATGCAAAATACCTTCGGCTTCTTCTGTACTAATGCGTGCTCCAAGCAAGCGTAGCCCGCGCATAATCAACAGAGAAAACTGCAAATGCGTGGCAATCATATCTGTCTGATTAATAGGTACGCCCCAATAAGTAGTATTCCAGCTGCCGTCTGAGTTGTGATGCTGATTGGATTCTGATATGACACCTACTGCGGCATTGCCTTTGCCCTTGAGCAGATTTTGTCGTACCAAGGTATGAATCTGGCGGACTTGGATAGATTGTCGCCATCCTTCAGAGCCGATGGCCAGTACCTGCTCAATCGGTTTACGCTTGTGAGACGCACCTATATTTAATTGTGGGTGCTCAGAGATGGCTAGAATATAAGCATAAGTGCGCATCAGCCTTGGTAGGGCATCATGCATTAGTGCGCCGGTCTGAATGAGTGGTAAGGAGAGAGCGGGAATGCTATAACCTGCCATTAGAGCGACGTTACGTAGTAACCAAATCAGCATCAGTGGATAACGCCGATAAGCGATCGCGCCAATTTGTGCTAGCTTAGGGTCGAACCAATCGGGATGTTGGCTAAATTGTTCAGTTAATGCATGGAAAGAGGGATTGTTTGGAAGGTCATTATCGACAGCATTGCTGATAATAGCTTGCTGTAAAGGTTTGGCGAAACGAAAGCCATCGGCGGCTAATGCATCTGCAAGCGGATCGCCAATATCATAGCCTGCGACCATCTCATGTAATAAGTCTTGTGAGATGACAAAGTCTTTTGGCAACAAATAACGTTTGATGCGTTTTAAAACCTGCAAATCGCTATGGTCGTCGATAGCAGTGGTACGTCCATGACGTTGATAAGCGCCTGTCAGATGCCGTTTATGGGACGGACTACTGGCAGACGTTCTGTTTGCGTTACTATTTAGCTCGATTGAATCCATATTTATCAGTTGCCTTTATGATGAAGTATTCTCACAATGCCAACGATATTATTGTCTATTTATAGGGTTCCATCAGTCACAGTATCGTATAGCCTTGTGACAATGAGCCACTTATTTGCCAAATTGCCCTTAAGTGGCTCATTTATCATCAATGCGGACGCGTCAAATCCACAGTCGTCCCACTGACATTGTCTTTTAGACTGACCTTAAGCATAAAGTAACCGACCACACCAGAGACGATTGAACCCATGATGATACCTAAGCGCTCATCAAACAAGGTGTTCTCGCCTGCAAAGGCTAAGCCGCCAATGAATAAGCTCATCGTAAAACCCACACCGCATAACAAGGAAGCGCCGTATATTTGCTTGAAATTCATGCCTCTTGGCATGGTTGAGATACCAAGCTTAAAGATCAACCAGCACATGATCATAATACCCAATTGCTTTCCGATAAATAGACCAGCGGCAATACCCAGTGGTACTGAATGGAATAACTCGGCTATGCCAGCGCCTTCGAGCGATATACCAGAGTTTGCAAAAGCGAATAATGGCAAAATCCCAAAGGCCACCGTATTATGTAAATCATGCTCCAACTCTTCTACAGGAGAGTGCTCAGGATCAGTACGGTCAAACATTGGTATAAAGAGTGCTAAAACCACCCCAGCTAGGGTTGCATGAATACCAGATTTTAGTACCGCAATCCACATAATCACACCAATGAACAGATAAGGGGTGATTCTGGTTACATTGCGACGATTTAAAAAGTACAGAGCAGGCAAACATAGGCCAGCCACGGCCAATGACTGCAATGACAAATCGCTGGTATAAAACAATGCAATGATTAAAATGGCGCCAATATCATCAAAGATGGCAATGGACACCAAAAACACTTTTAAAGAGTTGGGTACACGATTACCCAAAAGACTCAAAATACCAAGAGCAAATGCAATGTCAGTTGCTGCTGGGATTGCCCATCCTTTCCAAAACTCAGGCTCATTGTAGTTAAAGAGTAGATAAACAATGGCAGGCATGATCATGCCACCCAATGCCGCACCAGCTGGCAATATGATTTGTTTGACGTTGGACAGCTCACCAATCAGTACCTCACGCTTGAGCTCAAGTCCAACTAAGAAAAAGAAAATCGCCATCAGACCATCATTGATCCAATGATGTGCATCTTTGGCAATAGCAAAGTCACCTATTTGAACGGCAACGGGTGCGTGAATAAATCCTTCGTACCAAACACTAAGAGGGGAGTTAGCAACAATCATTGCAGCAACGGCAGCCAATGCCAAGACGATACCGCCTGCTGCGTCAAGTTGAAAAAAAGACTTAATCCTTCGTATTGCCATATCATCCTCATTTACTAAGTGCAATTTATTAAATAACCTCAAATATCTATGCTGCTACTTAAGATAACGTAACAGCTAGACAAGAACAGTTTCTCATACTCTTATTCATATAGACAGCAAAACACCTTAACCAAAAGTTATCAGTACGCTTTAATATATCCATAATAGCGATATTATAAAGGGGATATTACTGACAAAGTAGTTGCAAGTCGTTACATCTTGCTATATCAAAGTGGGTGATGTTGAATATTTACTGAGTAATTAGACAAATCTAGCAGACTTTTTTGTGCTTTTGGCTTTTTTTATGGTTTTATCTTTATAATGAGCATCACTGCGTAAAGCTCAATCGTTTCTCTGTGTGCGTCAGAAAAATAAAAGTTTGACCGAAACGACCATTTTAGCCTGCCTTCTTTAGGCTTTCTTCTTTTTCATTATCCATTTTGAAGGTCAGTATCATGGACTTCTCCCTCTCTTTAGAGATTATTTTAATGCTGACCGCTGTGGCAGCGCTGGCAGGATTTATTGATGCCATCGCTGGAGGCGGCGGTTTGCTGACCATACCAGCCTTGCTACTTGCCAATGTGCCACCTGTCTTAACGCTAGGCACCAATAAATTACAAGCGGCTTCTGGGGCACTGGCGGCCTCCATTACCATGATCAGAAAAGGCGTCATCAAACCTCAACGGATCAAAGTCGCGATTATTGCCGCCTTTATAGGATCGGTCATTGGTACTATTGCCGTACAGATGTCACCACCAGATTTGCTTGAAAAGCTGATTCCTTTTTTGATTGCCGCCATTGGTATTTATACGTTATTTGCGCCCAAGCTTGGTGAAGTTGAGGCCACACCGCGTATTTCAGAAGGAACTTGGCAGAAAGTAGCTGCTCCATTAATTGGTTTTTATGATGGGTATATTGGTCCAGGGACTGGGATGTTTTTTGCGCTTGGTAATGTGGCGCTACGTGGTCGTCAGATTATCGAAGCGACAGGCGCGGCAAAAGTATTGAACTTATCTACCAATATTGGCTCATTGATATTTTTTATCTTGGGTGGCAATGTATTGTGGAAAGTGGGGCTAGCAATGATGTTTGGGCAAGCAGTCGGTGCTTATTTCGGTTCTCACATGGTGGTTAAAGGCGGTAGTAGATTGATTCGACCACTGATTGTATTGGTCTGCTTGGCGATGATTACCAAATATGTGTTAGGGTAGTAGGTACAAACTGATTGAGTCGGCTCTATAGTTGATGCACTATAAAAAGAACATAGCGCTACTGGAATGAATTTTGTGCAGCCTTTGGGAACGCAGCAAACCAGCGAAATTTATACTAGTAGCGCATTTACGTCCGTATAACCGTTTTATTTTTAGCTGACTATATCTTCTATTCGACATAAAAAAACCTCAGCCACATGACTAAGGTTTTTTTATTACGACTTATTTAATATGAATGACTAGCGACGACGATCGACATCATCGTATTCGCTACCCATGATACCGTCATTAAATACCTCAGAGAATTCACGCTCGTTGTTTTCATCAATGTGACCGTCGAACACATCTTTCGCGCCCGCATCAGGGTCATTATAAATAGCTAAGTCCATCTTACCTTCTGATTTTGCCACAATAGCAGTCACTGCCGCATCGCCGCTGACGTTCACTGCGGTACGTAGCATATCAAGAATACGATCTACCCCTAAGATAAGGCCAATACCTTCGATAGGTAAGCCGACTTGAGCAAATACCATGGACAACATAATCAGACCAACACCCGGTACACCTGCGGTTCCGATAGAGGCCAATACAGACATCAAAATAACGATCAGATAGTCGGTCACGCTCAAATCAATACCATAAATATTGGCAATGAAAATGGTCGCTGTACCTTGCATAATTGCCGTACCATCCATGTTGATGGTTGCGCCAAAAGGAACGGTAAACGACGCGACTGAGTTATCGACACCCATGCGCTTGGTGACGGTACGCAAAGTAATAGGGATGGTCGCGTTCGAGCTTGATGTACTGAATGCAAAAATTTGCACTTCACGCATTTTCGCCAAAAATGTCTTGATGGATAAGCCTGAAAAAAGCTTGAGTACAATCATCATAGTGACAAAGAAATGGAAAGCCAGTGAGCCAACCAGTACAGCAACATAACCCAGTAATGACCAAATAAGGTCTAAACCAAGCTCTGCCATCGCTTTAGTTAGTAGCGCAAAGACACCATATGGGGCTAGGTTCATAATGATGGTCACCATTTTTAGGATCACTTCATTAATAAGCTCTAAGCTTTTTACCAAGCCTTTGGCAGGTTTACCCACCATCAAAATACTGATACCGATTAAGATAGCGAAGAAAATAATCGATAACATGTCACCATTTGCCATCGCGCTGATGGGGTTTGATGGAATGATGTTAGAGAATACATCTAGCAGAGGCGGTGCTGACTGAGCTTCAAACGCAGCCTCAGTTTCGACATCCATGCCTTTACCGATGCCAAATACAATACCAAGTCCGATAGCTGTGGCTATCGCTAATGCCGTTGTTACCATATAGATGAAAAACGTTTTGCTACCAATACGACCAAGCAAGCGGATATCGCCAATGCCGCACACACCGCAAATCAGTGAGATAAGCACTAAAGGAACGACCAGCATTTTTAGTGAGTTAACAAACAGCTTACCGACAATGGCAAGAAAACCGTTGGTAATATACGTATGAACAAAACCGCCTTCAGCGTTGAGTCCTGAATAGTTTATAAATAAACCCAGTATGATACCGAGCACCATGGCAACAATGATCTTGCCTGTCAGTCCCATATTTTTCCACATAAACTCTATCCTTTTATACACGATGCACAGTACAGGCAAGGGGATTAACAATGCATTTATGCATCGTTAATCTATGTTTTTACACCTGATTTTCTGTGTTGGTAAACTTTCCATATGTGACTTTATGTCAATTTGCCGCACAATATAAGATAATAGTTAAGGGTACTGCAACGTTTTTTTATAAATCAGCGTTTATGTATTTAATAATTAATTTATCTATGAATTTTTTTTATGATTCAATAAAGAGCAGTTGCGCTAGTATTTCTCAAAAGCGACTGTGTTTGATGCACAAAAAAGACCATCCAATAGGACAGTCTTTTTGAGAGAAAACGACAGTAAAATACTACAGCTTAAGCAAGGTTTTTGACCTTATTACACCTTATCGTTTTCGTCACGACGTAAGCCGTCTTGCCATTTAGTATCAGATGTATCAGCGGTAGGAAGTTTTTCCTCTTCATCCTTAGCGATCACAAGATCTTCAGGTATTTTAGAATGGTCTGAGCTTTCAATAGGGTTAATACTGGTCTTGTCAGTATGCGTTTTATTCAGACTATGATTGTTGCTCATGCGTTCATTTAAATGAGACGCGGCATCACGGTGACGATGATCAAGCGCTTCTGCATCAGGATTGGTATCGCCAAAGTTGGTCTGAGCACGTACTTCTTCGACCGTGTTTTGCTCAGACACCATTTCTACATCGCCATCGCTTTCATAGCCATGATTGGGATTGGCGTCACCAATCTTTTCATCGACACTGTCAGACGCAGCCAACTTATCAGAGGTAATCTCACTATTGGTCACAATACCATGTTTGGCTTGAGCCTCATTTTTCAATTGCGCGTAGTCTGTCAGTTGTTGAACTGCATTCTCAAGGCTGTGAGGATTATTACGCTCTTGCGCTTTTACTAAATGCTTGTCGAATACATCGGTTAATAGAGAATCGAAGCGTAAGGCATTATATTGAATGAGTACTTCTGCTTCTTCTTCCGTAATATCCCCTTTTTGACTGGCATAGACCACGTGATCCTCAAAGGTTAATCCTTCAAAGCTGTCTTTGTGCTCTGCTTTTTTAAACTTCTGCCATAAAGGTTCTATGTTGAGTAGCGTTTGGTAAGCGTGCTCCATTCGTCCTGTAACATCGTCCGCTTCAGTATTGTAGTAGACCATGGTTTTGAGATAATCACGGAATGGATTTGCCTCAAAATCGTCCATAAAGGTATCACCCAATTGGCGTTTTAGCTCATCACTTGGCGGGGTAAAAATACGACCACTTGGGAACGTCACAAAACTCACCACACTTGCTGCCATACGATTTGGGAAGTTATCAAAGAACGATAAAAAGGCTTCTTGAATCGTGTAAAAGCTGTTTTTTAGTGCCACTTCAGCATGTAAACGTTCAGCCTCTGACTTGGTACCATGCTCATAAAACTGCAAAATGGCAGTAGTGATAAATAAGTGACCATGGATATCAGCCAAACGACCAGAGAGCATCTCTTTACGTTTTAAATCACCAGCCAATAATCCCAATGCCATATCGGCAGTCAGAGCAAAGCCTGCGCTTAAACGGTTGATATGCTTGTAGTACGGACGGGTAAAGGTATCAGCGAAGCTTGGTGCATGACTACTACCTCCAACATAACCTGCGACAAATGCTTTTGCCCCGCGGTTGAAAGTATAGCCTAAATGCTTAAAGAACAAATTATCAAATTGCTTAAGTGCGCCTTCTTTATCTTCACTTTGTAGCAATTGTAGCTCATCAAACAAATAAGGATGGCAACGCATCGCACCTTGACCAAAGATCATTAACGAGCGTGTCAAGATATTGGCACCCTCAACGGTGATAGAGACTGGAATCGCTTGATAAGGCGTCGCCAAAAAGTTACGCGGACCCATCTGTACGGCGCGACCACCTGCGATGTCCATACCGTCATTGACCACACTGCGCATGGTTTCGGTGGCATAGTATTTTGCCATCGCTGTCATGACGGACGGTGTACCGCCCTGATTTAAACCACAAGTCACAAGGTGACGGAATGCTTCTAGCATATAAGTGTTACTGGCCACACGGCTGGTGGCATCTTGCACACCTTCAAACTTACCAACCGAAATCTTAAACTGTTCGCGAACCTTGGCAAAAGCGCCGACAGATAAATACGTCATTTCACTGGCTGAAGTTGATAGAGCAGGCAAGGAGATACCGCGACCAACGCCCAAGCATTCCATCAGCATACGCCAACCACGACCTGCGTTTTCGACGCCACCAATGATGTAATCCAATGGGATAAAGACGTCTTTGCCATCGACCGTACCATTCATAAAGGGTGAGCCGATTGGGTTGTGACGCGGCCCGATAATAACACCCTCATGGCTCGCTGGAACGAGCGCACAAGTAATACCATAGTCGGTTTTCTGAGGATTGCCGAGCAACCCTTCTGGATCGTGCATCTTGAACGCCAAACCTACAACAGTAGCGATAGGCGCCAACGTAATCCAGCGCTTAGAAAAATTCATGCGCAGACCAAGGACTTGCTCGCCCTCATACATACCGTAGCAAACCACACCAGTATCAGGAATAGCGCCAGCATCGGAACCGGCCTCAGGGCCTGTCAAACCAAAACATGGCACTTCATCGCCTTTGGCAAGACCTGGTAACCAGCGCTGTTTTTGCTCATCTGTACCATAGTGCATCAAAAGCTCACCAGGTCCGAGTGAGTTCGGCACCATACAGGTGACGGCAGCAGTCGGTGAACGTGAGGCGATTTTACTCATGACACGGCTTTGGGCATAAGAGCTAAACTCTAAACCACCGAATTCTTTTGGAATAATTAAACCCAAAAACCCGTTACTTTTGATAAATTGCCATGCTTCAGGAGACAAATCCTTGTCTTCATGCTGAATTTTCCATTCATCAAGCATGGCGCAAAGCACTTCTACTTCGTTATCAATGAAGCTTTGTTCTTCTTCTGATAGCTTTGGATAAGAATAGCTTGCAAACGTGTCCCAATTAGGCGCACCCATAAATAGCTCTTTTTCCCACCAGCTAGTACCAGCATCAAGCGCTTCACGCTCAGTATCGCTCATGCTAGGCATCGCGCCGCCCAAAGCTTTATAGACAGGTTTGGTAATTAAAGATTGACGAATAGGAGTGACGAGCAATACCAAACAAAGTAGCGCAATCGGTATACCTAAGAAGAGTGACCAAGGGCTGATGATCGCCGTTACGATGATGGTTACAAGGGCAACCACACTGCCAGTAACACGAGATAAGGACAACAAAAAGATGGCCAAAACTACGGCTAATTGAATGATGATTGCCAAAATAAATAAGCCAATGGCCATGACTGTCTCCTTTTATGACGCCAAACTAAAAGCGTAAAGATGTATGAATGAAATTCTAAATTAATATAATTGTTGTTTTAGCAAGTGGTTTACTTTTTCATAGCCATATTGAAGTCGCATTATTTTATGGAGACAATTTTTTAAGGCCAGCCTTACAACACCAATGTTAAATGGCTAGGTTTTATCAACCACTATGTTGAGTATGGCTTAAATAATAAAAGACAAAGAAAAAATAAAGTTAACTAACAATATGTAACAGTTGTTGATAACTATCAATAGCTAAAATGCTACGCTGTGTCGATGATATGTATCATGTCTCTATCTGCTAACCATACTGAGCAGTAAGTCATTGAATTGCTAATGCTTGATAGCAGTGCTAAAAATCAATGACCAATCATCATTGAAAAGGCTGCAAGCAACTTTCAGCGTAAGACAAAGTGTCATTACGTCCGACGATGATGTGATCGACAAGGGCTATATCCAATAAGTCACAGGCTTTTTTTAGCTCGTAGGTCAGTAGGTTGTCTGCCGTTGAGGGTTTGGCATCGGTATGCGGGTGATTGTGTGCGATGATTAATTGACTGGCTGCGTGACTCAAAGCATGGCGTAATACGTGTTTGATACAGACGGAACACGAGGATATGCCACCAGTGAAGAGTATCTCAAAGTTTAAAAGGTTTAGTCCATTGTCCAAACAGAGGACGGCAAAGACCTCGCGACGCTCACCGCGCAACTGCGTACTGATATAATCTTTGACCACCTGTGAGCGTCCAAGTGCTTGACCTGTTTTGAGTTCACTGTCTAAATACCGTGTGCCCATTTCTAGCGAGGCCAATATCTGTGAGTATTTGGCAGGGCCAATACCGTGGCAAGCAAGGACGACGTCTTGAGGCGCGGCCAACAGTTCTGCCAAGCTACCAAATTGCTCAATGAGATGACGGGCAAGCTCAATCGCTGATTGCGACTGCGTCCCTGTCCGTAAAAATATTGCCAGAATCTCTGCATCGGTCAGATGGGCGGCGCCAAATTTCAGTAACTTTTCGCGTGGTCGGTCTTCTTCATGCCAGTCTTTAATGGCCATTGTTTCTCCTTAAATAGGGGTGAGTAGCAAACACCTTGGGTAAATACTGTGGTTAAATATGCGAAATCTTACCCAATTTATCTCATAATTGTTACTATAAGCGCAATTTTATCTTTCAACTTTCTTATTGATGCCATGCTTATGTCCAATATCGTGCTTGCTATCACAGGCGGTATCGCCGCTTATAAATCTGCCATTTTTGCCCGCTTACTGATTAAAGCAGGTTTTGATGTGCGCGTCATCATGACCACAGGCGCACAAGCTTTTATTACTCCTTTGACGCTACAAGCCTTAACTGGTAATGAGGTGCATATCTCATTACTTGATGAAAAAGCGGAAGCAGGCATGGGTCATATCGAGCTGGCTAAGTGGGCGGATTTGGTGGTTATTGCACCAGCTTCTGCCAATACGCTTGCCCGGCTGTCGATGGGGATGGCAGATGATTTATTGACCACTGTCTGTCTGGCAACCACAGCACCAGTCATTATAGCGCCTGCCATGAATCAGCAGATGTGGGCGCATCCAGCAGTGAATCTAAACGTGCAAACCCTACGCGACATGAATTATCAGATTATCCAGCCTGCAAGTGGCGAGCAAGCATGTGGTGATGTGGGAGCAGGGCGCTTGCCTGAGCCTGAACAGCTATTGGCTGAGGTACTATTGTTTAAGGCAATGCAAACAACGCCGCAGCTATTAGCAGGCAAAAGAGTCGTGATTACAGCAGGAGCGACTGTCGAAGCCATCGATCCGGTACGTTATTTGTCCAACCACTCTACGGGTAAGATGGGTTTTGCGTTAGCGCGCGCTTGTGTGGCTGCTGGGGCAGAAGTTATTTTAATTGCTGGTGGCAAAGTGGCGTTGCCCACACCGCTTAATGTCACACGTATTGATGTATTGTCTGCTAAAGAGATGCTGCTCGCCACGCAGCAATGTGTGGATGGCACCCATAGTGCATTACAATATATTTCTGAAGATGAGCATGACCATTCTCACGATCATACCCATGACCATCATCATGACGCCTGTGATTGTGGTGATGAGCATACACATGATATTTCTGTAGCCGATGATAACGTGAGAGTAGCGGATATATTTATTGCCACTGCAGCTGTGGCTGATTATCGCACTGAAGAAGCCGCGCCGCAAAAAATCAAAAAAACGCAAGACGCCATGACGTTAAGCTTGGTAAAAAACCCTGATATTTTGGCTACGATTTCACTTGCTAATCCAGAGCTGTTTGTCGTTGGTTTTGCAGCAGAAACGCAAGACGTCGAGCGTTATGCGCGTGGTAAGCTTGTTTCTAAAAATTTAGATTTGATTGCTTGCAATGACGTTTCACGAGCAGACATTGGCTTTGCTAGCGACGACAATGCGATGCAGGTATTCTTCTCAGATCGTTACGAGAAAGAGCCAATAACCCTTGAAAAGGCAAGCAAAGATAAGATTGCTGAGCAATTAGCAAGCATCATCGGTGAGTCCATTTGGCAAAGTCAAAATGGGTAGTTATGTCGTTATAAGTATGGGCGCTAAGCTTTGAATGGTGCGACAAATATGACCGAAATAATTGGTGACGATAGCGCACAGACGTTATTGCTGGTGGCAGTCTTTGCGCTGGCCTCATTGTTACATGGTATTAGTGGGCTGGGTGTGACGTTAGTGACGACCACAGCGCTTGCCAGTATGTACCCGTTACCTTATGCCATTGTGTTGACCATCTTTCCATCTCTATTGCTCAATGCGATGACTTGGCTGGCGGGTGGCGGTCGTACCATCTGGCAAAACTTTATTTATTACGGCAGGCGCTATTGGTTACTGGCGTTGACCAGCTTGCTTGGTAGTATTTTGGGCGCAAAGCTATTATTGTGGGTAGATAGTGCCTATATCTTGTTGGTATTGGCCGCTGTTATTGGCTTCTACGTGATAAGCAGCCTACTGGGTAAACAGATTCGTTTGCCTGCTACTAAGCCTGTGCTAATTGGGGTTGGCTTTAGCGCAGGCCTCATTGGCGGCGCGACCAATGCCATGTCGACCATATTGATGATGTACTTATTGTCTGCCAGTGACGATAAAAACACGGTCGCCAAAGTTGGCAATATGTGCTATTTTTTGGGAAAAATCGCTCAAATAATCGTCTTACGAGAGCCTCTCATGGCGCTGAGCGGTGGTGAATGGCAAATGATAGCACTGTTGAGCATTTTGTCTATCGTTGCGCTTTTGGTCGGTATTCGCTTACGTCGTTATTTACCGCAAGCACGCTTCCGTCAGCTTATTTTAGTGATTTTGACGGTACTTGGGATACGCGTCGGCTGGCAGGGGGTTACTGCTTTTTTCTAAGTCTTTAAGCTTTTAAAAATTAAGTACAAACCTTTTATTTAACGATTAAATAAATTCAATACGATCGTCGCGACGACACTGATCACTATCATGGTTACTACTGGAAAGTACACCCGCGTGTTGCCTGATGTGTGTTTGACATCGCCTGGCAGATTACCTATCCACGAAAATGCACTGGGAAACAGCATCCAAATGATGCCGACGATCACCAACAAGATGCCGATACCTATCAATATTTTTGCCATATAAAGCTGCCTTATGATGTGATAAATGATATCTTTGCAGGTTAAGTCTTTGTCTCTATTTCATATAGTTTAGACTAAATAAAACAGATAAAAAACATTCAATGCGGCACTGGTAAAAATTTTACTTGTTTGCTGTTCGCGAGCGTGACAGAGGCTTCGCAGAATTTATTCCAGTCCCGCTGACTCTCTTTTATGTAGTCTCTATGATATTAACCAGCTGTCTCACTAAAATATATGTGCTTTGCTAATCGAAACGTATTGCAGTGCGCTTCGACCACATCTTCGATATCTTCTGAATAACCACCACCCATCACTATTGCGACGGGAATATTGGCAAGTTTTGCTTGGCGTAACACATATTCATCACGCGCTTTACAGCCCTCGATTGTCAATCCCAGCTTGCCTAATTTATCAGTTGCGAGCACGTCCACGGCAGATTGATAAAACATCAGGTCTGGCGCAAACTCATTGATTAAACGCGGTAGGGTGTTTTTTAGAATTCGTAAGTATTCTTCATCGCCTGTATCGTTATCCAACTCAATGTCTAAGTCAGACACCTGCTTACGAAACGGATAGTTTTTGGCGCCATGCATACTAAAGACAAAAACGCGTGATTCATCTGCCATGATGCTGGCGTTACCATTGCCTTGATGTACATCCAAATCCACAATCAAAATCTTTTGTGCTTGTCCGCGATTGAGCAGTAAGTTGCTGGCAATACAAACGTCATTGAAAACGCAAAACCCTTCGCCATGATCGGCAAACGCGTGATGTGTGCCACCTGCGACATTCATTGCCACGCCGTATTGCTGAGCAAACAAGGCACATTCATAAGTGGCATGAGCAATATAACGTCCACGCTCGACCAGCGTTGGTGTCATCTCAAAGCCAATGGCGCGCGCTTCTTTTCGCGGTAACGTTTGGGTCTTTAGGTGATGCCAATACTCGGGCGTATGAGTGGTCAAAATCTCGTCTTCGCTTAACCGAGCAGGCGCAAAAAAATTATCATTACTGATCGTCCCTTCAGCCAACAGACGCTCAGGAATCATGGTGTATTTTTGCATAGGGAAGCGATGTTTTTCAGGGACCGAATAACGAAAAATATCGGAGTAAGCAATTTTTAGCATAATATTAAAGGGTTTCTATTTTGGGAGAATTTGGAAAGCCAGATACTTCCGAGCCAGATATTGACAAAGAAGTATAAAAGTAATGGATATATATTTTGCTCAGCTCGTTACTGTACGAACTGCGTTGGCAAAAAGAACGTTCGTGAATCTGCTTGTTGGCGCAGTTCCGTCAATAACGTTGGCAAGTCTTCGGCAGGGTCTTGATTGTTGATTAAATCACTAAACAACTCGTTGGCAACTGTGGTCATAGCAATCACACTTTGTAGTAAATGTTCAATAATATCGCTATTAATACCCACTGCCTCGACATCGATGGCATTTTTGTAGCGTATCTCGCCATCATTGACGTCCATTTCTAAATTGCCAATAAGCATGTCATAATTGAGTTGGGTAATCAGTAGCATTGCTGCGCTTTGATGAGTTTCTGGTATTAAAAATGGCAAGATGCCATAGACTGCCAGTAGCTTGTTGCTTTCTTGCACCCGAAACAGATAGCTACAGTTGAGCTGTTTATGGCGCATTCGTAGTGACAAATGATGCGACTGCTGGCCGTCATTAGTTTTAGGCCTGTAGTGTGTATAGTGCCATTGATTTTCATTGAAATACTGTTTTAAAAAATCAACAATGGGTGTGCCTTTATGCTGAGATTGTCTAGCGTTTGGGCTAGAGGAAGCTGTTTGCGTACCTTTATTATTAATGCTCGCATTAGAGTTATCGACAGGATTGGTATCGCCATTGTGGTCGCTAGGACTATCATCATCTGTAGAGCTATTTGATGCGCTTTGGTTTTCAGAGTTGGCTCTATCTATTTTGGTCGATGACAAAGGCAGCTTGTTTGCTCTATCAACAATAGACTGCGGCGCTGATGTCGTCAGGAACCGTTTGATTTTTTGCCACAAGCTGAGTTTATTACGTTGGCTCATAAATAGTGTGCTGACAAATAGATGATAGTAAGTGCTTATAGAGACTCTAAACTGGCCAATTACTTGTTATTAAGAGCCAAACCTTCTTTGATGTTTGGCTGATCATAAAAGGCTTGCAGCATCTCGCGGATATGCGCCACGAACCAAGGGCTTTCAAGGGCATCGTGTATGACAGGCAATAGCGCCGTACTAAATTGTGTCATGGCCTGCTCATCAATATGCAAACTTGCAGCGATAGTCGCAATGGTATCTGCTTGATGATTGGCGTACCAAGTATCGACACCCGCTGCTACGAGAGTGTGCAAATAAGGTGACATTCGCAATCGGTTATAGCTTTGCTGAATACTGGCCTCGATATGGTCGATGCTGCTGTTATCAGGCTCATCACGCAAGTAGGTTTGTAGATGACTGACAGGCTGATCTTTGATACGCGCCCAACCAGTGACCAACAAGCGCGCGACTTCTTCATTGGATAAATGCTCTTGCGCATTGGCTTCTGCTCGGCGTACCAAATCTTTAATATTGCGATGCAAATATGCCTGCAATTTTTCGTCAAGGTTTCTGTTGGTGGCTTTTTCAAAAGAGCTGCGCCCAAGCTTCATCAATTTGCCAACGCCGCCCGCTTTATCGAGCGTCGTTTCCATAAAATCATTGATGGCATGGTATAGCGTTTGCGTGAGCAAATCTGCAAAGGTTTCGTTACCGACTAGCGCATGAATCAAGACATTGCGCTGCTCATCATGGCTGCCTACATAATTGGCAAGGATCTCAACTTGCGTGTCATCTATCAACTCAGACAAAGGCACATTGTCATTGACGGGATGATAAATAACCGTACGCAGGATATCGCGAATATCTTTACGTACCATGTCACTTATTGGGTTATTGAGGAGCCAATCATTAATCAGATGCTGTAAATGATCACGGTTGAGGTATTTGTTTAAAGGCTGCTCACCAAACCATTGCCAAGCTTCGATGGCTAACGGCTCAGATTGATTGCCTAACCACTGCTGCATAAACTCGACTTGCGCGTCGATTAGACTGTCTACGGTTAAGTTTGCGCCTGACAAGCTTGCAGTAGAGCGGCTATTTTTAGTATCTACCTTAGGTTCAGTATCTACTTCGGGCGTTTGGTTTTGGCTGTCTTTTGAAGTCTGCATAGGTTTTGAGGTCATAGTAATCGACAATTTGTTATACTGTGTGTTTGTATTAAGCATAAAGTATTATGCCACGAACATCGTACTTGTTTGTGATGAATATTAATTGCCGCTTGATAAATAACGAGAGGTTTTGATGACGGCTTTAAATACCCCCTTACTTTTGCTTGATGAGCTGACGGTTCAACGCGGTGAAATTCCGCTATGTGAAGCGGTCACGCTGCATTTATCGGCTGGTAGCATTTGCCATCTCGTTGGTGCAAATGGAACAGGTAAGACGACGTTACTGATGCAGCTGGCTGGATTGTTGCCAGTGCTGACGGGGGAGGTTGTTTACCAAGGGACGGCAGGTTTGCCAGTTCAGCCTTTATATGTGTCGCATCAACTGGGTATTCATCCCAATCTCACCGTTGCACAAAATCTGACGTTTTTACTGAATCTATATGGTGTCACGCCAAGCGCTGCCGATATTGATGACGCGCTCACTTGGGTGGGATTACAAGGGTTTGAAACCATCAGCTCAAGCCATTTATCCGCTGGCCAAACCCGTCGCATCACTTTGGCTCGATTGTATCTATTGACGCCTGATGTGACGCCACTTTGGTTACTTGACGAGCCTTTTACGGCACTTGATGTCGATATGGTGGCGAGAATGGAGGACCGATTACGTGACTTTGCCAATACTGGCGGGGCAATATTAATGACCAGTCATCAATCAGTCGGTGTGGCCAATCAAGTGCTCGATTTGACGAAGCATATGGTTTAGGCAATTTATTTCGTACCAACTATACTATAAGTGCGATGAGTAAAAGAGCAAATAAATGACACAGACAGACAGTCCTATGCAAGCCACGAGTAAAAGCCAAAATACTATCGAAGTAACTTCGCGTGGTATCAGCTTTACACAGTTATGGCGGCGCGAGTGGCAAGTAAAGCAGCAAGGAGCAGTGCAGTGGTTATATCCTTTGGTACTGTTTTTGGTGATTATTACACTGTTTCCCTTAGCTGTTGGTAGCGAACCTGCATTATTGCAGCGACTTGGGGTATCAGCCGTGTGGATTGCTGCCTTGTTATCTCTAGTGATGGGCGTCGATGGTTTATTTAAGCCTGCCCTCGATAATGGCACGCTGGCGCAATTGGTTGTAGCCAAGGCTTCACTGCCTTTATGGGTATTGATCCGCTTGGCCATTCACTGGGTATTTAGCAGCGGTATTGTGGCTGTGCTGAGCTTGCTGGCCGTGCCTTTATTTCAGCTGAGTTGGTTTGAGACATGGATATTGATGGCCTCTATCGTCGCTGGTAGCCCAATGCTACTGATGTTATCTGCCGTCGCCAGTAGTTTGACGTTGTCACTAAAAAACGGCGCGGTACTTGTGCCTTTGATTGCCTTACCAATGCAATTGCCAGTGTTGATTTTTGCGACAGGTGCGGTTGATTTATATGCTACTGGTTTAAATGGTTTGCCCATATTGGCTTTATTATTAGCAGGCAGTATTGTGTCAGTTTTGGTCATGCCGTGGGTGATTGCGCTGACCTTAAAAATGGCATGGCTGAATTAAAGCGGACATTCGCGACAACGTCAAAACCCATTGTATTCACACTCATTGTATTAACATCGTGGTGAAAACTGGCAATTTTGCTATAATACTCAATTAAGTGTGTAAACCATCCCTTATAGATTCTATCCAGTGTTTAACGCCAGCAGGTTGGCAGATACCGCACCTATAGTGCGCTATATCGGTCATCACCAGTAAGCTGAGTAATAGGTTCATTCCCATGCCCAACCTGAATAACGTCTCATCTCCCAGCCTGTGGCAACGCATTTGGCAGGGTTTCTTAACCACTGTGGGCACCAAGCAGTTTTTTCGTATTTTTTCCCCTTGGGTGAAGTGGCTTGCGATATTGGCCAGTATCTGCTTGCTCATTGGGAGTATCTGGGGACTTGCTTTTGCGCCGCCTGATTATTTGCAAGGCAATAGTTATCGTATTATTTTTATCCATGTGCCAGCAGCCAGCCTTGCCATTTCAGTCTATTTTACGCTTGCCGTACTGGGGGTAATTTATCTAGTATGGAAAATTAAGACAGCCAGTTTGGTCGCACAAGCCCTTGCTCCAATAGGCTTTTTGCTATGTGTGATTAGTTTGCTGACAGGTTCTATTTGGGCAAAACCAACGTGGGGAACCTACTGGGTTTGGGATGCACGTTTGACGTCTATGCTAATCTTGGCGTTTTTATATGCAGGCGTCATGGCGCTGTTTGCCGCATTTGAACATACTGCCAACCGCGGTAAAGCCGCAGCCATTTTATCCATTGTTGGTGCAGTTAATCTACCTATCATCAAATACTCAGTCGAATGGTGGAATACCTTGCATCAAGGCGCAACCTTTACCTTAACTGCTGCGCCAAAAATGTCGGCAGATATGTGGATGCCGTTGCTACTCATGATTATTGGTAGTTATTTGATGGTGGCAACATTGGCAATTTATCGTACCAATACCTTGATTTTATATCGTGATCAAGGCAAAGCATGGGTCAAAGAATACATTCGTGGTCAACACAAATAACGGCTAGGAAACTATTATGCAGCCCTATTTTTATAGTGTGTCTGAGTTTATCGCCATGGGTAAGCATGGAGCTTTTGTGTGGTCGTGCTGGGCTATTACGGTTGGCGTGATGCTGGCATTCATCATTTATAGCCGTAGACAAAGACAAGCACTTATTAAGCAGCTTACTATTCAGCAAGCGCGTCAAGCACAGCGTACGGCTAAAACACAAACTCCTGTGACAAAGCGTCCTAATTAAGAAAATTGTTCTAATATCATAATGATATCGCCTCATAAGTAGTTATGGGGCTTATTGATTTGTCCGAAAAATGCTACCATATAGCCATGAGAAGAGTAAGATTAGAAAGACATTTTTAGAACGTTTTTCTAATGGTAGTTTCTTCAATATTTTTGTTTTACAGATTCTTAATTTGTAAAACAACGAGTCATCAATGAGGTAGTGGTATGAACGCAGTTCGTCGCAAAAAACTGATGTGGGTTATGTTTACACTGGCAGGGGCGGCGATAGCCGTGGTGTTGGTGCTTTATGCCATTGGGCAGCAGACCGACTACTACTTTGACGCCACGGCCATTGCACAAGGCGAAGCACCACAAGACAAGCGTATTCGTGCAGGGGGTATGGTGGTCGCAGGTAGTGTTCAGCGGTCACCAAACGATCCATTGAGTATTGAGTTTGCGATTACAGATTTTAAATCCACAGTGCCCGTGACGTATCAAGGCATCTTGCCTGATTTGTTTGCTGAAAACTCAGGTGTTGTGGCCACTGGTGAAATGCAGGGCGATACCTTTGTTGCTGGCGAAGTATTAGCCAAGCATGATGAGAACTATATGCCGCCTGAGGTTGCCAAATCGATGAAAGAAAACAACCGTAGTGGGGCAATTCCTTCTTCTGAGCAGTACAATCCTGCTGAAAAGGTACATGAGACTCAGACACTGCAACAGTAGCAATGAAATTGCCTGTTCTGGTATAAAAAAGCCACCGATACGATCGGTGGCTTTTTTAATACTTTGCATTAACTGATTAAATTAATTAATGATCAGCTATTAGTCATCCCAGACAGGGCTATAATCAGGATGTTCAATTTTGCGACCATCTGCGCGCGCCAAGCTACCAATTTTTTCTAGCTCTTCTGCACTCAGCTCTATATTGATGGCGTCCAAGTTTCCTTGCAAGTGATCAGGATTAGAGGTTTTTGGAATAGCAACGCGATGCTTGTCTGACAAAATCCAAGCCAGTGAGATTTGCGCTGGCGTCACATTGTGCTTATCAGCAATTTCTTTGATAGTATCATTATCAAACACATCGCCACGCGCTAGAGGCGAGTACGCTTCAAGCAAGATGTGATGATTGTTTAAAAAAGTCTGCAACGTGTTTTGTTTGATAAACGGATGAAACTCAACCTGGTTAACTACAATAGGTACATCTGCGTGCTTTTCCGCTTCAATGATATCAGCGATATTGAAGTTAGACGCACCGATATGTCGCGTCAGTCCTTGCTTCTGTAGCTCACACAAGGCAGGGATAGTTTCAGATAACGGTACACGGTCATCTGGCCAGTGTAAAAGCAGCAGATCGACGTAGTCAGTATCTAAGTTTTCTAAAGAACGCTTTGCCGCTTCGACCAGTTTCTCTGGTTGGAACTTCATGTCATCAGGGAAAATCTTTGTGGTCAAAAAGAACTTATCGCGAGCCACACCTGATTGCTTAATGCCCTGACCAACTTCTTTTTCGTTGTCATATGCTTGGGCAGTATCTATATGCTCATAGCCCATTTCTAACGCTTTTTTAACGACAGTAACACAGTCTTGACCCGTTGATTGCCAAGTACCCAGCCCAAGTACCGGAATGTTTGCTTTTCCAGCCGTGCGCATTTTATAAGTTTTAGCACTCATATTATTATCCTTATTTTTTGTGATTTTATAATGTTTTATTTGCTTTGATATGATAACGGTTTCATACAATCCGCTACCATCGCATTTGATTCGGCTCAAGTTGATTAAGCCACTGTTTGGCTCATCTACTCGCTTAGCCCGTCCACTATAGGAAAAACTCAGGCAAAGTGAAAGGGCGGGTGACGGTTTCCTACAAAGGACAAACAGGCTGTAACGTCATTTTTAGTAAGCAGTTAGGTAGTGTGCAGTCTTTAAGATGTAATAATTACGAAATCGAGACCATAAAAAAACGCCCAAAGCAATTGAGCAATGGGCGTCTATGATCATTATGAAGCTTATATTTTAGAGCTTTTTTGATTCAATATTTTATTGAGCAGCTGCTTCTACAGGGGCTGCCGTTGCAGGAGTCGCTGTATGAGCGGTATGGTCAGTACCCCAAATTTTTGGATACTTATAACCTGGGAAGGTTTCATGCGCGTACTTTTTGAAAGCTTCTGAGTTATAAGCGTTGGTCACGTCCTCAACCCACTTTTTGCCCACGTCAGCAGATTTGATGGCTGACCAGTTAACATAGGCAAAGCTTGGCTCTTGGAATAGAGCGCTTGACAAGTCGATACCAGAGTCTGTTGCATAATTGCCATTAATGATCGCAAAGTCAACTTCTTCACGTGCACGTGGTAGTTGGGCGGCTTCCAATTCAACAATTTCGATATCATATTTACTGTTATCAGCGATATCAGTTTTCGACGCTGTCAATGGGTCGATATTGTCTTTTAGCGTAATCCAACCAAGGTCATTCATCATCACAAGTGCACGAGCAAAGTTACTTGGATCATTTGGTGCAGAGACACTCATGCCTTTGTAAGCTTGATCTAGACTGGTCTTCTTACCCGAGTAGATGCCAAGAGGCGCTGTCGGAACTTGAAACGCTTCGACCAAATCAAGGTTGTTCTCTTTTTTAAAGTTATCAAGATAAGGCTTGTGCTGGAAAATATTGATGTCTAAGTCACCTTCTGCCAAGGCAAGGTTAGGACGAACGTAGTCAGTAAAAGCAACCAACTCGACTTCATAGCCTTGAGCTTCAAGTGAGCTCTTAACTTGGTTACGTACCATATCAGCAAAGTCACCTTCAGTCGTACCAATGACAATTTTTGTGTGCTCAGGATCGATATCGCTAGCGGCAGTTTCCGCAGTGGCTCCTTCGGTAACTGGCTCTTTGGTCGCTTCTGGTGCTGAAGAATTGTTGCAACCAACCAAAACTAGGCCTGATACACCAACAGCGGCAAAGGCAGTCGCCAACTGACGGCTGATATCTGTTAATTTCATGGAACTTCCTTAAGTGGGATAGAGAATAAAAAGCAAAATCTGACATCAAAAAAAGCAACATTGGGATAGTAATGCTGCTACGTTAACGCGTGTTAATTTAGTAACAAAATTAAAGGGTCTCAGTAACAAAGTCAAGCCTTTTGCTTAGGATGAAATGGCATTAAACCTTGGATATTATTCATAATAAGGTAGCTAGTAGCTATTCATCGTTTCACTTTTAATAACGTTTTTAACGCTTGTCCATACGGTTGGCCAACCAATTTCCAGACGCTTGAATTCCGATGACCATAACCGATAGTACGAGAACGATGAAAATCATGACCTCAGTTTGATAACGGTAGTAGCCATAACGAATGGCCAAATCGCCCAAACCGCCGCCACCAATCATACCAGCAGCTGCTGAGTAAGATAGCAAACTGATACACAGAATCGTCACTGACAATATCAGACCAGAGCGCGCTTCATTGAGCAGAACTTTGATAATCGTAAAAGGACGTGCACCCATCGATTCGGTTGCTTCGATGATACCGCGCGGTACTTCTCGTAAGTTTTGCTCGACCAAACGTGCAAAATAAAATGAACCTGCAATTGCCAACACTAAAGAAGCAGCAATAGGGCCAATACCGGTGCCGACAATGGCTTTGGTAAAAGGACTCATGGCAATCATCAAAATGACGAACGGGAATGCACGCATAAAGTTGGTGATGCCACCAAGCACACCATATAAAGTTTTATTTTGCAAAAACTGGCGGTCACTGGACAAAAACAAAAATACGCCAAACAGGCCGCCGATAATAATGGCAACCGTTGTGGAAATGCCAAGCATGATGAACGTATCAATAAAAGCGTTGATAATCTCTTTGCGCAGGGCAAATAGCTTATCTATCGAGGCGGATAATTCAGTACCAGTTAACATATCTATTTCTCCTACCTCTTAGTCTTCATGTACTAAGCCTTTGCCAATCAGGGTATTTGCCTGAATCAGACCGTCTTTTACCTCTGCAACTTCCAACAGTTTTCCTTGATGCAATAAGGCTGCGCGATCACAAAGTCTACGAATAACACTCATTTCATGAGTCACAATGACGATAGTAACGCCAAGTTTTTCATTGATATCACGTAGGCAAGTCAACAAGCTGCGAGTCGTTGAAGGATCAAGCGCACTGGTCGGCTCATCAGCCAACAAGACTTTTGGATTTGGGGCAATCGCCCGAGCAATACCAACACGCTGCTTTTGTCCACCTGACAACTGCGCAGGATAATGGCCAGCACGGTCTGTCAAATCGACAATCTCAAGACACTCCATGACTCGCTTATGAATGTCACGACTAGGGTAGCCTGCCACTGTTAAGTTAAAAGCCACATTGTCAAAAACTGTGCGATTAGACATGAGATTAAATTGCTGAAAAATCATGCCAATATTGTGCCGAGCAATTCGTAACTGACTGGCAGATAATGTGGTTAAGTCAGTGCCATCGATGATGACCTGACCAGCATCAGGACGCTCAAGCATATTAATCAAACGTAATAGGGTAGATTTGCCTGCACCTGAATAACCCATTAAACCAAAAATCTCGCCTTGTTGCACAGTAAGAGACGTCGGCTCAACGGCAGTAAACCGATGCGGCTTGCCGTCTTCGTTCTTGATTGATCGGTCGCTTAAAAAACTTTTGGTCACATCGTTTAAGACAATCATGTCATTCATGGAGGGCTCAAAATTCAATAATTTTTTTAATAGTCATGAACGTATTGTCAGGCCTACTTGACACTGCAAGAAGCCAACTAAAGCACAATCGTCAATAACCCTATAATTAGGGGCGCTAATATAGCATATTATCGAGCGCTTTGGATATGCACAACCGTGACTGGCTTATGACTAATAGCTATTAGTAAGAAGGATTTTGAAGAATATGAATTGCAAGAAAAGGGTCTAAAAAACGCTCGTTTGATTTTAAGATTGATTAATTGTTCTGATGGTAATGCGGGTCATGCTTAACAGGTATGATCACCAAAAATCTTGTGTGACCATTTAGTGTATCAGTAAGAATACGGCCTTGGTGGGCAGTGACGATTTGTGATACTAAAGATAAACCCAAACCTGAGCCTTTATTTTTTTGTTGCAAACGCACAAACGGGCTAAATACTTCTTCGCGTTTGTCTTCAGGAATACCTGAACCCTCATCAATCACAGCCAATACCGCATACTTCGGCAGTGGCCTTACAGGCCCGGCTTTGGTTTTTTTTAGATGCTTGGCAAATAAGCCTTCTTTACGCGGTGTGCTGGTTTCACCACCGGATTGACCAGGGTCTTTGGCATCTTTTTTTACAACTGCTGAATCGGTAACGGCTTTCGTCGCTTTTTGTGTACGGTCAGTTTTACGTGTACTACTGTCGCTTGCTGTACTTTCCTTAGATACAGTGGTTGCATCATCAGTAGCAGGACTCTGTGTAAGCTCGGCCTCAGAAGATGCTTTAGTATCAGGAACAGCGCTCCAAATAACTTTTTTGATTTTTTCAGTTAAGTCATTGGTGTAGTTATAATAACCAGCCAGCAATGACGATGTGCTGGTGGTTTTAGGTGATTTATTACCTAAGGTCTGCACTGTATCCGATTCATTTTTAATATTTTGAGTACCAGATGCTATTGAGGTTTCTAAAGTTTCAAGATTACTGTCATCTATAGAGATATCTACAGTACGGTCGGTACTGGCATCAACATTGTCAGTGATATTTTCACCATTTCTATAGATAGGCGGCGCTGGCAATATAGTGATTGTCTCAGTTATTTCAGATTTAACTTTATCAGTAGCACTTGTTGAATCGTTTGGCCCAGCGTCTTCGATGACATCAATTGGCTCATCGTAAGAGTCAAAGTCGGGACTATTGTAATCAACGAAGCTGCTGCAAAGTACCGTTTGCAACAGATAGTCAGGAATGGTATCAGCTTCGTCGATGGTCTGAACACCGTACAACAATACCGTCACTGGTGGTTTGCCGTGTAGCATCGCGTTGGTCAACAAGTTACGAATTAGGTGCGTCAACATTGATGGCTGACCATCAATCATACTATGCTCACCTATCAAAGTGGCTTCAGGATAATGCTGACGTTCTTGATTTATAAGATCATACAGATCTAAGCTTTCGACTTGCTGCAGAGCATGACCTGCATCCAATCGACTGACCAGTAAGATACTCTCAACCAGATCGTTAAGTCCTGATAAGTCGCGATTGATGGCCTGAGCGCGTTTATCAAATTTTGCTTTGATATCAGCTGGCAGAGCGCCTGCTAACATATCCATCATCTCAGTTTGTAAACGAATACGAGTGATGGGGGTGCGCAGCTCGTGAGAAGCATGCGCCAACAATAAATTATTGGCATCGATAAGATGTTCGATTTTTTGTGCGGCTTGATTAAATCCACGAGCCAAAGAGGCAATTTCATCATTACCGCGTGCATTGACTCGCACCGTAAAGTCACCATCACCCAGTTGTGCCATCTGCTGGCTCATCTGATCGATGCGCCAAGTAATGGTGCGAGCAATCACCCACAGTACGCCCGCCATAATGATTAGCAAGAGGAGTGTACCTGTGAATAGGTTTAGTGCAGCAGAGAGCACGGGTTTTTTGGGCGGCAAACGCGATTCGTACAAAAGCGTATAGCCTGTGCTGCTATATACTTGAGCCTGCTTAGTAGGAGGCGTATCTGCAAACGAAGGAAAAACACGAGACAACAATGAGGGAGGTGCTGGCAGCTCAAGCGGTAAATCGCTATTGTCTGTCTGCATTAGCAATCGACCTTCGCTATCGTATAAGCCCATCTTCGCCTGTAGTGACTCGTCAAAGATATCGAAGCTTTTTTTGACTACGGCCAGCATAAAACGTGACTGTAAACGACTGTCGTTACTAACAGAAATGTTGAGCTCGTGCAAAAAAGGGTCTATTTGTCCCAAAATTTGCGTGGCAAGCACTTCTGATCGGATACTTGCATCTTTATCGTGTACCAGCTGCGTCAATAGCACCATAGCGACAGCAAATAAGATAAGTGCCAGCATGACGCTGGCAAATAGCTTGGCAAATACGGAACGAAATCCTAACTGCTGCATTAAACCATCTCTATTATCAGACGCTTATATCGGTTCATACTGTTTAATTGACGTGATTGCATTAAAGTATGGCTGTTTCCTCGATTCACCAGTCGTTTTCTATCATCAGACCTGATCAGTAGCAAACTGATAGCCCACACCGCGTACGGTAATAATACGTTTCGGCTGACGAGGGTTGTCTTCGATTAAAGCACGCAGACGTGAAATATGCACGTCGATTGCGCGATCGATGTTATCCGAGCTGTCATCGTTTGGCATTGCTTGCCAAAGTTGTTCACGATTCAGCACTTTACCAGAATGGGTGGCAAAGTAGTGCAATAACTGAAACTGATGCGTTGTCAAACGAACAGGCTCATCATCGATAGTTACTTCATGGCTGTCAGGAAATACGCTCAAGCGACCAAAAGTTAAGCTGTCTGACTGGCTGTCCGCTTGATTGGGCTGCTCGTGCCTGCGAATCACAGCACGAATACGGGCTAAAAGCTCGCGTGGCTCAAAGGGTTTAGAAATATAATCATCTGCGCCCATCTCGAGACCCAAGACGCGATCTGTCGTATCGCCTTTGGCTGTCAACATGATAATTGGTACTTTATTGGTCATGTTATTTTTATTGCCGCGAATTTTTTGACAGACTTGCATGCCATCCATGTCTGGTAGCATCAAATCCAGTACAACCAAGTCAATATCACGCTCTTTGGCATCTAGCACATCAAGGCCTTCTTGACCAAGCCCTGCATGATGAACATCATAATAATTCATAGTTAAGTAATCACTGATCAGCTCAGCCAAATCAGGATCATCTTCAATCAATAAAATTTGCTTACTCATGGTTTATCCTCTAGTTGTTGTTATGGTTTGCCAAAAGTCTAATGTGTTCTGATGCGTTAAGTCGTGATAAGCGCATTGGTCATTTTAGCAGTACCGGTATCTGAACCTTACAGACCTCTCAAAATCTCACTTTAATAACGTTTGACGCTTTTGTAGTAAACAGCTATCTCCAATAACGAGCCATTAAAGGTGAACAGTCCAAATACTCGGTTAATGACATATATAGTACCGTCATATTGCCTAATTAAGCAGTTACAAAACAAGAGAGGCTTTGTTAATATTTCTACACAATGTAACTGGGGGCGTTTACCGTTATGAAACGATAACTTTTTTGCCTTTAGAATCAACTGGTAAGTCGGCTAAGCAAATCAGACTGTCATTACTAATTCCCGCAATTAAATACTGCTTTGTCAGCGGGTCATACTCAACTACCTCAATAGGCCGCTGCATCAGACGCTGATCTTGCCCGATAATCCAAACATTGGCAGTCAAGGGTCTGAGTGGCTTATAAGGGTGCGTTTGTAGTTCTGTCAAGTCAACATCATGAAGCGCGCGCTTGGGCACGATGGTCCCCACATCTATTTGACCATAGTTTACTCGCCCTGTTACTTGCATGTTTGGCATTAAGTTGTCACGACTTGTCTTGTTTTCAATGACATCAACATAGACTAGAAGTTTTTTTGGTTGACTGGTAGCGGTGAGTTTACTGACTTGTCCGGTAAAATTGTCCGATACCCCTTCAGCAGTAAAGTTCACGGTCTGCCCGATCGAAAGCTGAGGTTCTGCTTGAATCGGTAAGGTGGCAACGAAATACAGTTGCGTTTCATCACTAAGTTGTAATAAGGGCGTACGCGCTGCTAATTTTTGTCCTGTTTTTGCTCTCAAATTTTCTATGCGCCCTTTAAAACTTGCGCGCACTGTGACCAAATTATATTGCGGTTCTTTATTTATGTCCTTGTCGACTGTATCGTCCGTCAAATTATCATTATCGGCATTGATAGATGGTGATGACACGTCTTTATCATCGGCTGAACCACTCTCTGTGATTGCCGTACTACCAGCAGTTACGGGTTTCGTAGATTTAGAGCTAGGACTGGCATCTCTTACTTGCTTATCTGCTTGCTCTGTTCCATTTACATCGCTTGCCAGCTCACGTTCCTGTGAAGCTTCTTCTGATGCTAAAGCAGTACTGTTGTCTGTATGCATACGTCGAACAATGAGCAATGGCATGCCTTTTTCTACCAACTGACCCTCAGTGACCAGCACCTCTACAACATTTACTGGATAAGCTGCGATGAAATCACTCTGCTTAACAGGCTCAAGATTGCCTTGTAGCCCAATGCTTGGCTGATAGCGAGAAGGTTTGATGCTCAATATGTGATCTGACGTCATGGTAACACTGTCGTCGGTAATGACAAGAGGCGTCTCTGCTGCTGCGTTGTTATCGACTGGCGCAGGTTCATCAGTAGAAGGAGATGGCTGACAGGCAGCAAGTAAGAGAGCACTTAATAAATAAGTGCTATTTTTTAAAAGTTGAGAAGCTGTCATAGCAATCACCATAGTCGTCTTCGCTCTATTATATAGTGAATTGCAATGAGGGGGAACGACTGCTAAACATTGATATTACTGGTGAGCCTTCGATTGCATCGTAGTAATGCAGTCAAAACAATAGCAATGGTTAGCAAACAATTATTTTCATATTACTGGTCAGTACAAGTATCGACTCTTTAAAGTATGGCAAAAGATGAATAACTGTGCTAAAACAGGCATAAAGAAATATGACGATACATTTTTATTACAAAGTAAAATTATCCAGCAATGTGTTTTTCGTTTCTATATAATGCAAAAATATCATAAAGATGTCACTTTTCTGATTTAAGCTGGCTATTTTTAAAAGTAATCACAGGGGTCAGGTCTGGGACAACTTAAATAAGTTTTAAATTAAATTTGACTGCGTGAAAAACGGCATAATTCGTTTAAAAAGCTAGAAATTGGGTTCGATTTAGTAAGCTTATTATTAAGAAAGTGCGTATAGTAACCTATGTTGACGCCTCGATTGACAGGCCGATACTGACAGAGGACAAGTTCGCTGTTATAACTCATGGCAATGCAAACTTATCCGTTCGTATCAATTCAACAATCAGTGATATGACAGGTTAAAATTTTGTATTGATAGATAGCATTACGAATAAACCGTCGTTTATAGGACAAGATAATGGAAAATAATTTTGATGGCTTAAAAGTAATGGTAATTGATGACTCAAAAACCATTCGCCGTACCGCAGAAACTTTGTTACAAAAAGCGGGTTGTGAAGTAGTGACCGCGATTGACGGTTTTGATGCTTTGGCAAAAATCGTTGACAACAACCCAGACATTATTTTTGTCGATATCATGATGCCGCGCTTGGATGGTTATCAGACGTGTGCACTTATAAAAAACAATCCAGATTATGCCAACAAGCCAGTCATCATGCTGTCATCTAAAGATGGCTTATTTGACAAAGCCAGAGGCCGCATTGTGGGTTCTGACGAATATTTAACCAAGCCATTTAGTAAAGATGAGCTGTTTGAAGCAATCAACCAATACCGCTAACTTGACTGTCTATCGCTGAATGGATGCTTATAGGTTGGCATGAGGGAGGCGTGTTCATACAGACAAGGTTATAAGGCTGAGGTATTTGGTAGTGGTTATCGTTAATAGTAACTGCTCAATATTTAATCGCAACTGTGAAGAAAGTCATTCTGCCATTTTATTTTTGGTGCGTTATTTTCGCGCGGTTTGTCTCAATAAATCTATCACTATATCCTAAAAGATATTTTCGAAAATAAAGGAAACTCCCATGACTACTGTTTTAGTCATTGATGACTCGCCATCTGAAATGGCAAAATTTCGCGACATGCTGGCCCGACACAATTTTAATGTATTAGAAGCAACAAATGGCGAGCAGGGCTGTCAGATGGCAGTGGATCATCTACCAGATGTCATCTTGATGGATGTGGTCATGCCTGAAATGAACGGTTTTCAGGCCACTCGAAAGATAACTCGTGGCAAAACCACCGCGCACATTCCTGTGATTATGATCAGTACCAAAAACCAAGAAACTGATAGAGTTTGGGGTAAGCGCCAAGGTGCTAAAGAATATATGGCCAAACCAGTTGATGAACAGGGTTTGGTTAGTATTATTCATAAAGTAATGGGGTAGCTTGTGGCTTCCAGAGGATTTATCGAGCTTCTGCGTTTAGCAGATTTGGCACGTGCGCGCAAAAGTGGTCGTCGCGGTGGTCAAGAGTATGATTGGCAAGGTGTGGTATTTGAGATTGGTGGACAACGCTTGGTTGCGCCAATGGGTCAAGTATCAGAAGTATTGGCCATGCCAGAGTATACAAGCTTGCCTCTAGTGAAGCCTTGGATGCTAGGTATTGCCAATATTCGTGGACGCCTATTACCAATCACAGATTTGTCTCGGTTTTTGCAAGTTCCGAGCCGATCAACACAAATGAGCCAGCGCAAAGTCATTGTCATTGATCATGGTAATTTTTTCTCAGGATTGCTGGTAGATCAAGTTATTGGTATTGAGCAGTTTACACAAGACCAATACCGCGCCGAAGCCCTTGAACCCAGTTCACCTTTTGCTCCTTATAATCACGGTAAGTTTTTTAAAAATGACCAAGATTGGTATGTTTTCATGCCAAGCTTGCTTGCGCAAGATCCGCAGTACAATGATGCTGCAATATAGCTGTCGATAATAGCGTATTTGGCTATGAGAACGACGACGAACTAATAGCGAATGACATGATACGCTTGGATGTCAGCATTCATATAGACTTTGTTAATCACTGCTGGTTTTACAACAGTAAGATTGTCAAAGTCAGTCACGATAAGACTTTGACGATTGTCTGGAAGGAATACGTACGATGAGTGATGTTATAAAGAAACCTATGGCTGGTACGACCAATACAACAGCAGATGGCAAAGATACTAATAGTACATGGAAATTATTACTAGGGTTTTTTGTTCTAGTAAGTGTGGCTTGTCTGATTTGGCTGGTCAACTCGTTGTCGTCAGTGAGTCAGCACTTAGCGGATTTCAATCAGTCCGTTACTTTACCGGCGGTTGTATTTGTCATAGGGATAGCGGGTATTCTGTTTGCTCTATACCAGTTGCTTAAGCAGCGTGGTGGATCAGAACGATTGCTGATTGAAAAAGAAACCCTACGTCGTCGTCAAGAAGCGGAAGCTGAATCTGAGCGCGCTCGTCAAATTCAAGAAGAAAACGAACGTAACCAGATAGCTATTTTGCGTTTGCTTGATGAATTGGGAGACTTGGCGGAAGGTGATTTGACAGTAAATGCAACAGTATCAGAAGATTTCACTGGTGCAATTGCTGACTCAGTTAACTTCGCCATTGACCAATTGCGTCAGTTGGTACTGGTTATCAACAACACAGCTGACCGCGTTTCACAGTCCTCAGAGCAAACGCAGATGAATGCGGTTGAACTTGCTGAAGCATCTGAGCATCAAGCTCAAGAAATTGCGGGGGTGTCAGCGGCTATTAATGAGATGACTGTCTCAATCGATCAGGTTTCAAACAACGCCTCAGAATCTGCGACAGTTGCTCAGCGTTCGGTTGCCATCTCTCACAATGGAGCCGCAGTTGTACAGCGCTCTATCGAGGGTATGAATGTAATTCGAGATCAGATTCAAGAAACGTCAAAACGTATCAAACGCCTTGGGGAGTCTTCGCAAGAAATTGGTGATATTGTTGGTTTGATTAACGACATCGCTGACCAAACTAACGTCTTGGCATTGAATGCGGCTATTCAGGCATCGATGGCTGGAGAAGCGGGACGTGGCTTTGCGGTTGTTGCTGACGAGGTTCAGCGTCTCGCTGAGCGCTCTGCTAACGCTACCAAACAGATTGAAACCTTGGTAAAAACCATTCAGGCAGATACAAACGAAGCGGTTATGTCGATGGAGTCGACGACCTCTGAAGTTGTACGTGGTGCGCGTTTGGCAAAAGATGCAGGTGAAGCACTAGAAGAAGTACAGAGTGTTTCTAACACTTTGGCCGACTTGATTCAAAACATCTCAAATGCGGCATTGCAACAGGCTGAATCTGCAGGACACATCTCTCACACGATGAATATCATTCAAGACATTACCTCACAAACCTCATCTGGTACGATGGCAACAGCGCGATCTATTGGTGAGTTGAGTGAAATGGCGGCCGCACTTCAAGAGTCGGTGACCGGTTTTAAAGTGTCGAATGATGATGAGTTGCTAGATAACGATATGCTGAACACAAGAGCCATATTGTCAGAAAGCGTTTGATAATAAGTGTTGATTCTGAGTAATGGCAAAAGAATCTATGATTTTTTATATCAGTGTGTCCATCAAAAGACTGTACAGGTAAGCTGACATACAGTCATAATCATAGCAGGTGACGTGAATAATTTTACTCAACCAGACAGCCATTCCATTAAAGCACCCACACCCGTATCGGCGAGGGATTTGATGCAGAAAGACCATGTTGAAGCGCAGCAGTGGCAACGGTATATAGAACAAGAGATTGGTTTTGTTTTACCAGACGTTCAATTACAGTGGTTGATAAATGCAATTGACCATACGGCATCATCGCATGGACTGACTGCTGAACAATTATGGTATCAACTACCAAACAATAATGAGATACGTCAGCAATTATTAGATAAAGTGCTGATCCATGAAAGTCGTTTCTTTCGTCACCTGCCCTCTATAGATTTTGTCATGCAATATGCTGTGCAGCATCGGCAAAGCCAGCTTATTGATGCTGATGTAGATGCTAACGCATTATTTAGAATCTGGAGCGTGGGTTGTGCCAGTGGGCAGGAGGTTTGGTCATTGGCGATGAGCTTGGCATCGGAGCAATTGACAAACTATAAGATACTAGGTACTGATGTCAGTCAACAAGCCATTTCAACGGCAGAACTTGGACAGTATGATAAGCGGCAGCAGTATCTTATTCCACAACCTTGCCAGCAGTTCATTCAGCCATTGCAAGCGACGAGCGCAATTGATAAGCTGAATTTTTATGATTCTTCTACTGTCAAAACGGGCACTCAAGCACATTGGCAAGTTGCGCCAACCTTGCGACAGTATGTAGAGTTTGCTTTACATAATGTGATTGAACAAAAACCACCTACCTTACATCTTCAGCATGTGATCATTTGCCAAAATATGCTGCTATATTTTCGCAAGTTCGATCAGCGCGATATTTTGGCTCGGTTATCAGAGCAGTGCGCGCTAGGTGGTTATATTATATTGGCTCCAGGTGAGGCGTTGTTTTGGCGTCCTTCAAATATGCGCCGTATTGCGCACCCACAGGTAAATGTGTGGCAAAAAATCAATGCCTAAATTAGTGCCTAGACGAGTTAGGATTAACCTATGAAAAACCAGCCCAATGACATAGTGACGCTTGAGTGGCTATTACCACTGTTCAATCAGCAATTATCACAGATATCTGATGGCTGGCAATTAGGGGCTAATAGCACTAATTTCGAGCAAAAAGTACAGTACTACCATCAAGTTGGGGGCGCTCTTACCATGATCTGCCTGCCTTTGCTTGCCAGTCTCGCCAGCAATCTAAGTCTACTTGCAACATCAAGCAGTCGTGATGACTTTTCTACTCAGCACCGCCGTATTGGCCAGTTTGCTCATGGATTGTTACAGCGTGAGCTGAATCAATATGCACGTACGGGTAGTCAGCATACCGCTTTGATTCACAAAGCTGTTGATGAGCTCACTCAAGCGTTATCAAAATTGGGTATCACGACAAACTCATTGGCAAGTTTCAGTGGCAGTCAGTATGAATATGTACATAGTGATGATCATGATGGCAGCATTTTCGATACAATTGAAGTAGTATTGCCAGCAGGTAGAGCCGCTCCTTATCTAACCGATCATCACTACCAGCAATTATTACTGGTTTGGCGACAGCAAGTACAAGCACTACTGGTTGCCAATACCAATCAAGCCTCTTTGTTGACTGTTTTAGAAAGAGTTAGCCAATACTTGTGGCAGACCACTCAAGATGCTGACTTGCAACGCCTTTGGTATTTAACCGAATTGTGGCTAACAGATCTTGCTCATAACGATACACCCCTGCCTGAGCATTATGCTTCACTATTGAGTCAGCTTGAGCAAATAATAGAGTCTTGTGCTAAGGCGTCTGAGCTGTCAGCAGGCGTTATCAAAAACTTAATAATAAAGGTTTATATTGAGTTAAGCGGTCTTGCACAAAGCAGTGAACATACTCAGTCACTATTGAGTCATTTGTCTCAGAGTACGTCGACAGAGCCACGTTTTTTGCCGCGAGTACTAAATGAGCTTGAAACCCTTATTTTTAATCTTGATAAGCCAGACACGCTTTTAGCGCCTTTACAGAAGATACGAAGCCAACTTGAAGGACGCGGCTGGACCTATTACGTGTCGCAAGTTGATTCAATTCTGACAGACATAGAGCAAGCTTTAGCCTCAGAAGCAGGATTTGTACAAGCGCAGTGGCAAATCGAGCGCAAGCTTCAAACGCTATATAGTGCTATTTACAATACCGAGCAGACCATATCTCTTAAGATCGGAAACGCCGCCTCTTTTGTTTCAGCATCTGAAACGTTTGATGCACAGTCAAAGACTCATCATCGCTCAGTGGCTGATGAAGATTTACGCGAGTTGCGCATTGCAGTAGAAGAAGTAAAGCAAAGCTTCAACGAGTACATACAACGTCAAGACATCCATCTGTTGCCGGATGCTGCTGAATTTACCAATATTGGCACCGCTTTTGCTGAGATGGGTTTACCAGTAATTTGCCAAACCATAGAGGATCTCGCCAGTATATTTACGCAGTTGGTCACTCATCAGATTGAGGTGCTCAGCTGGGATGTGACGCAAGCATTGGCTGAGGGATTGACCTCGATTGAGTTATTACTAGATTATCTTGCACAGCAAGTGTTTGATCAGCAGTTATTAACGAGGGCAAATGAGTATACGGCTAAAGCTGCACAGCTTCTTGCTATCTATATTGAGGCACCAGAGACAATCAACGACACTTTCCATACTCAAAAACCTGTCGCGACAGACGTACTCCGTTATGATGATAGTGGCGAGATTGCTCCTGTCAGTCATCTACCTAAACAAGCATTGAGCGATGCAAATGATAAAGATGGTATAGCGCAACACACTACTGATACTAATGAACAAGCAGAAAGTCAGGCGTTAACGCAAGTTCGTGAGCAAATCAAACCTGATAATTTTGAGATGGATGAAGACATTCGTGACATCTTTATTGAAGAGGTGACGGAAGTCATCGAAGATCTAAACGACTTTTTGCCTATTTGGCAGCAAGACTCACAAGATTTGACGCCTTTGACAGAAGTACGTAGAAGTTTCCATACGTTAAAAGGCTCGGGTCGTATGGTTGGCGCCTTTAGCATCAGTGAGATGGCCTGGTCAATCGAAAACCTACTGAACCGACTCTTAGATAAGACATTGCCTGTCACAGACGATGCGGTCAATCTAGTGATGGAGACTGCAAAACGCCTACCAATATTGGTCACAGATTTTGAGGCACAGCGATTACCAAGTATGGATTCTGCTGTTATCATTTTGCAGAGTCATAATTTGATGACACGTCAGCCTATCAATACTGGACTGACCTTGCCTTTGGCTGAACTGACTGATACTGAAGTACAAAGTGGTAGTGGCAATTTTGATTTAGACAGCCATTTAGAATTAGAGGTATTAAATCCAGCAATGGAACATAGCGACTGGACTGACTCCACTGAAATATCAGAAGCTATTGATATGGCTGACCAGTCTAGTGATGGTAGTGGCAGTATCGATGATAATGATGAGAGAAATATGCCAGCATCATTATCGACTCTAAATATTCCCGCAGCACTTGTGCCTTTTATGCAAGAAGCCGAGCAGCTGCCAGCGGATGCTAATGACGCCGATGCTGAAATTAAAGAGATATTTTTAGAAGAAGCCAATGAAGTATTGGCCGAAATCGTCCCCTTATATGAATACTGGCAGCTAGCGCCCACCGATTTAAGCAGGCTGGTAGATATCCGCCGAGGATTTCATACTCTAAAAGGGTCAGGTCGCATGGTCGGCGCTCACTATACGGCGGAGCTGGCATGGGCCATAGAGAACATGCTCAATCGTATTTTGGATCGAAGCATTGTTGTCACAGAAGACATGTGTCAGCTCATTGCAGATGTATTAGCCACATATCCTATGATGTTAAATGTGTTTGAAAAGGATGAGCAAGACTACCCAGCTATGGTGCCACTATGGATCGCATGCGCCAATGCCTATAGTAAACAGCAGGGTAATGCATTTAGTTATTCGACACTAGTGGTTCAGCAGCCTAAGCAAGCATCAAAAGAGTCTGGGCATGAGACAATCCAAGGTTCAGCATTGTCATCTGATTTAGAAGACATTCACCTTATTCAAGACGACAGTAGCGAAGAGATGGATATTACGCTACAAACCATCATGTCTGTCAATGAAATGATAGCAGAAGCGCCGATCGTCCTAGTGCCACAAAGCGAACAAGAGAAAGCGTTTTTTGAGATTTTTATTGACGAAGCGGAAGGGTTGTTACACGATATTGAGCAATTTGTTGATGAGCATCAAGACCAGCCGTATGTCGAAGTTACGGATGAGATCGTACGAGCCTTTCATACGTTGAGAGGGGCTTCCGGCTCTAGTGCATTGGTAGCTATCAGTGAGGTTAGCGCAACCATCGAACATAGCTTGGAGTTATTGCAGCAGCAAGACACCGCCATGAGTGCTCAGCATCTAGATGCATTGGCCAAGTCTGCTACGTTGATGGATGGTTATTTGAACAGCTATAAACAAAACTTTCAATTGCAGAACACGTCTTTGGAAGAGGCGCAAAGCCAGCAAGACATAGCATCGCTACAAGCCATGCTTGATGAACAATATGCCGTAAATGAGACCAAAGTTGCATCTGATGAAAAACCAACAATAGAGCAATTATTAGACAATAATATTGATGAGCTATTAGATGCTGAGTGGGAATTAGATGACGCGCTCAATCACTCTGAGACAGAACAGGTTCAGCGCTACATAGAGCAGCAAATATCGCAAATACAACATTTATTTAATAAAGCACAGGTGTTTCCAAAATTCACGGCCATTCTTACCGAGCTTGGTAAGGCTTATACCTATCTACACAGTAATCTTGATAGGGCAAAAGATACAGACACGCAAATCATACTACATGCTGGTCACGCTCAGCTGGTCGGATTGTTTGATGCATTGGCTGGTAGCACCTCCCTCAAAATCGACAAACAAGTGCTTGAAGATTTGCAAAGTATTTACCAAGCGGACGATAACCACGATGAAGAAGAAGCCTTTGTCGTGCGAACTGTTTCAGCGCCTGAACTGCAGCTTGAATCTATCGATACAGATGTTGAACTACTAGAAATATTTTTAGAAGAAGCTCAGGAACTAGATACGGCGTTAGATGAGAGTTTTAATAAATGGCGTGCTGATATCAGTAATATCAACGCGTTAAAAGTATTGCAGCGACATCTGCACACCATCAAAGGTGGGGCGCGGATGGCAGGTATCCGTAGTATTGGCGATTTGACGCACGAAGCCGAAAGCATCTATGAGGCTTTTGTCGAAAACAGACGAGTACCAACTGCGCAGTGGTTAGAGATTATGCAAAGGGTGCAAGATACGATGTCATTGCAAGTCATGCATATCGTGAGTCACAAAAAATCATTCTTCGCCTCAGAGTTGATTGAGCAGCTACAAGCGTTGGAAAAAGCAAAAACATTGCCAGAAACGGTAGAGCTCATCATTCCTGCACCAAAAAATCATTTTGAATCAGAGACTCAAAGCACTACTACTGACATCACTCATGAGACAGATGAGGGATCAGACACTTTAAGCCTAGACAAAATGATTAAACAATCATGGGCGAATGGCTTGCCTGATCCTGATATATTGGCCGTATTTTTAGAAGAAGCAGAAGAGCTTACTAATCGTAATAAGTATTTGCATGTATTCTTAAAAGACACAAGCAATACCACCGTACTACAAGCACTCCAGCGTGATTTGCATACCATCAGAGGCGGGGCACGTATGGTGTCTGCTAATGGTATCGCTGATTTGGCACATGAGATGGAAGCTGTTTACACGGATTTGGCAGAGGGTCATCGTCCTGCTACCAAAAAAGTATTAGAGTTATTGGTCGCTAGTCATGACTGGCTTGCTGATGCTGTCTCTATTCTTAGTCAGAATGTCAATCCGCCAACACCCGCTTTATTGATTGAAGCATTACAACAGTTCAGCAAAAATCCTGATGGCTTAAAGCACATACCCATAGAGTCTTTGCAAGCACAGCGTGAAGCCATCCTTATTGCTAAAGAAAAGCAAGACTCACAGTATCTGGCAAAAGATATCAGTGAAATGCCCTCTATGCTCAGCAATACGACTGAAGATGATCAGAGCGCGACGAATAATGAGATGATTCGTATTTCAGGGGGGTTGATCGAGCATATGATTAACTTGTCTGGCGAATCTGCTATTAACCGTGCCCGTATTGATATGGGTATCAGTAGCTTGACCAACAGTATTGAAGATATGGGTACGACCGTACAGCGACTGGCCGATCAGTTACGCCGAATGGAGATTGAGCTTGAAGCGCAGATTTTATCGCAGATAGACGATGAGCTGATTAATAATGAAGATTTTGATCCGCTAGAGATGGACCAATACTCATCTTTAAATCAGCTTTCAAAATCCTTGACAGAGTCGGCATCGGATTTGGTTGATATTAATCATACCTTATTAGAAAAAACCCGTGATAGTGAGAGCCTGCTGTTACAGCTATCACGTACGCAAACTGAGTTGCAAGATGGGCTTATGAATTCGCGTATGGTACCGTTCACGCGATTGACCCCGCGCCTCGAGCGTATCGTACGTCAGACTGCCAACGAGTTGAACAAATCTGTTGAATTAACGATCATCAATGCAGATGATGAAATGGATAGGACTATTCTAGAGCGCATTACCTCGCCACTTGAGCACATGCTACGCAATGCAGTCGATCATGGTATTGAGAATACCTCGGCACGTCTAAGAGCAGGCAAGGAGCGTAGTGGGCATATCACGCTTGAAGTTCATCGCGAAGGCAGTGAGATTGTCATTCAGTTGATAGATGATGGTCGTGGGATCGACGTAGAAGCAGTACGTAACAAAGCCATCGCGCAAGGTCTGATTGATGCAGACGACACCAGTCTCACTGACCTTGATATCATGCAATATATCTTTAATGCAGGACTGAGTACCAGCAAACAAGTCACACAGATTTCTGGACGCGGCGTAGGCATGGACGTGGTCATTAGTGAGATTCGTCAGTTGGGCGGCGCCGTGTCGGTTGTATCAGAGCTTGGGAAGGGGTCGCACTTTACGATGCGCTTACCCTTGACGGTTGCGGTGTCTGATGCGTTGGTGGTTCGAGCCGCGGATCGTTATTATGCTATCCCGTTAGTGCAAATTGAGCGTGTGGTTCGTGTCAATCCAGAAAAGCTTTATGACTACTATCAGTCCAATGAAGCCACATTGAACTTTGAAGATATTGATTATCGCGTGCGCTATTTAAATGAGATTTTGTCAGGCAATAAGCTTAATGAGCTTGTCGTCAACACCAATACCAGTCTACCGCTCATTCTGATTAAAAACCGTACTGGACACAACATTGCTTTGCAAGTCGATCAAATTGCAGGGTCTCGTATTGAAGTGGTTGTAAAACCTTTGGGTCAGCAATTATCTAATATACCAGGTATTTCGGCCGCGACCATTATGGGCGATGGCTCAGTCATGCTGATCTTAGATCTGATAGCCTTAATGCGTAATGTGCAGCTGGGTAAAAACTCATCGAAATCTGCTGACGCTAAACGAGGTCGCATAGAGTCTAAGTCGACTATTTTAGTCGTCGATGACTCAGTTACCGTACGTAAAGTGACATCGCGTTTCTTAGAGCGTCAAGGGTTTAACGTGGCCGTTGCCAAAGACGGTATCGATGCAATTGAGATATTGCAAGACACAACACCAGATATGATATTGCTGGATATTGAGATGCCGCGAATGGACGGTTTTGAGGTTGCGACGCAGGTCAGACACAATAAGCGTTTAAAGCATATTCCAATCATTATGATTACATCGCGTACAGGTGAAAAGCATCGTGAGCGTGCTCTAGAGATAGGTGTGAATGATTACATGGGCAAACCATTTCAAGAGCAAGAGCTGCTCAGTAAAATCCAGAACATACTGGGTAAAGAGGTCAGCCTGACTCATGAAGGATAATGCGCGTATCTTGGCATTGAGGAATAAACATAAAGAAGAAATTAAGGTGATGGTCATTGCAGAAGATCATCACCAGCGTACGGCCTTTTCGGATACGGTGCGCAACTGCGGTTTTACTCTAGTCGGCTGTATGTCACGAGTGCAATTGCAAAAAAACGAGAAGCTTGTAGGGTCCGCAATCGACATCTGGCTAATAGATAGTGAATATGATGAGAGCTTAGTTGCTGCAACGGCTGCTTCTAAATCCGTGGCAGTGCTGATAGGTTTTAGTCAAGCACCTTATCTTAATGAAGCTCGGCAATATGCCAAATGGCAGCGCAAGTTAAAGCGCAAACTTGCACAGATGCTAGCGTTACCAATCTTAGTAGATGCTCCCGTTCAAAGGAGTGGTGGCAGAGATGCAGACTGGCATTATGTGGTATTTTTGGGTGCCTCTATGGGTGGACCTAGTGCGATTAAAGAGTTTTTGGATAACTTGTCGCCCACGCTGCCAGTTTGTCTCTTACTAGCACACCATTTTAATAAAGCTATGATTGGTACATTGCCGCGCATACTGAACCGCCATAATGACTGGCATTGTCAAATTATTACCTCGTCACAGCGTCTACAAGCAGGTCAATGTCTCATCGCTCCTATTGATAAGCAAATTGTCTGTGATTCGACAGGTCGCGTGATATTACTAGAACAAGACTGGGCCGGAGAATATAAGCCCGCTATTGGGCAAATCCTAAAAAACACCAGTGACGTTTATGGCAGTGAGCTTATTAACATTATATTCTCAGGTATGGGCAACGACGGTTCGCAGTACTTGCACCTCATTCAAGACAATAACAGTCAATTATGGGTACAAGACCCAAGCTTAAGTGCTTGTCCAAGCCAGCCTCAGGCTATTATCGATTCAGGTTATTGCGATTTTGTTGGTAGTCCAGCCGATTTGGCAAAAAAATTGACAGATTATATTGGTGAGAGAGCAACAACCTCTTTGCCTTAACTTATAGTGAGCGATGTATGAAACAAATTTTAAAACATTCGTTTGAGGCAGTGAGCTTACTGACTACTAATAACGGTATGCTTGATGTGACAATCGTTCCAGCATTTAACCAGCCCGATTGGCTCATTCCTAGCAGTTTGATTTTAGGTGTGGATGACTACGACGAGCGTACTTCAACCTATGCTTGGCAGCAACAAGAAGTGGTCGTGTTTCATCTGCTTCCAGAAGATCAAGCGCCCAATAAAATGATTGTATTAGAGGGTAATACCGCAGACCATCGATTAGCGTTACAGACGGCAGGCGAGCTACGTCAATTACAGGCTCGTATTGCTGAAGTTAAAGACGTTGAGCTTCCCAAATCTTTTATTAATACTGACAACGACGAAACTGTCATACCCCTCGACGAAAACGTTGTGCTATCCTATCTTTTCCAAGCCGTTATGATTGAAGACACCGTCTATCTGGTGCCAGACTTAGATAACATTGCGTATCAGTTAATTGACTTAGACAGCTAGTTTTCCATTCATGTCTGAGTGAGTCTTGTTGATAACGGTTATGACATAGTCACGTTGATAGTTTTAACGGTTGAATGAATGGCTGCTTGGCTTGCAACATTGATGATAGACAACTATGGATGAGGGTAATAGGACAGCTCATGAGGAATACAGTTTCAAACTTATCAAAATGGCCAGTCAGTAGTCGTATTTTTCACTGGATCAGTGCAGTTTTATTACTGGTTACTTGGACGATGATACTGTTGTACGAGAATCTTGATAACAGTCTTTATATCGGATTGCACAAGTCGTTCGGCATTAGTGTGTTGTTTTGGATGATAGCGCGAGTGATTAATCGTGTGCTTACAAAAGCGCCCCCATCTATGCCAATGCCTAAGTGGCAGATATTACTTGCCCACTTGACACATTTTGGGCTATACGCTTTATTGATCGCCATGCCGATGGCAGGTCTATTGATGTCAGTATACGGCGGTCGACCAGTAGATATTTTTGGTCTGTTTCAAATCCCTGTATTTGTCACGCCAGATAGAGATATGGCGCGCTTTTTTAATGATTTACATACCAATATTATTTGGCCTACCATTATAGCATTCACCCTTATTCATATTGGTGCAGCTTTATATCATCAATTTGTCAAAAAAGACAATTTAATAGCACGTATGAAATAATCATTGCATACGACTGATTGATAAGGACAATGTAATCAGTGTGATCAATCAAAAAATATATCAAAAAAAGCCCTAATTATGATAACTAGGGCTTTTTTATTGGTGTCATAAAAGCGTTAACTATTAGACTTAACTTTTATACGCTTACTTTTTGTGCTCAGGCAAACTGATATTCATCTCTAATACATCTAAGCTGTCCTCAGAACGATGATTGATATTGACATCATCTATCTGTACGCCATTGACATACTTGTTGACCACTTCTAGTATTTCACGCTTCATTTTTTCGATACGATCAGCAGTTAAGCGATTGTTTAAGCGATTTTCGCTAGCAACGATAACCTTGAGACGTTCAGTAGCCAAATTGGCACTACCGGCGCTACTATTGTCATCAGTACCAAATAAGCTACTCCAAAATCCTTTTTTCTTAGACATCATTAACCCCCAAACCAGCGCTGTAATAGACTCTTTTTCTTCACGTCAATATGACGTAGTGGACGTTCTTCGCCTAAGAAACGGGCGACAATGTCATCATAACATTGACCAGCGACAGAGTCGGTATAATGAATAACTGGCTCACCATGGTTAGACGCTTCAAGAACTGAATGGCTTTCAGGAACCACACCCAGTAACGGAACCTTGAGGATATCATTAGAAATCGTATCAATGTCCATCATCTCGTTGGCAGCAGCCCGTTCGGCATTATAACGAGTGATGACCAAGTGCTCACGTACAGAACCTTGATTTTCTTCGACTTTTTTAGTTTGGCTTTGCAAGATACCAATAATACGATCCGAGTCACGTACTGAAGAAATCTCAGGATTGGTGACGATGATCGCCTCATCAGCATGATACATCGCTAACTGCGCACCGCGCTCGATACCAGCGGGCGAGTCGCAGATAATATAGTCGAACTGTTTAGACAGCTCAGCCATGACCTCTGCCACACCCTCATCTGTCAGTGCGTCTTTATCACGCGTTTGACTGGCAGGAAGGATATACAAGTTTTCAAGCTGTTTGTCTTTGACAAGTGCTTGTGACAAGCGGGCACTACCAGTGATTACATCAACAAAATCATAAACAATTCGGTTCTCACAACCCATGATCAAGTCTAGATTACGTAGACCTACATCAAAATCGATAACGACTGTCTTATAGCCACGCAACGCCAAACCAGCAGCAAAAGAGGCACTTGTTGTGGTTTTGCCCACACCGCCTTTACCTGAAGTGATTACAACTATCTTCGCCACAATGGCACACTCCTATGAATCAATGGGATATCTTTTATATGAATAGCGCAATTTAATATTACTCAAACGCTATGTCATTACATAAACATAATTAGACATACTACATATGCGCTACCTGCGAGCTAGCCTAGCATAAATAAATAGAAATTTATAGCGAGTCTATACTAAAGCCAAAAAACAGCTTATAGACAATCTGCAAGGCTTTATGGCTTAAATTTGCGCGCTGATACTACATTTTTTGAATAATAAAATAGACGCTTACGGACCCTGCAAATAGTGGCAGAGCCAGAGATTCATCATAGAACATTTTTGTTAAATAAACTTACTATAATATTGAAACAGCGATTTAAATATCATTTAGGCACAATTTTTGGCTGACTGTTCAAATTTTTCAAAAGTCAGTAGTCTAAGCGTCATCCATTACAGTGAAAACCAAACCTTCGCCTTCTATGAATCTGACTTGTACAGACTTATCAATCACATGCTCAGGCAGGTTGTCTCTTAAGCAATAAGTACCAGCAACTGACACTAGGGATGGGTTAAACACCTGACAGAAAATACGAGCGTCTTTATCACCTGTGGCGCCTGCTACCAATCGACCTTGAGCGCGGCCATAAATATGCAAGCTATTATCAGTGATGGCTTCAGCGCCGCTATTCACGCTATTGGTCAAGATTAAGTCGCCACCCACATGATTAAGGCTTTGTCCTGAGCGTAGCATTTGATCATAAATAAGGCTGGTAATATGCTCAGCGCTTACTAATGTCTCTGCTGTAACAGTAGAAATCGTCGTTTCAGTTGCATTCTCGCTGGCTGTATCAGTAGCATTGCTAGCAGTCTCGTTAATAGCAACATCGTTACTACTGTCTGAATCAGCGCTTTTATTTTCTGAGGAGCTACTAACTTGAGTAGGGACTTTTTTGCTAGGTAAAATACGTTCGATACGTTTGCCATCGGCAGGAAATATTGCCAAGCGCTGTGCGCGTGCTTGTTCATCCAATGTCCCTGTAACGATGCCGATGGGCTGTAGACCCCATGACCATAACAGTTCTACCAAGGCGGACAAGTCTTGTTCAACCTCGCTATCGATAAGAATAGGAATATTGCTAGATTTGTTACTTAGCGTTTTGGCAAGCTCAGTGTCAATCACGCCCAAATCATTCGTACTAAACTGCAAGCGTGAAAAGGTCAGCATTTTCCCATAAAACGCCAATGCTGGTACAGCGCCTGAAGCTTGATTGTCGTTGTTTGAAATGGTCATATATAAATCCTCAAAAGATAATCTTGTCGCTGCATCTACGGTAGTATTTTTATTGTCGAGACATATTGTTGGTTTTATTGTCGAGCGATACTGTCAGAATTAATTATAGATTAAGCATGTCCTGATGTTTCCAGTGCTGTACTTTTACTTGGGCTTCAAATTCAGTCAAACTGTCATCAATGATACTCGAAATTAAAGCATTGAGCGCGATATTATCCGTATCTATTTTTGCCACGCCACTGGCGATAGCTACCATCAATGCGTCGAGGCGCTCAGGGTCGAGAAGACGTTTATTTAATGCGTAAACGACGTTTTCGCCTATATTGTGGCCGACGTGTTGTAGTTGCGATTCAATCAGTGTACCAGCAATGGGTATCATGCGCAGATAGCGCCGTAATTCAGGGGTATTTGCCAACCCTTCTTTAATGGCATTACCCATCTCAGTGGCTAACACGTCACCGCCACTTGATGAGGCTGTCAGCTCTTGTAGTTTGGGCGCCAGCTCCTGACGTAGTATAGACAACAATGCCGCTTCAATCTCATCACGGTTACGAGCAATCGTAGATTCGATAAATGATTTGTGCGTATTGGGATCAGTCAGTTGCTGCCGAAAGTTTTGAATGGTGGTCAGTATGACTCGGTCGGACAGCTCTTCTAGCAGTAAATTAATATAGAATTTGATACGATTGATCCAAGGCTGCGGCAGCACTTGGTAACCGAGTTGATATAAGCGTCGTCCGATGACCACAGCTCGGAACAAACGCAAGGCTCGCAGCTGCGGGAAACAGCCCAATACCTCATACCAATGTACAAAAGGAAAAAAGAACCAACGGTAATAAACCTTTCGTTTGATCGCAATTATCCAGCGTACCAACAGCTCAAAAATCAAAAATAACGTGAAAAACCCACCAGCAGTACGCAACGGATCATGTAAAGTATCTCGATACCAACTGAGTGTATCGCCAACAGTCAACCATGCTGCAGCGCTATAACTAAAGTTACTCATCAAAATAGCATCGATACTAATCAATAGCAGATCAATACTGATGGCGATGATCATCGCGATATCATAAGTAAGTTTTAAACGACTGGGCTTTGGACGATCAGGACGTAATGGCTTATCATCTGATAGACGAGGCGACTGATGCGGTATTGATGTCGAGTCTAACTGCGGACTAGTAGTAGAGGCGGACACAGATGAACCTTATAGAGGATAAATGGCACAAAAAATAGCGGCATAAATACATGCATCACTATCTCGTAAATGATAGTCAAAAAGTCATAGGGCTATGACTCTTCACATTATCAATGAATAGGGCTAGAAAACAACCCATCTTTTATTATAATTATGCATGATCACCAATCGCCTAAAAGTTATGATTTAAATCGCAGTGGCAAGTTAGAATACAGCATTGGATAAGCGCCCCAATAAGTACTGTGATTCAGGGTACGGCTTACTTTAAATAAAATCACTACTTACGCTAATTATGGCAATGCAGCTGCCGCTATCCTTATGCAGCCGCTTTTTAGATTCATTTAGTTAGGGCTTAGGGTCCGCTTCAAACTCAGCCAACATGTCTGTAATCAGCTGATCCTTTTCGCGCCATATTTGTTCAACCCACTCAAACATTTGCGCTTTGATTGCCTCATCGTTTTCGTAGCCCCCATTTTGAATGCCAGTAAACAAGTCATCAGGTATTTTAATGTGTCTAACATCAACGCCCAAACGCTTAATGTTTCCTTTCCACAAATCACCATAAGTTGGTACACCATCTGGATAAACAATGGTCATATCCAACATACCATCGATGTCTGCGCCTAGCGCGTTAATGGCCAGTGATAGACCACCAGCTCGTGGTTTTAGTAAGTGAGTATAAGGAGACTTTTGCAAGTCGTGTTTGGTCTTAGTGAAGCGCGTGCCTTCTAAATAATTCAGCAAGGTAAAAGGCTTGTTCTTTAAAAGTGCACAGGCGCGCTTTGCTTCCTCAATGTCTTTACCTTTTAAGGCAGGGTTTTTTGCCACCGCTTCTTTAGAGTATCGACGCATCATAGGGAAGTCTAGAAAATAAAAAGCTTGCCCAACCACAGGAATATAAATCAGCTCGAACTTGGTAAAAAATCGGGTTAACGGCAAACGTTTTTCACTAATGTACTGCATGATGCTGGTATCGACCCAAGACTGATGGTTACTGACCAGCAAATATTTGCCGTGCGTGTGGACATCATCGGGTAAGCGGATACGCCAGTCTTTACGTGGCAACATATTATCAATCAAAGCATTGTTACTACTGATCCAATAATCGGTGATTTTGATGACTGATTTATCGGCAATCGATGCGCCAGTCAAAATCTTGCCAACGCCCATTAACCATAAAGGAATACTACAAGTGATGCTGTTGGCAGTAATGACGCCAGTGGCGGTCGCCAATGAAACGGCTCTTCCTAATTTAGGATTGCGTTTATGTATTTTTTGAATGGTAGATGTCAATCGCATGCTAGATCCTTTTCGGTCAGTCTTATTAGTATATAAGTTATCCAGTGTTGGTGTCGCTGTTTTTGAACCCATCAGATATATTCACACAGTTAACAGGGCAGTGGTGTTAAAAACACTCATTGCTTGTCAACACTTTGGTCATAAAGGCTGCTTTATAGTGACTAATGCTTCTTATATTAATCATACAATATGAGGAAATGATTTTAGCAGAAACGAATCACAGTGTACGAGTGTAAACGTGACTTGTGATAACAAGATATCAAACATAGAGTAGAAGAAATGGTCAAAAGACCATGAAGCCAATCTGCACATTTTATACATAGATGTGACAAAATATTACACAGAGTTAGATTGTTATTGCCATAATAATCATGAGTGCATATATGCACCTAGTAGGAATTAACGTCAGATATTTATAAAAAACATTGTATTTATAACTTTTAAGCTTAAGAGGAATGATTATGCGTAATACATTAATGATTGCAGCAGTAGCATCAGGTTTGGCTCTTAGTGGTTGTTCTACAGATCCAAACACTGGGCAGCAACGTCTAAACAAAACGGCACTTGGTACATTGGTTGGAGCTGCAGGTGGCGCAACTATTTCAAAAGCAACTGGTGGCGATAAAACTGGTCGTGATGCGGCTATTGGTGCAGCATTGGGTGCAGGCGTTGGTTACTATATGGAGCGTCAAGCCAAGCAGCTTGAGCAACAAATGGCTGGTACAGGCGTATCAGTTGAGCAAAACCCAACTACTGGTAACATCGATTTGGTTATGCCAGGTAGCATTACTTTTGCCTTTGATGATGCAACACTAAACTCATCGTTTAAGCCTACGCTTAGTAAGCTTGCACAAACCATGAATCAGTACAACAAGACCACTGTAAACATCGCTGGTCATACAGATAGCACTGGTTCAGCGTCTTATAATATGGGTCTGTCACGTGATCGCGCTTATTCAGTGGCTAACTACCTAACCGCTCAAGGTGTTGCTTCTAACCGTATCAATGTAATTGCTTATGGTCAAACACGCCCAATCGCTAGCAACAACACAGATGCTGGTCGTCAGCAAAACCGCCGTGTTGAGCTAACTATTAATTCGCCACAGAGTGTTAACTAATCTGTAGATTGATATAGTTGCTATTCAGACAATAACTGTCTTATTAGCTATATGTAAAAAAAAGATCAGCAATTAGCTGGTCTTTTTTTGTGTCTAGATTTCATGATAAGGGCATCGTTGTTTTATAGGTAGAATCGTTTAACAGTCAAATTGATATCGCTAGGTTGTATGAATCTGGAAACTTTATTAACGATAATAGCGCATGGTTTAAAGACATCGCAAAAGATGACATTTATGTGAAATTATTTATTGATAACGATTATCAATAACACTATACTTTATCGATGTTTTCTTTATCAACCCAACTTGTTTTTGCTGTCTTTTTTGAGGATATGTATGACGATTACCACAGTAACGCGCCGTAAGATTTTACCAACTACTTTAGCTGCTGCACTGACAGGGTTATTGATGGTGTCGGGTTGTACCAAGCAAGCTGAAGAAGACACAGCCACTCAGGCTGAGACACAAACAGAGGTGCAGAACACAGAACCGACTGATACTACAAAGATGTCTGCTGCTGATAAGGCTCACACTGATAGACTGGTGATCAGCTATGCAAACATGGCGCACGCCGCTTACAAGGACTCGTTAGATACCGCCAAAGCGCTACAGGCGGCAGTAGAAACTTACATAACAACGCCTACTCAAGCAAATCTTGATGCTGCAAAAGCTGCCTATAAAGCGGCGCGTCAGCCATACTCACAAACTGAGATTTTTCGTTTTGATGAAGGGTTTGTTTCGCCTAATGATAAGAGAGCAATTGGCAGTATAGACAGCTGGGAGGGACAAGTGAATGCTTGGCCACTCGATGAAGCTTTGATTGATTATGTCAGTGATGGGTATGAAGGTGAGTATAGCAGTCAAGACAACATTATCAACAGTGATAGTATTACGGTTGGTAGTATCAAGCAAGACACCAGTACAATCACACCTGAACTACTAGCAGAAATGAATGAGATTGGTGGAAGTGAAGCCAACGTGACGACTGGCTATCATGCTATCGAGTTTATGCTGTGGGGACAAGATACCAATGGTGTTGGTGAAGGGGCGGGCAACCGCCCAGTGAGCGATTATGCTACTGAAGCAGGTCAATGCACCAGTGGTGAAACAGTCAACGAAGATGCCAATATATGTAAGCGTCGAGGTGAGTTCTTAAATGCAGCCGTCCAGTTACTAGTAAATGATCTAACAGCGATGGAAGCTGAATGGCGACCTGACAGTGAGAATACGTTGCGTAGCGATCTTATAGCACGCAAATATGACAATGGTCTGCGTCAGGTGATGTACCAAATGGGCAGTCTGGCACTAGGCGAGCTAGCTTCTGAGCGTATGCAGGTTGCGTTTGTTACAGGATCTACTGAAGATGAACACGAGTGTTTTAGCGACTTGACACATCTAAGCTATGCCAATAATGCCCTTGGCATTCAGAATGTTTTTAATGGTAGCTACAAGACGCTCGCTGGCAAAACCGTTGGCGGTTATGGCGTTAAAAACTATCTCATTGATAGCGGCAATCAAGAAGCGGCTAATGAGTTGGCGGCTGATTTTGCTAAGGTAGCAACGGCCTTTAACCTAATTGTAGAAAAGGGTGAAAAAGAAGGCATCAAAGTGGATCAGATGATCGCTACAGTAGGTCAGGCAAGCAAACAAGGAATTTCCGCTGAAGAACAAAATATCCGACGCAGCTGGATAGAGAATGCTATCACAAGCTTACAAGAGCTGACGGCCGGTATTGAAAATGCAGCCAAGTCTGTCGGTATTGAAAACCTAGATGCTGATGCAGGATCACAGTTTTAAGAGCACGGTTGCAACGCCACAGTTTTGAGGTCAAAGATATAAGCGTGAATAGTCATCTTCCGTTTAAATGTGGGTAGGATATACGCGTTGTCAACTGCAGTTGGCAGCGTGTTTTTTATACGATATTGAAAAACAAGTTAGATCAGCGTATCGCTGTCATTTACTGCTTAAAAGTAATACGTTGTATAACGCGCGATTTTAATGGTTCTACAATAGAACTAAAGTACTAAGGTACGCTCCATGAATCCTTCGACTGTCTCAAAATCTAAACAATCTGCCGTGCTTCACGCGTCTTTTGTCATAGCCTGTGCGCTCTTTTTTAGCGCCTGCCAGCCAACAGACAGCGTGTCTGATGATGCCTCCGATAATGAAAAAAAGACACTATCGAACGGAGAAAACCAAGCATTAGCACCTGAGCGTATCCAAACCATAGAGGCACTGGCGGGCGTACCAATGCAGCAGTTGGCACGTTTTGACCCGCAAGAGATTAAGCAGGGCGGTGATACGGGACTTAGCATTAGTAGTGCCGAGAGTTATTCCAAGCCTTCATCCAACTTACCTGCTTCGCGTAAAGGTTCTTTTTTTATCGGTAATGCGTTCTTTCGGCAACCATGGGTAGTTGCCCCTGCTAGTACGGATAGCCGTGACGGCCTAGGGGCGTTGTTTAATGTCGCCGCTTGTCAATCGTGTCATATAAAAGATGGTCGCGGTCATGCGCTCCTGAATGCTGAGGACGATGCCGACAGTTTGCTTATTCGCCTTGCCATGCCAGCGACCACCGATGAGCAGCGTCAGCAATTGCAGAATTCACTTATCGAAAAAGTCGCCCATCCAATGTATGGCGGTCAGTTGCAAGATCGTGGTATCCAAGGCGTACCTGCCGAAGCAAGAATTGCCGTGCAATGGCGCGATAAACCAGTCACGTTCGCAGATGGTCATATCGAAACATTGCGCGCCCCCACTTTTAACTTAACCAAACCCGGTTACGGCCCATTTGATGAGGCGCTGATGGTGTCGCCACGGGTTGCCTTGCCAATGATTGGGCTTGGGCTGCTAGAGCAGATACCAGACGAAGCCATCAAAAAGCAAGCCATCAAAACGAATGGCGACAATGGCGATATCAGTGGTAAATTCAACTGGGTAATGGATCCACAAACTGGCAAACATGCGCTCGGACGCTTTGGTTGGAAAGCGGGTCAAACCAAGCTCATTACCCAAAACCAAAGTGCCTTTAATGAAGATATGGGACTGACGTCAAACATCCGTCCGCATGAGTCATGTATGCCAACGCAAACTGCTTGCATGAATGCGACGACTGGAGCTGATGAGCAAGGCAATGGTAAACCGCCCGTTGAAGTGAATGATGAAGTGGCGAAATTTGTGGATTTTTATACGCGTAATTTAGCGGTGCCGCATCGCCGCAATGCCGACGACAAACTAGTGCTAGCGGGTAAAAAAAGATTTTATGACATGGGTTGTCAAAATTGCCACACGCCAAGATATGAGTTGCCTAAAACTGACGACGATCACCTTGAGCAGCATGGGCAAGTGATTTACCCTTATACGGATTTGCTGTTGCATGATATGGGCGATGATCTTGCCGACCGTACGATTGCGGGCAAGTTGCCATCAAAAGATTTCCAAGTTGAATTTTTAGCCAATTCCTATGAGTGGCGTACGCCAGCATTGTGGGGCATTGGTCTTGCCCAAACTGTTGATCCCCAAGCGACCTTTTTACACGATGGCCGCGCGCGTACCTTAATGGAAGCGGTGCTGTGGCACGGCGGAGAAGCAGAGAAGCAACAAAAAAGAGTGCTTGAACTGGATAAACAAGGACGTGCTGAATTAAATGCTTTTTTGAAGTCATTATAAAAATGCATCGCAGCCCCATATTTTTATACGTCACGCTTTTATTTTGAACTGACTGTAATAAGATTATTTGCCTTACCAAGTTGTTTATAACATTACCGAGAAATCTATGAAAATAAACCATGCTTTAGCGATGGCCTTGTCTGCCTTGAGTGCTGGCCTTCTTATTAGCTGCGTAAAACCTGCTGATGAAAATAAAGCACCAGATGTGGACAGCCAAAAAATTGCACAAGACAGCGCGGCCTCTGCCAGTTCGATAGAAAATACTGGTGATAGTGCTATTCAAATGACGGTCGTAGATATCAGCGCTGATACTGAAAAAACCTACCTGACCCATGTGGCAAATGATATTGTCATTCCTGCTTATGCTGATGCAGCTAAGCAAAGTGATGTATTGCATGATCTAGCGCAAAAGCACTGTCAGCAAGCACCAGTAGATGGCACTGAGCTACAAGCGCTGCGCGACCAATGGCTCATATTGGCACAAGCGTGGGCGAGTGCTGAGATGATTAACTTTGGTCCTGCAACCGCCAGCATGAGCAATCTGTATATCAACTATTATCCTGACGAGCGCGGGCTGGTACACAGTGGTGTTGCTGAGCTTATCGCTGCCAATCCAAGCCTAACCGCTGAGCAGCTGGCTAACGAAAGCGCTATTGTGCAAGGCGTACCAGGGTTGGAAGAAGCGCTATATGCCAATGATAGTCTGGATGCAAGTCAATGCGCTTACGTGATAAGTGCAAGCAGTGCGCTGAGCACACGTCTAAAAGACATCGAAAAAAACTGGCAGCAAAATGCAACTGAACTATTGGCGATTGATAAAACAGCTGAAAGCGATCAAGGGTTGAACCAATGGTTTAACTCTTTATTATCCTTGGTTGAGACCATGAAATCGAACGCTATTGAGCAACCCTTGGGTTTGGTAGGCAAGGCCAAAGGTCATGTGCCAGCCGCAACTGCTGGTCAAAGCCGCGCTATTATTAATGCTAAATTGGCCACTTTAAATGAAGCGCTGACCGATCCAGTGTTAACCGCTATTTTGGGCAGTAATAACGAAAGCAACGTGGCTGATAGTTTATCGACTGCACTTGCCGATACCACGACATTATTGGCACAGATGCCCGAAGATTTAACCACGGCAGATAAAGCCACACAGCAAGAGTTGCATGATCATCTTACTACCGTCACGCGTTTGATTAAGCGTCAATTGATTCCGACACTTGGTATCCGTGTAGGCTTTAACAGTACCGATGGCGATTAAACCATGCAGACTCTCAAAGCTAAGACAGTGTCGTCATTGACTAAAAATTCCTATCAATCGTCTGACTTAAAAGACGGACGAGTAAATAGGACATTAGGTCAGGAGCTGCTAGCGACATCAGCCTTGACAGTAATGGGCACGGCAGCACTGGTCGGTATCCATCACCGTTATCGCAAACAGCGTCAACCTGACGCACGCTTGCAGGATTATGTGACAAGTGCGCGCGCTCAGTTGCATCCATTGCTATCAGCTCATGAGCTGCCACTCATGCGCTTGCGCTACGCTTGTCAACAGGGAGCGGCTGCGTGGCGAGAGGCTTACCGCACTTATTTGACAGAAGACAAAGGGTACGATAGTAACGCTACTGATTCTAGTGCTTTGCATACCACCACTATGCTGGCGCGACCTGTTTGTTGGGTCAGTGGTGTGGCGTCTATACCAAAAAATATCGCACTGATAAAAAATGACAATGACAATGCTAGCGTAAGTGATTTTGGAGTGGTTGGTATTGATGCGGATAGACAAATCGTTTGGCAAACGACTATGCCTGAACGTGTCCATGATATTGTTGTTCGACCAGTTGCTGATGCTCAACACGAGCCTAATTACGATAACAATAACCAAAATAGGAATAACCAAAGTAACAACCAAAGTCGTGATGTCGTTGTAATGGGTCGCCGTCCCAGTGAAAAATTCTGGGTATTAGATACGGGGACCGGACAAGTGAAGTTTGCTATTCAAGCTTCAGTCAATCGTCATTTTTATGGGCATGCTTGTTATAGTTTGGATGGTACAAAGCTGTACGTGACTGAGAATGATACGATAAATTTAGACGGCAAAATTGGTATCTACGATGTTCACGATCATTATCGAAAGATAGCCGAATTTGATTCACATGGCATTGGTCCGCATGAGCTGATAATGCATCCCGATGGTGATACTTTGGTGATCGCTAATGGGGGTATCAAGACTGAACAAGCATCGCGCGAAGAACTAAACCTAGATACCATGCGTCCATCGTTGGTTTATCTCAACCGTCATAATGGATCGTTACTTGAGCAAATCACACCAGAACACAGTCAGATGAGCGTGCGTCATTTAGCCATGCACGATGATGGCACAGTGATGATCGGTATTCAGTTTCAAGGGGCAAAGCATATCAATGTGCCATTGGTATTGACGCATAAACGCGGTGAGACTGACTTTCGTTCTTTAATTATGCCCAATAATCAGTGGCAATGCTTCCATCAGTATATCGCCAGCGTGGCAGTAGATAGTGAGCGTAACCAGTTATGTGTGACTACACCGATTGGCGGTTGTGCAGCCATATTCGATTTAAACACCCGTACTTTAATTGATGCAGTCAATCTGCCGGATTGCGCAGGGGCATCGATTTTATCAAACATCAGCAGTAGCAAGACTAAGCAAACTCATGAGCGTGGTGAAAAAGCGGGTTTTATTGTTAGTGATGGACAAGGCCAGTTGACCACGTTATCTATAACGGATGTACCTATGACAGATATAAGTCCGAGTGCTGGGCGTGTGCTTATAGACAGTCAACCTCATATGATGTCCTTTGACAATCACTTGCAAGCGCTTTGAAAATGAATCTATCACCAGAATACAATGCATCTTTATTGGACAGTGCTATCCAGCGCTTGGCAAGAGCAGGTATTGAGTTAAAGATAACCAAAAAGCGCGTCAAAAACATCAATTTTCGCCTAAAGCCTCACACCTTAATGATATCTGTACCGATATTTATCAGTAATGCACAGATCGGGGAAGCGGTTGCTAAGCGCGTGTCATGGGCGATTGCTAACCATCCACAAGTATTAGAGCAACATCAGCGCAAACAATATCCTACATCCGAATCTTCAACGGCAGACAGCCCGTTATTGCTTTGGGGTATTGCACAACCCTTTGTGTTGAGTCATGATGAAAAAATCTCGTATTATCGGCAACAACTTTTGGAAGTCATGCCCGCGTTATTTGATAAGTGGCAACCAATCGTTGGAGTAACCGCGAATGAGACACGCCTAAAAAAAATGCACACGCGCTGGGGCAGTTGTAACACTCGGGCGCGCCGAATTTGGTTGTCCGTCTACCTGCCTGCGTATCCAATTGAATGTACCGAATACGTCATCGTCCATGAGCTTTGCCATTTGCATCATGCCAATCACAGCCGCGCATTTTGGCAAACAGTCGCGACAGCGATGCCGGACTATCAACGCTGGCATAATATGCTGGCAGGTAAAACAGGGAAGTTAGATTAAACGAGATACGTAGTCAACCCACTATAAAAGAGTTATATTTAAAACAACGTTTCACTGGGATAAATTTCCCTTACTTGCTGTGCTTGCACGCCAGAGGCTTCGAAAAATTTATCCCAGTAGCACTCTGTATTTTTTTAAAGTGGATAAGCGGTAGCTCGTTTAACATAACATTCAATAAGACAAGGAAGTCGTATGAGAAACGTCAGTGAGGCAGAATTTTGGCAGCAGCGTTATGAGAAAGACAGTATCGGTTGGGATATGGGTAAGGTGTCACCGCCGTTAAAAGCCTATATTGACCAGCTGCCCGAATCGGCTAAAAATCAAGCCATTTTGGTTGCTGGCGCTGGCAATGCTTACGAGGTTGGCTATTTGCATGAGCAAGGGTTTACCAATGTAACGTTGGTTGACTTTGCGCTGGCACCAATTAAAGCGTTTGCTAAACGTTATCCTGACTTTCCAGCGGAGCATTTACTCTGTGCAGACTTCTTTAACTTATCGCCTAAGCAATATCAGTTTGATTGGGTACTTGAGCAGACGTTTTTTTGTGCGATAGACCCGTCGCGCCGTGATGAGTATGTTCAGCAGATGGCGGCACTGCTCAAGCCTAATGGTAGACTGGTAGGTTTGCTGTTCGATAAAGACTTTGGACGTGATGAACCACCGTTTGGTGGGACGAAAGAAGAATATCAGCAGCGTTTTGATACTCATTTTGAGATTGAAATTATGGAGCCTAGTCACAACTCACATCCGGCACGGCAAGGAAATGAGTTGTTTATTCAGATGCGCGTAAAAGCGTAATCTCACGTTCAATATTGTTTCGAGCCTGTATCTCTAAGTGCTCATGGTAATATTCAGTGATATATATTCGTGGATGCGCCAATAATTTCTCTAAAACCGTTATTCGTCCGATGCGGTAATCCACCATTGAAACATGCGCGTACTCTTGGCGTATGGCTTGCGCGTAGCGTTCATAGTCAGTCCAAGGAACACCCAAAATACTTAAATCCATGTCCAATAGATAAGCTGCATCGCTGCGTTTTTGGTGATCGGCTAACTCATCAAGTTGGTGTGTGGCTGTCATCATAATAAGCGCGTAGATATAGTGGCAGTGCTTGTCAGTCAGATAGCGCCTTAACGTTTCTACCGCATATACAGCGCTTTTTGACTCATTGTCTGAGCGTGTCGGATCGTATATCACATCATGGTAATACAAAGCCAAGGCGATGATATGCGGTTCGTGCAGATAATGGCCAATTTCGTCAAATTCTATAAACAAGTGCTCGATATGACGCAAGCTATGATAAGCGCGCTGGGTTTCATTATAACGAGCAGCGATATCCAGCCAAAGCGTTTTTGCTTCTGCTGGCGTGACATCACTATTGATAGCAGATAAGTGCCGAGCAAAACGATTGCCCAACTCAGCACTGATTTGCGAAAACTCGTTCATGATTAACCTGATTTTTTATGAAAGATTGTTATTTATGAAAGACTATCGTTTATGAAAAACTGTTGTTCACAGTGACTTTTAGTTTTTACCAGCAGCCTCTTCAAAAGCTTGTTTAAACACTTTACCTAGTAAATTGACATCATCGACGCGTGCGTAATTCAGGCGAGTGACAAAAGCAATATGACGATGCGGACCTTCTTCTGCTAGTGGCACCGCGACGGCATTTTGGTTTTGTAGATGCAACTGATCCAGTGCCATTTCAGGGACCAAGGTCGTACCCATGTTGGCAAGTGCCATTTGAATCAGTGTATTAAGACTGGCATCAGAAAAGCTCGATTTCATCTGCGTGCGGTCAAAATGACAGACGGATAGTGTTTGGTCAGTCAGACAATGGCCTTCGCCCAGTAACATGAGATTGGCAGTGGCCAGCTCATCAGCATTGATGGTTTCTAACGTGGCGTGTACATCATTTTTTGGAAATACGGCAAAAAAATCCTCATTCCAAAACTCAAAACTGTGCAATCCATCTACCGCATAAGGTAAGGCAATGATCGCGGTGTCAATGTGACCATAACGCACTTGTTCGAGCAGACGCTCCGTTTGCTGCTCAACGATACTCATACGAAACTCTGGATAGTGCTTTCGTAGCGCAGGTAACACTTTAGGCAGTAAATACGGGGCGATGGTGGGAATAATGCCAACCGTCATCGGGTAGGCAAGTGGGGACTGATGACTGTGCGCGCGCGTGGTCAAATCATTCACTTCAGAAAAAACGCGTTGCGCCCGAGTCAGAATGTCCTCACCGATAGGGGTAATTAAGACTTGCTTGTTATTACGTTCAAAAATCTGGGTATCCAATTGTTTCTCTAATTCGGCGATACCTAGGCTCAGTGCAGACTGCGAGATATTGCAGTCTTCTGCCGCACGCTTAAAGTGACGATGCTTGGCCACGGCTAAGGCAAACTCAAGTTGACGTAAAGTAATCATAAAACCTCTCTATTAATGGGTTTTTAACGCAATTTGTTATGCTGATTCATCTAGCGTACTGCTTTTAGGTCATTTGTTATTGACGTTCTTAATAAAATAGTCATTTACGTGTAGTACACTGATGATGAAAAGCAGAGATAATAGTTTAACAAGTTTAATAAAACAAAACATCACATTAAAAACTTTTAACTGGATTAACTATAGAATTCGCGTATAGTTTGTCAGGTAGCCCAGAACGTTAAAGGCTTAACAGAAGCAATTATATAAATACGTTCCAATTAACTTAACTATAAAGGAGCCAATCATGGCGTCTATCATCAATCAAGAAATCCCAGAATTTTCAGCAGAAGCTTATGTAAATGGTGAATTTAAAACCATTACTTCAGAAGACGTAAAAGGCAGCTGGGCAATTTTCCTATTTTACCCAGCCGATTTTACTTTTGTTTGCCCAACTGAACTTGAAGATATGGCAAACCATTACGAAGAACTAAAAGGCTTAGGCGTAGAAGTATACTCAGTATCAACCGATACGCATTTCACGCACAAAGCATGGCATGATTCTTCAGACGCCATCGGTAAAGTAAACTACCCAATGATTGGCGATCCTACTGGTAAAATCACTCGTGGCTTCAACGTCATGATTGAAGAAGCTGGTTTGGCTGAGCGCGGTACGTTCTTAGTAGATCCTGATGGCCTGATCCAAGTAGCTGAAATTCATGCTGGCGGCATCGGCCGTAGTGCAAAAGACATGCTACGTAAAGTAAAAGCAGCACAATACGTTCGTGAAAACGATGGCGAAGTTTGCCCAGCAGCTTGGGAACAAGGCGGCGATACACTAAAGCCAAGTCTTGACCTTGTTGGTAAAATCTAAGCATAAATGTGTTTTAAAGCAATCTCTACGTATTTATTCCAGTAAGATTTGGATTTAAATACGATAAAGGCCCTATCGGCAATAGCTGATAGGGCTTTTTTTTGGCTGATTTTTTATATAAGTTTTTATATATAAGTAAAGCCATGCCTTACGCGAATCGCTCTATTTTTTAACAGTCGTTACTATCTGTTATATAGTGCATCTTTGATTACATCGCCACCACAAACTGTCACGTAAGATTATCTGCTTTTTGGCTGAGTCCCGTTATGCTAGTTAGCAAGGTTGACGTAAATGCCATTATTGCCTAAAACAATAGGCAATAATAAAGGCATCTAAGACCCATAATAAGCAAAAAGAACAAATCGGCAAAGTAAGAGAAGCGTTTGCCCATTCGTTTTTATATAACAATAGACAATAAAATTATATGCAACACAAAGGAGTTACTATGAGTAATAAATCATCAGAACAAGCTTTCCCAAAAGACCAGCAGCAATCGTTACCAGGTTCACAACAAGAACAAAAGCCGCGTCCTGAAGTACTACCGCGTGATTATCCAAACGGTAAGCTTGCCGGAAAAGTCGCTGTTATCACAGGTGCTGACAGTGGTATTGGTCAAGCTGTTGCTATCTTGTTTGCCAAAGAAGGTGCAGATGTAGTCGTCAGCTACCTATGCGAAGATGAAGATGCCAACATGACCAAACAACATGTCGAATCTTACGATCAACGCTGCGTGCTAGTTGCCTCAGATTTATCGCAAGAATCCAATTGCAAAGATCTCATCGATAAGGCCATTTCTGAATTTGGTAAAATTGATATCTTAGTGAATAATGCGGCATTGCAGATTGAGCAAGAGTCACTGACAGATATCAGTACTGAGCAGTTCGATAAAACCATGCACACCAATTTCTATCCGCATTTTTGGTTAAGTAAATTTGCACTTCCGCACATGAAGGCGGGTAGTAGTATTATCAATACCACGTCGATTACCGCTTATCGCGGCGTCGCTTATTTGATGGATTATGCGTCGACTAAAGGGGCGATCTTGTCTTTCACTCGTGCATTGGCAACCAATTTGACCACTGAGAAAAAAGGCATTCGTGTCAATGGTGTTGCACCTGGCCCTATTTGGACGCCATTGATTGTGGCATCATTCACGCCTGATGAGATTGAAAAATTCGGGTTAGATAATCCAATGGGACGCGCAGGTCAGCCTAATGAAGTCGCACCTGCTTATTTATATCTGGCAAGCGATGACGCAAGCTATGTCACGGGTCAAGTTATTCACGTGAATGGCGGTGAGATTATTGGCGGATAAGTATTTAGCCAACAGTCGTAAATAAAAGATAGAAATAGCCGTTTATGTGCCAGTTAATGATTTAACGAACCACGTAAGCGGCTATTTAATGTCATAAATATGAGAAAAAAGAGTTGGTGATTAGCTCAAGGAATGAGGTTTATTCTTTTCAATCACTCGATAAATCTCATCTTTGAGTTGGAGTTTTCGCCGTTTCATCTGTTCTATTTCTTCTTCACGGCTGGCGTGTTGTATCACATCTTTTTCAAGATGATTGATTTGCTGGTCAAGCTGAGTATGTTCATCGAAAATACTCGCAAAATGGCTGTCTGTTTGTTTAAGCTCAGCAATGATTTCTTTGTTGTCTTGAAAGGTTTCAGTCTTTCTCATCTGGTCATCCTTGTTATGAGGAGCAAACTTGCGATAAGCAGTCGCGCAGTGTTATTAAGTTTTAGATATTACTCAGTCAAAAATCTATTTAACTGAGTAGAGTTACCACTTCATACAAAAAAGCTTTTAAGAAACACGCATAAAAGTCAATTTGCTATGAGGTCATTAGGGCCTTTTTTCATTGACCTCATTTGATTGTAGCGAAAAAACACCCTTGATACTATGGTAATAAGCTATATGTGAATTTATATTTAATCATATATTACATCCTATGATTGGTTTTATAAAACATAAGGTTTGAGTTTCTCAGCTTGCTCAAACACTCAGAACCTATGATAATAGGGACATTCAAAGGCATTCTGCTATTGCCTATACTGTTTTAAATAAAATTATTAATATTAACAAACACACATTTAAGCGTGCGACATGACAGTTGCCGTTACATATCCAGTAATGATGAGGAACAAATATGATAGATCAAGGTTTATTAGATGCTGTAAAAAGCTATAGCGAAAATATGACTCGTCCTATTACCTTTATATTGGGTAGTGGTGAGCACAATAAACGTGCCGAGTTAATCGACTTTCTGACCAAAATTGCGGGTACGACTGACAAAATCAATTTTGACAGCACAGCGACCGATGATAGCTTACCAAGTCCGATCAGCTTTGCGGTTCGTAGTCATATCGATGGTACTTTGACCGACACGGGTATCGTCTTTAGTGGTATTCCAGGCGGTCATGAGTTCACGTCATTGATTTTGGCGATATTGCAAGCGGGCGGTCATACATTGAAGTTGGATGAAGGCGTTCAAAAGCTGATCAAACGCTTCAATAAGCCACTACAGTTTCAGACTTACGTATCACTGTCTTGCCACAGCTGCCCAGAAGTCGTGCAAGCATTGAACCAGTTTGCGCTACTTAATTATGACATCAGTAATGAGATGATCGATGGTGCGTTGTTTCAAGAGCAAGTCGATGCCAATAACATCCAAGGCGTACCAGCCGTATTTTTGAATGGCAAACCGTTTGCGAATGGTAAAATTGACACGGCTAAGTTGATTGAAAAACTGCAAGAGCAGTACCCTGATTTGTTAGGTGAAGCTAGCGATGACGATGCTGAGCAATTAGAGCAGCAAGACGTGACTATTATCGGTGCTGGCCCTGCTGGGGTAGCTGCTGCCATTTATACGGCTCGTAAAGGCCTAAAAGTGACTATGGTTGCTGATCGTATCGGTGGACAGGTAAAAGACACGCAAGATATTGAGAACTTAATCTCTGTGACTTTGACCACGGGTAGCGAGTTGTCTAACAACTTTGAAAAACACTTGCGCGAATATAACATTACCTTTAAAGAACACGTCAGCGTGAAAGAGATTGGCGAGACTGAAGACGAAAATTATAGTATTCATCTGAATACGGGTGAGACCTTCAATACTCGCAGTATTATTCTAGCGACTGGTGCCCAATGGCGTAAGCTTGGTGTACCTGGTGAAGAAGAAAATATCGGCAAAGGTGTGGCGTATTGTGCGCACTGTGACGGTCCATTCTTTAAGGGCAAAGAAGTCGCTGTGGTGGGTGGCGGTAACTCTGGTATCGAAGCTGCACTTGATCTAGCGGGTATCGTCAAACATGTTACGGTGTTTGAGTTTGCAGAAGACTTAAAAGCCGATCAAGTATTGATTAACAAGGCCAAAGAAAAAGCCAACATTGATATCATCACCAGTGCTGCAACCAAAGAAATCAAAGCCACAGACAATAAAGTTAGCTCTCTTGTCTACGAAGACCGTAATACGAGTGAGACCAAAGAGCTTGAGCTAGCAGGAGTGTTTGTTCAAATCGGTTTGGTACCCAATACTGGATTTATCAAAGGGTTTGTCGATCTAAACCGCTTTGGTGAGATTGAAATTGATGAGCGCTGCCGCACAGATCGCAGAGGTATCTTTGCTTGTGGTGACGTAACCACGGTTCCATTTAAGCAAATAAACATTGCGATGGGCGAAGGTTCAAAAGCAGCATTATCAGCGTTTGAATACTTGGTTATGCAGTAAGTTATTTAGTTTTAATTTAGATTAAGAAGCCACCTCGTTTGAGGTGGCTTTTTTGCGTTCGCTACTATCTGATTAAAAGGTTTCAGAGCACTGCTTAACCAGCTAATATGCCTGTCACTGATATAATTTCGCCTGCTTCATCTTCTTCAATAATCCGCGTCTCTTGTAAAGCCGCTTGAATCCAAGCGTTCATGTGCGGGTTATTGAGCATTGTTTCGCAGTACTGCTGCGTTTTTGGTTGCAATGTTAAACCAGAAGCAGTGGCATAAGTTTGTAGTCGGAGTACAACAGGAGCGAAAAAGGCATCGGCAACCGTAAATGATCCAAACAGATAGTTGCCCGCTGAGCGTTCTTTCAAACAATCAGCAAAGATAGCCTCAATACGAGCAATATCCGCTAAGCAAGCCTTACTTGGCTCTATTTTAGCTGTTGCTCGAATATTCATTGGCATCTCATTACGAATACCTGTCATCCCTGAATGCATCTCTGCCACGATACTTTGACAGTAGGCGCTGTCTATTCTGTGACGATTGTCGTCCTTATTTACCTCAGATTTAAGGTTTCCTGTCCAAATATCTTTGTCTGTCAAAAAACTATTGGCATACATAGCAATCGCTAACGTATCCCAGACCGTCACTTTTTTATCGCCTTCACCGCTGACAAGGACAGGAACTTTACCCGTTGGCGCATGCTCTTTAAGTATTGGTAGTGCTGACGCAGCAAACAGCTCGATGGGCTGCTCATCAAATTCAATTTCAAACGCTTTTAAGAGTAACCAAGCCCGCAATGACCAAGAAGAGTAGTTTTTATTACCGATAATAAGGAGAGGGGTTTGCATTGTCGTATCCTATATTTTTGTAAGAGTAGAGCTGTAGTATGCCGTCAAATTTGTTTGGAGGCTACGAGAAATACGGTACCTATTTTAGGAGAAAATTGGTTTTTTTAGAAAAAAGAATTTACAGCTTGTCAAATTAAAAAAATTGACTTATGTTTATTAATAAGCCCTTATGAGAAAACCAAGAGAATGAAGATCAAAGATGGTTACTTTAATATTAGACGGAACAATTTAGCTAAATATCTAGTTTTTATATTGTTAATATTGAATATCAATAACGTTTATGCTGCGACTGTTGATGAAATTCTAGATAAATACTATCCTATATATAATGAGATTAAACAGTATCGAGGTATTATTGCTAATAATGGCTCTACAATTGATGAAGGTGTCTACCTAAAAAGTAGATACTGCATTGCAGTGGATAGGCAATTAAAAGTACAAACGAAGCAAGGCAAACGTTTATATATATTAGTTATTGGAAATGTTTCTTTTCATCAAGAAGGCGGAAATGATTCTGGCTCTCATGCTGACACTGGACTGGTCGGCATGTTTGTCTTAAAGCCAAAAGATGATGGCTGGAAAGTTGAGTATGCCAATCCTGCAATGAATGCAGGTAGCTCTGGTCATGGCTTAAAAGATTGGAAGCTGATACAAGTTGGCCCTGATCTGTGGGGTTTTATTAATATTCATAGTGATTCTCACTATATTCAATCGTTTTCTGAATAAGTACTACTAGCGCCAGACCCCAAGTCAAAGAAGGTGATAGACAGTCATATCACGGCAAAAGTGACTATGGAAAACAATCCATTCGCACCATCGGGTTGTAGTAAGGATAAGAGTATAGATTACTGTGCATGGATTAAAGCCAAACTCGGTATTGATAAGACGACAGTTATTAATGGTTTTTATCCCCTAAAAATAACGGTTAACGGCTATGAATATAACCATAGTGGAACGCAAAAAATGACCTATAACAATCAGGTCTACAAAATAAATTACGAACCAGAAAAAGGCTATCAAGCGCCTGAAAATTATCCAGTTCAATAGAATTATTTACCGTTGCGTTGTTATTGACTACTTTATAACAGCAAACGCCCATCCAGAATCTGGACAGGCGTTTTTTTAAGCAATAGGATTTTTTTAGATAACTATCAGTCGTCCAGTAAATCCATACGTTTTGCCGCCTCATAAATACCCGTCGAGCGATTGCCCGTACGGCAAAAGATCAACATTGGCTGCTCAGCTTGGTTAAAGAAGTCAGCAAACTCTTCGACGTGATTTTGATTCAGCTCGCTACCAGCAAAAGACACTTCTTTATAAGCAAGGCCTGCTTCTTTAGCAGCCGCTTCAATCTCAGCGCTGGTCGGCTGGTTTGGTTCTTCCCCATCTGGACGGTTATTGATGATGGTTTTAAAACCATTTTCGGCGATCATGGGTACTTGGTCTGGCGTGATTTGTCCAGTAAAACTGACTTTATGGCTCATTAGCGATCCTTGTTATTTTTTGTATTAAAAAAGGGTGGGTTAGTCTGTAAGTACAGCGTACAAGCATAAGCCAAATGAGCAATTTTCTAAAGATACCGAAAGTAAACGAGGTCGCTGTTTTTATTAGCCAACATCTTTAATAGTCACCGTCTCTAGATCAGCCCTTGCATCAACGCACTTTGATAAAGCAGTTTGGCACGTGCACCTGTCCCGCAAAACATCAAGATAGGTTTTGGCATGGCACGATAGAAGGCCGCGAACTGCTCTACAGTCGCCATGCTTAAACGCTCATCATCAAATGGCAGATGGTGATAAGTCAAATTGGCTTTTTCAGTGGCATGAGCGAAGTCGCAGCTGTTCGGCTGTGTCTCTGTCTCAGCATCAGGGCGTATATTGAGCACAGAGCGATAGCCAAGCTCAGCAATTTTAGTACATTGGCTTGGATAAATTTGCTTGTAAATCGTTAAATTATCGGTCATAAGTCAGATCAGTCGCGTAAAATAAAAGGCGTTTGAATATAGAATGAGGTGATTCAAGGGTATTCTTTAAAGCTTGGTTCGTAAAAACGACTAGGTATTTTTTCTAAGTAGGCAGTCTCTTTACTAAGTAAATACTATCTTCATAAGTCGCTTTTGTCCAAAGCTTATTATGATTTAGCATAACACAGCTTTTGACATATCTGTATTTTGTCACACACAATAATAATTATTGTTGATTTAACCATATATCGTTAGTCCAAAATAAAAACCTTAGATCAGTACAAACCTTCCTTTTCAAATCGAATCAACTGTGAAGTCCATAAGAAGATTAAATGTCTTTTAGTGCATTTACTGCATCCATCGTACTTAAATAAACATGCCCTGAAAGCTCAGTAATGATGGGTGTGTACTCGATGACGTCCATCACAGGCCCTTTAATAAAGCTGAAGTTTAAGTGCTTGTTTTGATTCAATAGCTCTTGATTGAGACTAATCAGCATCTCTTGTCCCGTCAAATCAATGTGATTGACCGCAGACATAATTAGAATAATCTCGTGGGCTTTTGGATATTGGCGCGTGGCTTGCACGACACGGTGGTGGACAGACTCACTATTGCCAAAAAATATGCTCTCATCGATACGTAACATCAGGAGATTTGAAAAAGTTATCACATCGTGTCGGTTGATATTGCGAAAATGCCCTGTACCTGCCAATTGACCAACAATGGCGACGTGTGGTTTGCTTGATTGCCAGATCAAGCTCGCAAAAGATACCATCAGACCAATGACCAATCCAGTATTTAGCCCAAATATCAGCACACCCACAAACGCTGCCGTAAAGCTGGCAGCATCTAAGCGGTCACGTTGCCACGCCGCCTGCAAGGTTGCCATATCAATCAGGCTGATGATGGACGCCATGATGGTCGCACCCAATAAAGCATAGGGCAGTGGTGCCAGTGCGTTGCTAAAGGCGATCAAGGCAGCAACCATAACCAACACAGTGACCAAACTCGCTACTGGCGTTTTCGCACCTGAGTCTGAATTGATGGCAGTTCGTGAAAATCCGCCAGCGACTGTGAAGCTCTGAAAGAATCCACCTGCCATATTGGCAAGACCCAATCCCGTCAGTTCACGATTGGCATCAAAAGGTTCACCGCGCAGTCGTGCGTAATTGTTCGCGACCGAGCTGCTTGAAACAAATATAATCAGCGCCATTAGTCCAGCACTAGGAAGTAGATCTAGTGCCTCATCGAAGTTTGGTACATAAGGCAGAGTAAAGGTGGGTAGCCCATGCGGGATACTGCCGATCGTTGCCACACCATGTACTGTCCAATGCAAGCCGATACTCAAAACGATGGCAATAATGAGCAAGATGAGTGGAAATAAGCGCTCTGCCCATTTGGCATGCGATGGGGACAACCAAGATTGCCAGACCCATTTGCTACCGTAACGATTGGCAACCAAAAGCGCAAAAGCGATCACGCCAATCAGTAACGTAAGCGGATGCAGCTGTCGGGCATACATTTGCATACTTGATAAATAACCAATCAAGCCATTCCCTGTGATGGGTATAGCGGTCAGATACTTAAGCTGACTGATAAAAATCAATACAGCCGCGCCACTGATAAAGCCCGCTGACACGCCGCGACTGATAAATTGCATGATCCAGCCAAGCTTTAGCCGCCCTGCTAACCATAATAGGAGGCCTACCATCAATGACAGCAAACTTGCCATGAGTGCATACTGCTGAACGCCTTGTGAGGCATAAGGGTGCAAGCTACTGGCGGTCATGATAGCAGTAATCGCAACAGGCCCCACCGCTTGGACATTACTTGAACCGATCCAAGCATAAACAATCACAGGGACGATGGCAGCATACAGTCCATAGACGGGCGGCAATCCTGCCAGTACCGCATAACCTAAGCTTTGCGGAATGACCAACACCCCAACCACCAACCCAGCGATGATGTCGGTTGGCAAGGTAGACGGCTGGTATTGACGCAACCAAGCAGGAATCAGACGAGCGGCAATAGAGGGCATATATCATCACAATAAAGAGTGTTAATTACAATCAAGCATGGAATCAAAAAACTATCCGTTTGGTTTGGCACAAAAGCGGTCATACAGCAATTGTAGCACCGCGATAGCATCGTCACTGGCAATGCTATAGTAAATTTGCTTGCCTTCGCGGCGCGTCTTGACCAGCTCATCCTTACGTAGGATACCCAGTTGCTGCGATAAGCTTGGCTGCGCCACACCGACTAAGTGCTCAAGCTCACTGACGCAGTACTCTCCTTGGGTCAGCTGACACAGCAGTAATAATCGATCAGGATGTGACAGCGACTTCAATAACTGGCTGGCTTGCATTGAGGCGTGTTGCATTTGCTTAGCAAGGTCGTTAGGTGCACAGGCTGCCACGCTGGGAGACATGTTATCATTGGTGCGAGTGATAGATGTGCTCGATGCTGAAATATAAGTGATCAGAGCAAGCTCCTTATATAATATATAAAATACAGCGTTTGTAAGTAAGATAGAGCAAATTATCAATGATATTGCGAGTCGCAGCAAGTTATTGTTTTTTACATTATATAAATTGATAAAATGTCTATTGGTTTGCATACTTGATAAGTAGGCATAAACAATGTCGATAAATGAACCTTCTTTTTACAAGAGTTTATTAAAAATTAATACATCGCTCAAAAGCGAAGAGGCTGCCATGCAAGTTCATTCTTTCTTACATAGCGACACACAGACCTATACTCATGTACTCGCAGACATTCAGCAGCAAGTCTGCGCCATCATCGACCCAGTATTAGATTTTGACGCGAAGTCGGGCCATACCAGCAATACGAGTATTGATGAGGTAATAGCGTTCGTACGTGAGCAAGATTGGCAGCTGAATTACATCATAGAAACCCATGCGCATGCAGACCATTTATCAGCCGCTACGCACGTAAAAGAAACGCTAGGTGGGCAATTGGTTATTGGCAAGTACATCACCGAAGTACAAAAAGTATTTAAGCAAATCTTTAACTTTGATACGAGCTTTCGCACCGACGCAAGCCAGTTTGATGTTTTGACAGACAATGGCGACACGTTACAGCTTGGCGATATTGTCATTACCGTTATGTATGTGCCCGGTCATACGCAGGCTGATATGGCCTATGTGGCAGCTGATGATGAAAAAACCGTGGTGTTTGTAGGAGATACCATATTTGCGCCTGACGTAGGGACGGCTCGCTGTGATTTCCCAGGAGGAGACGCCAAAACCTTGTACCACTCGATCCAAAAGCTATTGGCGCTCCCAGAAGATACAATGATGTATCTGTGTCATGACTATCCAAGTAAGGGTCGCAAGCATTGTCCAACGACGACAGTTGCGGCGCAAAAACTGAGCAATATTCATGTCAAAGATGGTATTAATGAAGCGGAGTTTGTGCAGATGAGAGAGCAGCGCGATGCCAAGTTGGAGATGCCGCGCCTAATCATTCCGGCAGTACAAGTCAACATAGATGCCGGTCAATTACCAAAGCAAGAGGACAATGGTGTGCGTTATTTAAAGGTACCGCTCAATGTCCTTTAGTATGTTAATTTTAAACAAAAGAGGCAGTAAATAGGCCTGTTTAAGCAAAAGCGTTTAGGGGCACAGGCTGCTTTTAACAAATACTACTGGCAATAACTATCCATTCTAGCTGTAGAGGAGTCCTATCATGAGTGAACAAAACGCGCATTTGGTATGTCCGCATTGCCAAGCTACTAACCGTGTACCCGCTACAAAGCTAAGTGCAGCGCCAAATTGCGGCAAATGTGGTCAACCGTTATTCATCGGTGCGCCGTACGAGCTAAATGCGCAGACGGTCAGTAAAGTCATTCAAAAAAATGACGTGCTGACCATCGTTGATTTTTAGGCGAGCTGGTGTCAACCTTGTCTGATGATGGCACCGCAGTTTAAAGTGGCTGCCAGTCAATTACCGCAGGTGGTCTTTGCAAAAATACAAACCGATAAGTATGAGCAAGCAGCAGCCCCTTATAACATACGCAGCTTGCCAACCATGGTCGCTTTTAGAAACGGTAAAGAAGTCGCCCGCCAGTCAGGAGCGTTGCCTAGTGATCAAATCGTTCAGTGGATAAAAAGCTTGAATGCTTAACATAATATTTTAGTTTGTATGTTTAAAAGTCAGCCATTAAAAAAGCCAATACGTTGATTGCGTATTGGCTTTTTTAATGAGTGATGCAATTACATGATTTTGTGTTTGCTAGCTGGTGCTATTCACCATAAATCTTGACACCATTGGCGAAGCTACAGCGTTGAATACGGGCGGATTGGACAATGGCATCGCGCTCGCCATAGAGTCTTGACAATGTTACATCGCGAGCTTTGGTATCGTTACTTTTGCCAACGCCAAAGCTGATATTTGGTGAGATACCCCAGCGTCCTGCAGATACGCCAACCCCAACGCCTGACGTAGACAACGTTGATTGCCGTTTGCTTGCATCGGTCACATAACGGTTGACTCGGATGTATTCCTGATTGAGTGCTTGGCAATCATAGTTTTGATAAGTGCTTGGCGGTACATACTGCGGTGTGACATTACCGGTAGAGGCACAGCCTGAGAGACCGAAAACGCCAGCTACTGTCAGTAGTGTCGCTGTAGTAAGAGTTTTCATAGCGCCTCCATTAGGCCAAATGAGCGTTTTTGCATTTATTTAAAGTCGCAAAAACAAAGTGATTAAGATACTGAGAATATATCGATTATTCAGTACTTTTCAATCTTATCAGTGTGACGATTTGTGCCGATATCACAGCCATTGCTTATCAAAATAAGTTGTCAGGCTTAGTAAAGGCCAAGATCACGATACCGATGTATGCGACAGCAGCAATGAGAATGCCTGTTCTTCTCTGTCCAGAAGTCGCATTAGGGTTAAATGCCTTGATGCTAGAGCTGATAGCAGCAATGAGTAGGATAATTTTGGCAAACACCCACTGGACAGGTGCATTGGCATTTAGAAGCTGCATGAGCATGACTGCACCTGATACGATAACGAGAGCATAGACAATGTGATTGGCTATTTTAACGGCTCGCGGCGCTAGTCTGTTTGCGCCTAAGACCAGATAGCTTTGATATAAAAATAACACAATGGCCAGTACCGCCATCAGCATATGTAAGTGTTTCATTGAATATCGTTTCCTCTAAGGTTAGCATTTATCAGCTTATTGATACTATTTAATGGTTTTGTCCAGCGCACAAGGGGCTGTCTGGGCTTTGACCTTGCCATTCTGTCGGAGTATAGGCGTGAATAGCCAAGGCATGTACTTGACCACCTTGTGAGGTCAGTAGGGCATTCACGAGGCTATATACCAATTGGTGGCGAGCAACTAAGCGTTTGCCTTCAAAAGCCTCACTAACAATAGTCAGCTTGAAGTGACTCTCTTTACCTTCAAAATAACCCGCATGATCCATGGATTCATTGATTAGTTCTAGGTGCTGCGGTTGCAACGCTTGCAACTCACTACTAAGGGCATCGGCGGTAGGCGTGGTACTCATAACAATCCTTCAATGTATTTTGATGAATGTACTTTGCTAAATGATATTATGAAATTTATGACAGACATAGGGTAGGGTGTTCATTATAGCAGACGCGATAAGCATTACGGCGTGCTATTGAATTGATCAAGTGGGGTCAAACCAATACAAAAAAGCAGAGCACAATCTATCGTTTGTACTCTGCTATTATTTAACAATCTTTACTCAGAACGTGTGTCTGAAAGATCTGATTAACGGCGTGACTTTTGGTATAGCGGTAATACTTTAGGCATCAACGACTGCAATTGAGCGATACGGTTGCTGCTGGTCGGGTGAGTACTTAAAAACTGTGGTGGCTCACCTTGACTAGCACGTTGCATTTTTTGCCATAAAGTTACGGCGGCCTGTGGGTTATAGCCTGCGCGGGCCATCAGCTCTAGACCGATTTGGTCAGCTTCTGCTTCTTGTGTGCGACTGTGAGGACGACTCAAACCTAAGTCACCAGCCACATTTGCCAACTCAGCCTGACCTTGTGATAGACCAAAAATACTAGCAGCGACACCGATACCTGTTTGCGTGGCATACTGACGCGATAGGCGTTCACGAGAATGCTCACGTAACGCATGTGACATTTCATGACCCATGATTGCTGCAATTTCGTCATCCGTCAGATTCAAACGATCGATAATCCCTGAGTAAAACATGATTTTGCCGCCTGGCAATACAAAGGCGTTTAGCTCATTAGATTTAATCGTGTGTACTTCCCACTTCCACTTTGCGGCATCTGGGCGATACACACCCACTTGACCGATCAAGCGGTTAGAGATGTTCTTTAAGCGATTGAGCTGAGCTCGATTGGTATCGAGCAAGCCGCGTGCTCTAGCGTCCTGTATCGTCTTAGCATAGCTTTGTGCTGATAACTGCAAAACTTGCTCGCTAGATACCAAAAGCAGCTGCTGACGATCAACGCCAACAGCGCCACTACTAGTCGTACTCGAACAACCTGTTAGCGTCAGTGCGGACAATGACGCAGCCATCACAGTTGTGGTCAGTAATTTTTTCATAAAAAATATCCTCGCTATAAATGATAAAAATACAGTTAAACAAAATGGCCATCAGTACAGTAGATAAAAAAGCGTCTTTTATTGATGTTTTACTCGCAATTTTTGATCTACCGAAACAGTAAAATTTTACCTCAACTGTCATTGAGCATAAGTATAATAATGTTAACGAGTCAAAACCAATGCAGGAATAGTAACAACATAGCGTATGAGTGTAAGTAAAAGAGAAGGATAAAAATGAAATATAAGAGAAATAGCTGACAAGGAAAGCTATAAGAGAGTAGAAGGCATAAAAACAACCTATCACTTTGCACCTTTTTAAAAATAATGCCAAAATTAACTGATAGAAATATGCTTTTTTAAATCAAAGTCTTATATTTAATTCGACTGTAAATATGAACTCAAAGCCACGGTATTTGAAATAAATTCAAAAAAAGGTGTTGACACCCTCAAAATATTTGCTAAAATAGCCAGCCTATCGAGACGTAGTCGTTGTTAACAACGGTACGAGTTGATACTAAGCGGGAATAGCTCAGTGGTAGAGCATAACCTTGCCAAGGTTGGGGTCGAGAGTTCGAATCTCTTTTCCCGCTCCAAATATGGCTTGAAAAAGCACTAAAACCCTCACTTCTTAAATAGAAGTGAGGGTTTTTTTATGCGTAAAATTTGGTTTAGACAAGTGTGTTGCTATCGAAGGACACATTCATTTATGAAATACTTATCCTCACAGCTCTTTTGACCAATCATAGTTCTTACAAATCATTCCTATAAATATTGTCATTTTTATAAACTTTTTCTTAACTTAATCTATTTTTATTATCTCTTTATTTGAGTCAAATCTTCTACCTCTTTATCTCATGATGAATAAAAAAATTCACCAATATGAGTGTCATTTATACATCCACTAATTGCGTTTCTATAAATAATTAGTGAGGCGTTTCTATATTCAAATTAGCCCCGATTCTGACCATTATCTGATTACTATAATTCAAAAACCAACTCAGTTTTATTATCAAAAAAATAGAGTTTTAATCCTAAAGTAATGTCATTATTAGAAATTTTGGTACGTTTCCTACTCAGTGGTTGTTATTTGTTCATGAGTGGTTACCCGCTCGTGTGTTTCAGTGGAACATATAGAATATAATAAACACAGCTACAGGATGCGCGTATTGGTTACGGGGCTGCTATATTTGTCCTACCAAAAAATACACTCAAGTAGTGTTATTTCACTATTATAACTCGCTTATAATTTTAGATTAAATGTTAAGATAAGCTAGTAAATTAGTGAATTATTAACCTTGTATATTTGGCTAAAGAGTAGTGGCAAAGATCGTCTTTTCGCAATAATTTTTTATTTAAACACAACTGAGTAATTAGGAAGAAATATGTCAAATATTAATGAAGCTTTAGAAGAATTGATGACGCTTGATGGTGCAATGGGCGGCTGTATTGTCGATTATATGTCAGGTATGGTACTAGGTATGATCGGTGGCGGTGTTGATTTGGAATTGGCTGCTGCTGGTAACTCACAAGTGGTAAAAGCAAAAGTAGCCACAATGAAGTCACTTGATATCAAAGGTGAGATTGATGACATGTTGATCACATTGGAGTCTCAGCTGCATATCATTCGTCCTACTGCCAATCATGAAGACTTGTTCATCTACTTGGTACTTGATAAAGCAAAAGCCAACCTCGCTCTAGCACGCCGTAAAGTAAAATCAGTAGAAAGTACACTGGAAGTTTAATCTGGCTAGCATTGTTTAAGCTTATTAGTCGTCTATCTAACCGCTGTTGTTACTGACGGTTCGTCAAATAAGAGTAGCAACAACGTCCTATTCGTTATGTATGTAGTGTGCATGACGAATGACCCTATCATATACAGTTATGGCAACTTAGCTGAGCTTTAAATGTCTTATCAAGTGGTGGCAACATGAAATGTATTGCATATGTCAGCAGAACGCCAGCAAGCGATCGCAGTGTTCGTATGCCTACCGGATTATCAGACATCATTAGCGTCTCTCGTCAGCATAATCCAGAATCGCAAATTACCGGTATCATATCTTATCGCGATGGACAGTACCTTCAAGTAATTGAAGGCCCTTCTAATGAAGTAGATAAGCTGATGACTAAGATATCGGGTGATCCCAGACATGAAGACCTTTGGGTTTTTCTTAATGCACCCATTACTGAACGCAGTTTTAATAATTGGGGCGTCAGTGTGTTCAACTTTGTTGATCAAAGTGAGTTGTTCGATACATTCATCGAAAGTAACCTAGCTGTCCTATCAGGCTTCGATGAGCATCAAAAAAGTCGTATTCAACCCTTTATTGACATGAAAAAGTCGGACGCTGTTGTTGGGCAGTATTATGAGGATAAAAGTCTTAGATTGTTGGCGTGGCCCGATTTAAACACGGTCAGTCAGCCTCAAATGATAATGAATTTGTGTATCAAACTGACGAAGAAACCTTATCCCTTTAATGAATTGATCACTAGCGGTGAGTTTGGCACGGCCGCTCAAGTCACAGAGATCATCACCGAGTTTGATCAGTTGGGTATATTGAGTGTCACAGAATTCGAGCCACTTAATGAGCAAACCGTCAGCGAAAAAAAGCCTAATAAATTTTATGGTGCAATCAAAAAATTCTTAGGAATGAGGTGAAAAATTGAATTATCAGAAGCTAGCCATCATCGGTGAGGTGGGTGCCGGAAAGACACAGATGGTTAAGACGCTAAGTGAGATTAACCCTATTGAGACAGAAGCGAAATCTAGTGTCGATATCGGTAAAGAGTTCACCACAGTGGGGATTGATTATGGAAGAATTACCCTCTCTGAAGATATGGCTTTAGGTATCTACGGGGTACCGGGTCAAGAGCGTTTTTCTTTTTTGTGGGAGTTTGTCAATCAATCATTATGGGGGTTGCTCATTTTGATTAAGCACGGTGAGACGCCTGATTACGCCAATTTAGATAAACTGCTACACTTTTTTGCACCAGAAAAGAATCAAACGACCTGTATCATCGGTATTACTCATTGTGAAAACGCTGATAAGCACAGTATCGCAGCGCTTGGTCAAGAGATCCGAGTGATGTTGATGGAGCACAATGTCGTGGCGCCAGTGATTAATACAGATCCTAGAAGTAGGGAGTCCGCTGTGTCCCTATTATCCTTGTTCAATACCCTTAATAACCAAGATTGATGTTCGATATGACTACACCAAACGAAAAATCCCCAGCGAAAATAGCGCTGTTGCGTCACATGAAAGCACTGTGTGAGGCCAATAGAGAGATTATATTGGCCAGCCTATGCACCACAGATGGCTTTCCTATTAGCTGCTTTTCGATTAGTGAGCTGAGCAATCAGGCTGATAAGTTTGCGGCTATGAGTAGTACGCTGTCTGCACTAAGTGACTCATCTGCGACGCAAATGAAGCAAGGTAAGTGCGACATCACTATCGTCGAAGCGACTTCTGGCAACATACTATTTGTCAAAACAGACTACATTGGTAAGCCATGTGTGTTGACAGTTGTAGCGCAAAACAAGATGACGTTGGCAGAAGCAAGATATAAAACCAAAAAACTGATCGGAGAGATTGCTGCTATCACCGAGTAAAGTGGTAAAAATGTTGAACGTTTTATAATAGGCATCCTATCTGGGATGCCTTTTTTTGCGCGACTGGATTTCTCAGAACTGGTCCCAGTACGGGTTATCGCCAAAACGCTCGGCAATTAAATCGATCAGATGGCGACAGCGCTGAGATAAAAAGCGGTTTTTTGGATAAACGGCGTAGGCGTTGAGTGTTGGCAATTGATATTGCTGAAGAATGGGTACCAGCTCGCCACGCGCCAGTCTTTGATAAGCGATAAAAGTAGGTATGAAAATAATACCATGACCCTTTACGGTCAGATCTACTAAGAACTCGCCATTGGTCGCTTTGACTTTGGCATTGATCGTGTGATGATGTTTTTTGCCTTTTGCGTCGGTCAGCTCAATGCTGCTTGTTTTACTCAGACCATATTGTAAAAACTCATGATCCTTTAAATCGTCTATCGTCTTTGGCGTACCCATTTTTTTTAGGTAATCAGGACTGGCACAAAGTACATAGCGAATCAAAGCCAGACGCTTCGCTTGATAGCTCGAATCTTGTAGCTCTCTAATACGAATCGCCAGCTCATATCCTTCTTCGATAAGATCAACGTGTCGATCCGAAAAATCCAACTCAAAGTTTAGGTTGGGGTGCTGAGTGGCGTATTCGACAATGACATCATTGAGATGCATCAAGCCAAATGATAAAGGAGCGGTCATCTTTAGCGTGCCTTCGATACGTGTGGGTGCATCAGAGGCTTGTTCATTCAGTGCATCAACGGCGCTCAAAATATTACTGACCTGTTGATAATACTGCTCACCCGCTTGCGTCAAATGAGATTGGCGAGTAGTTCGACTGATGAGCTGGCTGCCCAAACGTGCTTCCAAATCTTTGAGACGTCGACTGACGGCGGACTTAGCGATATTCAATTGCTCAGCGGCTTTGGTAATGCTACCTGCTTCAACGATGCGTACAAACATCGCCATGTCCTCTAGCTGTCCCATCCGCGTAGCCTTATAATTGTTCTAAAATTAAGAACTGATATTTGTGATTATTGCTGTTTATCCGTTTGTAGTCAACGCTTATACTCAACGGATAATCGTCATACTCGCAAAAGCTCAATATAGCAGATATTGCTTGATTGCTATCAATAAGGAGTCATTATGAGCGCACCAACAACGATCGCCTTAATCATCGGTAGCTTACGCAAAGAGTCTATCAATCGTAAGTTTGCAGAATATATCGTGTCGCAGATGCCTGATAGTATTAAGGTAGAAGAAGTCAATATTGCAGATTTGCCGCTTTATAATCAAGATTATGATGATACAACGATAAACAGCTACGAGCGTGTTCGTCAGCAGTTAAAAGCTGCTGATGCCGTATTGATTGTCACGCCAGAGCATAACCGTACTATGCCAGCGGCACTAAAAAACGTGATAGACATCGCGTCCCGGCCTTATAAAGAAAGTGTTTGGGCACATAAGAAAGTGGCCGTGGTGACCGCCTCACCGAGCAATTATGGTGGTATCAATAGCGGGCTTGATGTACGCAAAAGTATGGAAATGCTGTTAGCGCAAATAATGACTAGCCCTGAGATGTTTCTAAGCCAAGCGACAGAGAGCTTAAATGAAGATGGTAGTGTCAGTGAGCGTACCCAAAAGTATCTGGAACGATTCATCAACGCATTGGTAGCGTTTGTAGGCAGTAAAAGTGCCTAATTCTATCTCTGACCCGATTAACGGTGGTAATAGCAGTAATGCTGATCAAGATAGTAGCCAGTTGCTTCCGTCAAGTTTTTGGCAGCGTTATCGCGCGCCTGTATTATTGACAGTCGTGGGCGGGGCAATTGATACCATCGGTTTTATTGCCTTGTTTGGTTTTTTTACCGCTCATGTTACGGGTAACTTGGTGATGGCTGGTAGCGGGCTTGTCAAAGGGGAAGATGGTCTATGGATTAAGCTTGCAGCTTTGCCATTGTTTGTTTTGACAGTGATGGTGACCAAGACCTTTATCGATAGGAGCAAGCAACCAGCATTGATATTGAGCCATTTATTTTTTGCTGAAGCATTTTTTTTGACAGCCTTTATGGTAGCAGGTCTTTATTATCAGCCTTTTGTACATGCAGGCAGTCTCACTGTGGTACTCACAGGTGGATTGGGTTTGATTGCACTTGCGATACGCAATACAGCAAGTAAGACGTTGATCAAGCACATGAGTCCGACGGTACTGATGACTGGCAATACCACGCAGCTGGGTATTAATTTGACCGATTACCTAAACCATCGAACGGCTGAGAACGGCAAAAAACTGGTGCACAGCTCGGTATTGGTATTTAGCTTTTTGATTGGGGCACTTGTAGGAGCATTGCTATATCTTAAGCTCAGCTTTTGGGCAGTTGGGTTGTTTGTACTGCCTGTATTGTACTTGGCAGTCTTAGCACGTAAGAATACATTTTTAAATCATATCGCTTAAAACTCAATCATCAGAAGTCCCCAAAATGTTAAAAATAAGAAACGCCTCGTCTATTAGATAGGGCGTTTTTTTTGTGTCTGCTTACTACTTACGATCAAGTTATTGCACTTTAGTTCTCTATCAATCCAATTGATTTTAAACAGTTCCACCGATTATGCCAATCGCGTTATTAGAGGTATAGAACGCTATAGTATTTTATTGTTCTAAAAAGAAGAATAGTCATTTGCATTAATCATGGTTTATCTACTTATAAACAACAAATATAATAGACTTATTGTTTAGGTGCTCTCATTAATAAAAAGTTATAATAACCTTAACTTAATAATAGACAAGGAGATATTATGAAAACGATTTATCATGCAGCAGACTCTCGTGGCGATGCCAATCATGGCTGGCTCAAAAGCAAACACACCTTTAGTTTTGCCAACTATCACAACCCTGAGCGCATGGGTTTTGGTGCTTTACGTGTCATTAACGACGATTTTGTCATCGGTGGTCAAGGCTTTGGCAAACACTCTCACCGCGACATGGAAATCATTAGTATCCCTTTATCAGGCAAGCTTGGACATGGTGACAATATTGGGAACGAAGGCATTATTGAAACAGGCGAGATTCAAGTCATGTCAGCGGGTACAGGTATTACGCATAGTGAAATGAACGGTGAGGCCAATGAACCCGTTAAGTTTTTACAAATTTGGGTCATTCCCAACAAAATGCATGTCGCACCGCGTTATCAGCAAGTACGCATGAGCGATATCATGCAACCGAACAAGTTTAATCAAGTATTGTCACCAAACGCTGATGATGCTGGCGTGTGGATTCATCAAAACGCTTGGTTTAGTATGGGCGATTTTGATCAAGGTCTGACGCATTCGTATCAGCTCAAAGACGCCAATAATGGTGTTTATATCTTCGTAATCAGCGGTAAGGTAGTTGTAAATGGTCACACTTTAGAGACCCGTGATGGCCTTGGTATTTGGGATACCGAAACCTTCACCATGGATACAGAAGGAGCGGCGAAAGTATTGGTGATGGAAGTGCCATTGTCATTTTAAGCTCTTACTTTGTATCTATGACTATTATGTTCAGCCGACGACCATGCTCAGCTCTCTACAATCAATCGATTGCTGCGCACGGTATCAAATCCAACTTGACGCTCAACACACAAATAATAATTAAAGAACAAGAGGTGGATAATGACGATTAAAACCCTAGAGCCACGGCTGGCAGATGTAGGCGGTATTCCAATCGCTCGATTGTTACCCAACAGAGGTCATCAGCCGATCGGGGCTTGGTGCTTTTTGGACCACGCAGGCCCAGTTGAATTTGGTGAAGGTGAGACGGGGATGCAAGTGGGTCGTCATCCACATATCAATCTACAGACCTTTAGCTGGATGTTAAATGGCGAAGTGCTACACAAAGATAGCCTAGGAAATGAGCAAGTCATCACCAAAAATCAGGTGAATGTTATGACGGCGGGTACGGGTCTGACGCAAGGCATCAGTCATACTGAGCAAAGCGTATTTCCAGAGACAGGTGGCTCATCAGATGCAGCGCGCGGTCTTAGTATGGTGCAGCTATGGATTGCATTGCCGACTGATCAGCAGATTGAGCGCGGCTTTCATCACTATCCAAAACTGCCTACGTGGCGCGAAGACAGTGCGGAGATGATTCTTACGACAGGCAGTTACATTAGCGTATCAGGTGAGCGTTATGAAGCACCGACCATTCAGTACTCAAAGATGGTCGGTATTGATGTCAGTTTTTTAGAAGATGGTGATGTCACGCTTAATTTAGAGCCAGGCTTTGAGTATGGTGTCTTGGTCACAGAGGGCCAGATTGAATCTGAGGACATGGTATGCAAGCAAGATCAATTGTTTCGCTTCCATGATGCGGATGTCTCTAACAATAGCAGCATCAAGCTGATTGCCAAAAAAGGCACACGAGTGATGGTTATTGGCGGCGAACCTTTAAGCAATAAGGTACTACTGTGGTGGAATTTTGTGGCAGACAACAAACAAGAAATTGAACAATCCATTATTGACTGGAATAATGGTCACGAGCGTTTTGGCGATGTTGACTCAACCATGGAGCGACTGCCTGCGCCAGAATTGCCAAAAGGCTTCAAAGGCTAGACTGATAAAGGATGATTTGTTAATATAACTTTTAAAAAGTAAGAATTAATTAAGTTTTTTTTACAAAAATAAGATATGGGTTTTAGTGAATTATTCTCATAATGAAGCAAATTGAACGTACGGTTTTACATAGGATTGTTGGTCAAACTGATTAGCAATCGATATTAATAGAATACAAATAATTTATCCCAATTATACGGAGAAGTACTATGTCAGATTTAAAAACATTACAGCACCTCGCAGAGAAACGTCGCTCTATCTACGCATTAAGCGATCAATTGCCAGTGTCTAATGATGAAGTTATTCAGCTGGTTGAGCATGCTATCTTGCATACACCCTCATCGTTTAACTCACAATCGACGCGTATCGTTGTCTTGTTCGGCGACGACCATAACAAGCTGTGGGACATTACCGAAGAGACGTTACGCGTGATCGTTGGTGACGAAGAGGCATTTAAATCGACCGAAGAAAAAATCGCAGGTTTTAGAAACGGCGCGGGTACGGTCTTGTTCTTTGAAGATCAAGCGGTAGTCAGAGGCATGCAAGAAGCGGCACCTGCTTACGCTGAGAACTTCCCAATTTGGGCGACTCAGACCAATGCGATGCATCAGTATGTTATTTGGACTGCTTTGGCCAGTATCGATGTTGGTGCAAACTTGCAACATTACAATCCAGTCATTGATGAAAGAGTTGCCAACGAATGGAACATTGATGAAAACTGGGAACTTAAAGCACAAATGGTATTTGGTGCGATTGCGCAACCAGCAGGCGACAAAGCATTTAAGCCAGTCGAAGAGCGCATGAAAGTATTTGGCGCATAAACAAAACGCTATATACAATAAAAAAGCGCCACTCGATCATTGAGCGGCGCTTTTTTATTGTGCTTGAAAATGTGTCATGAAGGCTGTTTTTTGCGTCCCATCAAACTGTTGGCAACCCATGCTGGCCCAATCAATAAAAACTGTAAGTCTTCAAAAAACGAAGGCTTTTTCCCCTCGATTTTATGACCAATAAATTGCCCAACCCAAGCCACAATAAAAATACCTGCCCAGACCTTAAAGCCCCACGGTAAGACTGCCATCACCGACAGACAAATAAGAATGAACATGCCCATTGCCAAAAACAGCGGTGTGGATAAGCGCATGTAAAACAATAATACCAACGCGCTAAGCACTAAGGTAAACCAGACAGACAGTGACATACCCATGCCCAGCAAACTGACAAAGATGGTTGGGACACAGAGCCAGTGAATTTTTTTATTGATCAAGTTTTGGTGACTGACGGCGTACTCACTCAGCCACTGTTCGAGCGTGCGTTTAGAGAGTCGTTGTTGGCGATGGCGAGACATACTAACCTCCTTGTTAATGATTGACGTAATGATATCCTTAGTTATTAGTTGTATCACTAATTGCGCAAATCTACCATGTTATCTGATAGACGATGCAGTCAAATCCCGCCATTTTGTCACAGTCTCATGATTGTTTATGTTTAAACCATCTTCTCACAACGCGTTTACTCCGAACGCTTACACACTACTTATGCCAGACGTTATTAGCCTTGTTCACTACGTTGCCATTCATAAAGACCGATAAAGGCATTTACTTGGTAAATCATGGTTTGGATGGCAAAGATATAGTTACCAGACATCAGATTGACGATGAGCCAGACAAAATTTACCACAATCCACAGCCACCAGTTGAACGAGTAGCGCAAAATCATAGCGGCCTGTGCCGTAATTGACAGGACAAACGCGATCACATTGATCCAAAAGAAAGAAATAAACCCTAAGAATTTACTATTATCGTCTTCTACGACTGCATATCCGTAGCTCGCCAGTAAGTTGTTTACTGTTGGAAAGAGAGCAAGACCAATGATGATAAATACAGCGGTAATGAGCCAAACAGCTTTGTTAGCCGCTTTTGGAATCATATCGCCATCAGGGTCGGTGTGCTTTGACCAATAAAAAATCCCGTAGACATGGGTAAAAAAGTTAAAGAGAGGTGCCAGCATCAAACCAACTGCACCTGAGGTTGCTTGTACCACAACTTCACCAGCGGTTGCTGCCATGCCAAGACCATTGCCCATGACGTTTTTGCGAAAGGATAGCGACACCACACAAACCAAACCGACAAACGAGACACCCAAATAAAACATATCAAGCGTTGTGTGTTCGGTGGTGAGCCAAAAGCCCGTGGACAAGGCGGCTACCCCGCAAATGAACCAAATGACAATCCATTTCATCGCCCATTTTCCGGTGATATTGTCTAATAGCTGAATACGCATGGCTCTTTTTTCCTAAAAATGAATGTCGATAGCAAGGAGGAGTTAATAAAATTAAGGCGCTGATAAATAACTGTTAAAAATTAGCAAATAAAATAGACCCTAAGACGTTGAAATATTTATTTTATCAGTAGGGCATTGTTATAGGTTTTTACCATAGATGTATTGATCAATAAACAGCACTGCTTGCTGATAGCGAGCATCATAGTCTGGCTTGTCAATCATATATGGCTCAATCTGATGACGAGCGAAAATATCTAGCAGTCGTTGCTCAAAACGTCCCCGCGCTTCAGGTGTGCCCAAAGAGCGCATACCATCGTCAATCCATGGCGTATTGTTGTCTAGCATAATCGTATGGTCTAAACGAAACTCATCGATACAGGCTGCCACAAAAGGATGAGTGCGACCCTCATACTCTTCACAAAACGCCTGCGTGGTCACAAAATCCGTATCGATAATAGTGACGGGCGCCGTCGCACGGGCGACCGCTTCTCGTATGGCTTGCGCATGATTGAGTACGATAGGTCCGTAGTCACTATATTGTAGACCAACCTCGCTGCCGCCCAAGTCTGTGCCAACATATAGTCGTCCCATCTCAAGCGCAAAGCTTGCCCCATAATAATTGGCAAGCTTATGTACTAGCGTGGTTTTGCCTGAGCTTTCACCGCCGACGATCGCAACTGTTTTCGTATAGCTGCCCCGTGCTTGTGGATGTATCGCCGACCAGTGAGCGATAGGGTTTTGAGCGATGGCATGAGAGTCGAATTCAGGCTGAAATGGCGTCTTAGCCATTTGTAGAAGCGGCAGTTCTTGTGCTTGACCTTGTGCCCATGGATGATCGGCAGCCACAAATAAAACCGTGCCTTTTGGCAATGCCATTGTTTCCATTAAGCGTTGCAACTGAGCATCGCTGGTCGCTGTATCAAGTTGGCTACCCATAACATGTTCGTGAAGGGGCAACCCAGTCTCATCCGTGGTATGAATATGAATGAATGGTAAATCAGCACAAGCCATCTGTAGCCAACGCGCTTTGTCTTGTAAGGTGATGGCGAAATCTGGATGCGGAAAAGGATGTGTGGTAATAACAATGTGTAAGGTTTTTGCTTGTCCCGCTGCTTCCAGAATGCTGCGCATGTGTCCCAAATGCAGGGGTTCAAAATGCCCAATCATTAATCCAGTATCGTACATATCGTTCCTCATATCGACTGTTTGGCTGTGTTGTGCGCAATTTTTTTAATAAGCCACTTATATTTTTAAGCTGTGTATATTGATTGATAGCAGCTGTTGTTAAACAGCATGGTATAAAGGTTTGAGACGATTTACAGGTAGGTTATTGTAAACATGATTTTGACCGTCATTTTTTAGACATATTCAGGCTTAGAACTAAAAGTACTTTTACTAATAGAATTAACTGATTTAGACAATGAGTTCGAATCCGTATAAATTTGATTAGTTGATAAGAGGGTAAAAATCCACTTATCTATTTGATTAAATTCGCAAATAATAAAAACCATAAAATAAGGCAGTAAGGTTCAAGCAACAAAACCTATTCTGAAACATTTTGAAATATTTATTTAAAATCAGGGGCTTATGATGTCCTACGATAGATTGAAGCAAGTTTGAGTATCATAAAGTCACAAAGCACGACTACACTTTCAACAGATAAGTGCAAAATGATTGATATACTTATTCTCAAGTTAGGAAGATTAAATATCTTCAAGATTTCATGTATAACATCTACAATTAATATTAGAAAAAATAAATTATAGAAGAGGTATTTGATTTGGCTAAGTTAGCAAAATTACATCGCTCACAAAACAGCAAGATGATTGCAGGGGTGATGGGCGGTATTGCAGAATACGCAGGATGGTCACCGACTTGGGTTAGAGTATTGTTCGTTATTATCTCTTCTCTAAGTGCAGCAGTACCAGGCCTTTTAATCTATATTATTTTATGGATTATCATGCCAAAAGCTACCAATCAGTCCTACCAGTAGGACCGATCTGATAGTAAGGATAAAGAGTGAGCAAAAGTAAGACCAATTGAAAAAGCGAAGTTTTAGTAAAGTTGTCCTCAAAAAACAAAAAGCCTGACTCATCAGGATACCAGCGATATACTTTTCCTCCTGCCCAAATGCTCACGCGTTTGGGTATTTTTTTGTTTATGGCTTTTGTGATTGATGACATGCGCGCGTAGTGACAAATAGAGCAGATAAATGAGTGTTTATACTTATAATGCAAATTTAGTTGACGTAAATATGGATAAAACGGTCAATTTTTAGTAAGGTGAGCAGGCAAATAGAGTCGTTGCCAAATAGGCTAGACGAGCGCTATCAAAGGTTTATTAATCATATTCATTCCACAGTGGCTTTACTATGAAAACCCAAACTATGACATCCGAAGCGACAACCCCGATGATACAAGATAAAGACTCTCAACCGATGACCTTTCAAGATTTAATCCTAACCTTACAGAATTTTTGGGCTGATAAAGGCTGCGTTATTTTGCAGCCATACGACATGGAAGTCGGCGCAGGTACTTTTCATACCGCAACGTTTTTGCGCTCATTAGGCCCTGAGCGCTGGAATGCCGCATATGTACAGCCATCACGTCGTCCGACCGATGGTCGCTACGGTGACAATCCAAACCGTTTGCAGCATTATTATCAATTCCAAGTGGTGCTAAAGCCCAATCCACCCAATATCCAAGAGCTGTATTTAGACTCACTCAGAGCCATTGGCATCGATCCGTTGGTACATGATGTGCGTTTTGTTGAGGACAATTGGGAATCACCAACGCTTGGTGCATGGGGACTTGGTTGGGAGATTTGGCTGAACGGCATGGAAGTGACGCAGTTTACGTATTTCCAGCAAGTGGGTGGTATCGAGTGTTTCCCAGTCACAGGTGAGATTACTTACGGTCTCGAGCGTTTGGCGATGTACGTGCAAGGCGTCGACAGCGTTTATGATTTGGTATGGGCAGATGGTGAGTTTGGCCGCGTCACTTATGGCGATGTCTTTCATCAAAACGAAGTGGAGCAGTCTACCTATAACTTTGAGTACGCTGATGTGCCAATGATGGGACAGATGTTCGATTTTTATGAGCAACAAGCGGATAAGTTGGTTGAAGCAGGCTTGCCATTGCCAGCCTACGAGATGGTGCTAAAAGCGTCACATGCCTTCAACTTATTGGATGCCCGCGGTGCAATTTCAGTCACTGAACGTCAGCGCTTCATTTTGCGTGTACGTACGCTGGCACGTAAGGTTGCTTTTGGTTATGTTGAAGCACGCGCTAAGTTAGGTTTCCCACTAGCAGATGAGGCGCATCGTCAAGACGCCCTTGATAAGTATTTGCCAAAAGAAGACGCGGCAGCAGACACAAATAACAACCAACCTACTAACGATAATAAATAGGAGCATCCCATGAGTACTATTCTATTTGAACTGGGGTGTGAAGAGCTACCTCCAAAAAGCCTAAAACCGCTGCGTGATGCGCTACAAGCGAGCGTCACTGAACAATTAAACGAAGCAGAGATCACTTTTGATAGCATCAAATCTTTTGCTGCGCCGCGTCGTTTGGCAATTCAGATTCAGGGTATTAGTGATAAGCAGCCAGATCGCACAGAACAAAAACGAGGCCCTGCTATTAAGGCTGCGTTTGATGCACAAGGCAATCCAACCCGTGCGGCAATGGGCTTTGCCAACGGCTTGGGTATTGATGCCAGTGAGCTTGTGACCATTAACACTGATAAAGGTGACTATGTGGGCTATGAGCAAACCATTCATGGTCAAGCCACAACTGAGCTGCTACCTGCCATTTTCCAAACCGCGCTTGATAACCTACCTATTGCAAAGCGCATGCGTTCAGGTGCCAGCCGCAATGAGTTTGTCCGTCCTGTACAGTGGGCGGTATTGATGCAGGATGATACGGTGATCAACGCCGTTATCCAAGGACATCAAACGGGCACACAAACTCGCGGTCATCGTTTTCACAGTCCTGACTATCACAACATTGCACACGCCAATGATTATGAGTCGTTACTAGATGGTCTAAACGTGGTAGCAGATTTTGATAAACGTCAGACGTTGATCAAAAACCAAGTCAAAGCGTTGGCAGACGAAGTCAATTCTGATGCAATCGTGCCACAGGACTTGTTGGATGAAGTCACTGCATTGGTTGATTTTCCAATTGCGTTACGGGCAAGCTTTGAAGCGCGCTTTTTGCAAGTACCGCAAGAAGCGCTAATCTCTACCATGCAATCTGATCAGAAGTATTTTTGCTTGACGGACAAAGCTGGCAAACTACAGCCATTTTTCATCTTTATTACCAATATCATGTCGCAAGACCCAAATCAGATCATCGAGGGCAACGAAAAAGTCGTGCGTCCGCGTTTGGCTGATGCGGAGTTTTTCTTCTTGCAAGATCAAAAGCAGCCATTGTTTGCATTGACAGAAAGCTTAAAAACACGCGTGTTCCAAGATAAGCTGGGTACGATTTGGGAGAAGTCTGAGCGTATTGCCAAGCTGGCAGCGTTCATTGCGACTTTGATACAGCAGCAAGGTCACGACATCAGTGTGGATGAAACGGCACGTGCGGCGATGTTGTCCAAAGCCGATTTGGCAAGCTCATTGGTTGGTGAGTATCCTGAACTGCAAGGGATCGCCGGTACTTATTATGCGCGTCTAAACGGTGAGACAGAAGCGGTCGCGGCAAGTCTAGAAGAGCAGTATCTGCCTAAGTTCAGCGGCGACGTCTTACCACAAACACCAATTGGGATTTGTTTGGCATTGGCAGACCGTTTGGATACCTTGGTCGGTATTTTTGCGATCGATCAAGCGCCTACGGGTTCAAAAGACCCGTTTAGCTTACGTCGTTCGGCCATTGGTATCTTGCGTATCTTGATTGAAAAGCAACTGCCGATTAATCTAGTGGCATTGGTTGAGCAAGCGATCAAAGGGTACAGTGATGCTGACGGCAGTAAGATTGCGAAGATGGGCGATACCTTTACCCAAGTGATGACATTCTTAAATTCGCGTTATCGCGCGATGTATACCGAGCAAGGTGTCAGCGTTGATACCATTCAGGCAGTGCAAGCGATTAATCCGCATATGCCGCTTGATTTTGATCAACGTATTCGCGCGGTACAAGCATTCAGCGAGCTGTCACAAGCCTCAAAGCTCGCGGATTCAAACAAACGCGTGGCCAATATTTTGGCCAAGTCAGAAGTAAGCGTCGCTGATACGGTCAATGAGGCACTACTGTCTGAGGCTGACGAGCAAAGCTTGTACAGTAGCGTTCGTCATGCACAGACAGCTGTCAAACCATTGCTCGAACAAGCGGACTATACGCAAGTGTTGCAAACGCTGGCAAGCTTGGATGAGCCATTGTCGCAGTTCTTTGAGAGCGTAATGGTCAATAGCGAAGACGAGGCGTTAAAAAACAATCGCTTAGCCTTACTAAAGCAGGTTCGTGCTTTGTTCTTAACTGTCGCAGATATTAGTGAGTTGCAGTTATAACTCACAAGACACTGTTTCGTCCTTTCACTTACAAAAACTGGTCTATCGTGGCCAGTTTTTTGTTTTTGATAATATCATGGCATTCATTTGCCCGTGATCGCAGACGAATAATCCATAGGTTCACTGCGTTATAGTCAGTTCAAAATAAAATTGATACATAAATTAATACATAAGTAGTGACGTGCTGCTGGGTAGATTTTTTTTGCTTGCTGTTCGGGGGCCTGACAGAGGCTGTAAAAAATTTACCTCAGCAGCATTTTATCGATTTTATAACTCGCCTATATTGTGCTGCCATATTCGTCGGCGGTTGCGCTATACTGTTAAAACATGTGGAATAAGAATTAGCCAGAGAGCTGTTATTTTTATCGCATTTATTTGAAGCCAAAGGAGCACTGCCGTGTTTGCCGTTATTATTGTAATCCTCATTATTTGGGCCGTAATGTGGGCGTTTTACAAGTTCATGTATCCGCGGGCGCCCAAAAGCATGATGCCAAAAAAAGGCGATGTGACTACGCCGCGGCAATGCGATTTTTGTGGCAACAGTTTGGCAGAGTATCGCGGTGTTCTTGAAACTCAGCCCAGTGTGACGACGGAGGACGCCAGCAGTCGCAGCACTGATATTAATAAAGTCTTATTCTTTTGCAATTATGAGCATCAAGCGAACTTTCATGCAGGTAAGGTTTATACCCCTCATGTATAGATAGATTTATAGGTATATTCTTAGAAAAACCACATTAATATATATCATAATGCGGATATAAATTTTTCTTGCTTACTGTGTCTTCGCAGACAGAGGCTGCAAAAAATTCATATCCGCAATACCATCGCGTTTTTCAGGTACTTTGACTATAGATAAAATTACTCATGGACAAATACAGCGAAAAAAAGCGCTTAGCAGCAATTGGCTAGGCGCTTATCTTTTTTACAAATTACTGTTGGCTTAAAGAATGGATTGAGCGTCTTTCATGATTTTATTTAGCAATGCTTCAGATTGTTTGTCTTGCTGCAAACGGTCTTCACCATCTCTTTGATTGGCATGAATTTTTTCGTATAAATTCAAGCAGCATAGAACAAGCAGGTTTTCTTGGCTCAAGCTTGGTGCGTCTTTTCTAAGATCCAGCGCGTAATTATTGATATAAGAAACGGCTGAGCGCAGCTCTTCTTGTTCATGTACAGGACAATAGATTGGATAGGTAACACCAGCAATAACGATATCGACTTTTTTAATCTGAGGCTCGGCGGTTTTAGTAACATTAGGCTTAGGTTGAGCCGAAACAGTCGTCGTTGAACTATTAGTCATCACTTTCTGTGATTTTGGCCCATTACTCTGGACTTGATTGTTTGGGAGTTTTTTTTCTAAAGATTTGGTGTGGTCATCGGTCATGATACATCCTACAATGTTTGGTCAGTAAAGTGAGTAATATAAGCTATTACCAGCATGAATGAAGCGGTTGGTTAACCTTCTGCTTGGTCAATCAGTGTTAAGCGCTTTAACACCACTTGTGTCCGCTCAGCTGCCAATTGATTTTTCTTTTGTAAATCGCTGTTTTGCTGTTTGATATCGTTATACTGCTGTTTTAATTCATTATTATGTTGTTGTAGCTCGTGGTTTTGTTGTTGTAGTTGGCTGACTTGCTTTTGTAGTTTGTCTTGCTCTTCACCAATCATATGGTGCGCTTCTGCAAGATTCTGATAGCGCTTATCGAGCTCATTTAGTTGCTTTTTGGCACCGTCACGTTCTGTGTGACTCGTATTGAGCTTATCTTTTAATGCCGTCAGCTCCCGAGTGTCTGTAACAGGGTATTGTTTGAGGCTGCTAAGTTCAGCACTGACAAGCTGATACTGCTTTTTGATGTCGAGTATCATTTTTTCTAATAGTCTAAGTTGATCATACATAGTCAGTTTTTATCCTTAACAAGTAAGCGTGAATGAATTTTGTTCTCTGCGTTTAATAATGCCATAGGTGACCGCATAATATCTATATCAACAAGGTAATCACACGTATTGGACTAGACCTTTTTACTTTTATTCGTGGCGATGTTTTTTATGACAGGGCGCTGCATGTGTTTTTATTTTATAAGCAATAATCAATTACTAGGACATCTATTATGAATGACAATATCTCTGGCTGGAATACTTGGCTGACTGCTTTTGATGACTGGACTGACGTGTCGATCAGTGAGGTGCATGGCCTGATGACAGGGCTAATGACGGCCTGTAATGCGCCTGACGAAAAGGTATGGGCCAAGGTGTTTGAAGAGTTGAGCTTTGCGCCATTGCCAGAGCCTGCACTCACCTTATTGGCTGAAGAAGCTGAAGACACGGTGTTCCAACTCAAGGATAAAGACGACGCCTATTCTTATACGCCGCTAGTCCCTGATGATGAACACGATTTATACGAGCGCGTGATAGCGTTGAAACAGTGGGCAAATGGGTTTATGACAGGTTTTGGCATTACAGATTGTCGTCTGACCAGTGAAGAAAATGAGATGCTCACGGATTTGGCTAAAATTGGTGCGATTCGTCTCGAAGATGATGAAGATTTTGAAGGCGGCGAAGAGTCTTATCTGTATCTTTACGAGTTTGCGCGCATGGTACCAGTGAGCTTTGCTACTCGTAAACGTAAAGCAGTGAAAGACATCGCGCTCATCTCTGGATTGGCTATCGATGCTAAGACAACAAAAGAATTACAAGCCGAAGGTAAGCTGCCAAAACCTATGCCGCCAGTCATTGATATCATGAACCAAAACAATCCCTCGTAGACAATGCGATAAATTCATCTTATCAGTACTGTATTCTTTTTAAACGGAATCGGCTGTATGATAAGAGTGATTTTGATAAAAAGCTCAAAAGGAGACAGCGATGATAACTGACCAAGACAGGTGGCATCTGCGGCGCTGCATTGAGCTTGCAGCTGACGCTTTAGAGGCAGGCGATGAGCCGTTTGGTAGCGTATTGGTTGACGGTGCTGGTCAAGTGTTATATGAAGATCGTAACCGCATCAATACGGTCGATGCGACTTATCATCCTGAAATCGCTGTTGCCAAATGGGCGGCGCAACACATGAAGGCTGACGCGCGCGCCAAAGCTGTGGTGTATACCTCGGGCGAACACTGCGCGATGTGTGCAGCGGCGCATGCTTGGGCAGGTCTTGGACGTATCGTCTATATAAGCTCTGCAAAACAGCTGGGCGAGTGGATGGCAGAGATGGGCGTACAATCTTCCTCACCACTTGCGGCTTTGTCTATTCAAGAGGTCGCGCCAAACATTCCTGTATCAGGTCCTATTGCTGGCTTGGATGAAGAAATAAAAGCGCTACAACAGCGCTCATTCCAAAAAAATTAGCGGTTTTTATTTATATCGCGATAAGGATGTTTTATGACTATAAAAAGTAGTGATGATGGCAGTCTAACCAAGTCTGATACGGTTTATCCTGCCCAAAGTATCGATTGGCTCACTCGTCTTATTGGCTTTGATACGGTCAGTCGCCATTCGAATCTCGCACTGATTGATGATGTAAAAGCGTACTGTGAGCAGTTAGGTCTCGCAGTGGATTTGACGTTTAATGATGCCAAAAACAAAGCCAATTTGTTTGTGACAGTACCAGCAGGACCGCAGGCCGATCAAGTCAACAACGGCCTTGTGCTATCAGGACACACAGATGTAGTGCCCGTTGATGGTCAAGATTGGACCTCAGATCCATTTACCGCAACGATCCATGGCGACAAGCTATATGGACGCGGCGCTTGCGATATGAAAGGCTTTATCGCTTGTGCATTGACACTTCTACCGCAGGCGGTACTATTATCAAACCAAGGCCAGTTACGTCGCCCGCTACATTTGGCACTATCATTTGATGAAGAGGTTGGCTGCTTAGGTGCGCCATTGATATTAGCAGACCTAAAAGCACGCGGTATCACGCCTGATTATTGCATTGTTGGCGAGCCGACCAATATGGCGATGGTGGTTGCGCATAAAGGCATTGCGGTCTATCGATGCCGCGTCCACGGTAAGTCTGCGCATTCATCCCTCACAGCGCAAGGTGTTAACGCCATTAGCTATGCTAGCCGTTTGATCGGTTATGTCGATAGCTTGGCAGAAGAGATAAGCGGTCGCGATGATAACGATGCCTTGTTTGACGTACCTTATTCAACCTTATCTGTTGGCACTATACAGGGCGGTACAGCGACCAATATTGTGCCAAACCTGTGTGAGTTTACCTTTGATTATCGTAACTTACCGCATATGACGCAAGAAGATGTCCTTGTGCCAATTCAAGCGAAGGTTGCAGAGCTAAATGGTCAAATGCAGGCGCGCGCACCAGAGACGGGTATTGAGCTGATGCAGGAAGAAAGCGTACCTGCGATGACTGATAATGACAGCGCCGAGCTACAAGCGCTCATAGCTGCACTAACAGGCGATGATGAACGTCATAAAGTGGCTTATGCGACCGAAGGTGGTCAGTTTACCAATGCGGGTATTCCCACGATTATCTGTGGCCCTGGCAGTATTGAGCAGGCTCACAAAGCGGATGAATATGTCGCGCTTAGCGAGATTGAACGCTGCGATGGATTTTTACAGAAGCTGTTAAAAAGCTGTGCGGTCAAATAGTTTTTATAAGAACTAGACGTTTGTTCTTAATATGAGTTAATATAAAACACACCGTCTGAATGACGGTGTGTTTTTTTATTGTATGGGGCAATCTCTTTATAAACTACCCATTCTGCCTTCAATTCTACTCCATATTTTAGATTAAAGTGCTCAAGTATAGGTATTTACCTCATGACATAGGGGCGATACAATGTCTATTCAGCTTTTTATGGTATATTTTGCAAGTGTTTTTTTAATCTCAGCCACTCCTGGTCCAAATATGCTATTGGCCTTTCAGTACGGGCTTAATTACGGCGTTAAACGTACTTTATGGGCACTAGCAGGACTGAGCTTAGGACTATTTATACTGCTGTTATCGACATTGCTTGGTATTGATGTTATCAGTCGCGAATCACCTTGGTTGCTTGAGATTGTCAAGGCTGTTGGTGCGTCTTACTTGGTTTACTTGGGTGTGACTACGTGGCGTGATGCTGATAACAATAGCAGCTTGATGCAAGATGCTAAAGAAGTGAGCGCCGCAGCTGAAGCCTTGGATCGCAGCTATCCAGATGCACGCTCATTATCGAGTGCGGCAGTCAGTATAGCGCCAAGTAATATCAAGTTATTTCGCGCTGGTGTTTGGGTATCTTTATCGAACCCCAAAGCGATTTTATTTTTTGCTGCTTTCTTTCCTAAATTCATTAATTTTAGTGCGCCGCTATGGCCACAATATATCTTGTTGACGGTTGGTCTATTCATGAGTGAGACGATTTGGCAAATGATATACATGATTGGTGGCAAAAAATTAGCAGGCTGGCTAGAAGTAGGGCATCGCTTGGCATGGCTAAATCGTATTTGCGGTGTCATATTTATAGTAATTGCGGCCGCTTTATTGACTGACGTCATAAAAGGTTTTATGGCATAAGCTATTTTCGGTTATTATCCAAAAAAACTGCTTTTTTAAATGGTTGTTTATAAAATATATTGTTTTGGATTAAGTTAAAATAAATAGTTGACATTAATTTTTAAATCTTTATTATAAGCGCATCGATTTATAAATTTCTTATATTATATAAATCACTCTCATTCATTCGCTATTGTCGCCCTGACATTGGCCACAACCTACGGAGGAATCATCATGTCCTATAGAAATCTCAAGACGTTTTTAAAGCTTGAATGTATGAACAGCATGACAGCAGTGACGACTTCGAAAAGGTTTGGCTGAATTTATATATCAGCTATCCGTTGATATCCTATTTACTAGGATAGATTTTATTAGTATCAACGGATAGCTTTGTATCTACTCGCTTTATTCCCCTTTTAAGTCTTGTTATGTCCAGAATAGCTGTGCGACTGTGCTAAGCCATTTTGCACTTGTTTCTGTCTGTTTATCTACCATTCTATTTTATCGTCATTACCAATAGGGTTGCTTACGCAATCGTCTAGTGGATGCTTCTCTGTGTGCATATTATTTGTGCCCAGGCTTTGGTACGGTAAAATTCTTTTTAAAAACGTCCATAATAAAACGACCATTATTTCTATTGATTTATCATTAATAGAATAGCGTATTTTATTACCTAAAATTTATAGTTTACTTTCTTATTAAACGCATCGTTTAATTGAGATAGATAAGTAATGTCTAAAAGTTATGATAAAAATATGCTGAATGGTTTAAAAATAAAAAATGGAATTTATAAATAATGAGTATTCAATTAGTATTAAATAAAAACAGTAAACATGGCGTACCAGTCAAAGTTTACACCTCTGATATTGAGCAAGGTGCGATTCAGCAACTACGCAATATGGCGCAGTTGGAATTTGTCCATTCGCATATTGCGGTCATGCCCGATGTGCATGTTGGCAAAGGCGCGACCGTCGGTAGCGTGATTCCGACCAAGTCTGCCATTATTCCTGCGGCAGTCGGTGTCGATATTGGCTGCGGTATGAATGCAGTGCGCCTATCTCTGACGGCAAGTGATTTGCCTGATAATTTAAAATCATTACGCTTGATAGTGGAGCAGCAAGTGCCGGTCGGCTTTAATATGCATAAGCAAATCCAAGCCAAAAACTCAACACTTGACCCATTAGGCAAACGCCTAAAACCAATTACTGATAAGCATCCGGGTTTACTTAAAATGTTAAAAGGTTTTGAGCGTACTTGGGCGAAACAGTTAGGAACACTGGGCGGTGGCAATCACTTTATTGAGCTGTGCTTGGACGAAAACAAAGATGTCTGGGTGATGCTGCATTCTGGCAGTCGGGGCATCGGTAATTGTATCGGTCAATATTTTATTAATCTTGCCAAAAAAGAGCGCCAATCACGCTTTGGTCATGTGCCAGATCGAGATTTGTCTTACTTTGCCGAAGGGTCTAATAGCTTTGCTGATTATGTTGAAGCGGTTAGCTGGGCACAGGATTACGCGCTAGAAAATCGCCGTGAAATGATGCGTCTAGTCATCAAAGCAATGCAGTCTCCACAAGCAGGATTACCACGATTTGCCCTTACCAAAGAGGCCATCAATTGCCACCATAACTATGTCAATGAAGAGGTACATTTTGGCGAAAATGTCTATGTGACACGTAAAGGCGCGATCAGTGCTTACGCAGGGGAGTTGGGCATTATTCCCGGCTCTATGGGCGCAAAATCGTTTATTGTCCGTGGTCTGGGGAACGAAGAGTCGTTTTGTTCATGCTCACATGGGGCAGGGCGACAGATGAGCCGAGGTAAAGCCGTGCGAGCGTTCACCATTGATGAGCTAAAGGCGCAAACCGATGGCGTCGAATGTCGCAAAGACAAAGGCGTCATCGATGAGATACCGGGCGCGTATAAAGACATTGATGAAGTGATGGCCAATCAAGCGGACTTGGTCGAGGTGGTGCATACGTTGAAGCAAGTCATGTGTATTAAAGGTTAATACTAAGCCTGCAAATCCTCTTAGCTTCGTCAAACTTGCTTAATGTACTGGATGTACAATTTGCACTCGTTTTCCTTGCTAAGATGATTTTCGGAATTGGTATCTAAAAAGAATTAGAAAATAGGTAACAATATGAGCTTAAAAGACACTCTAAAAAAAGCCAAACAAATTGAGCGACAGCTAGAACAGCAAGATGCGACAAATGCACAGCACTCGCTAGGTGCCGTGAAGCCGCGTAATTATTTGGCGCTTGATCCACTACTTAGAAAAGGTGGCATTCACGAAAAAGAAGACATTGATATCGTTCGAAAAAAACGCCGCCGCGAAACCAAACAGCAATTACGGCAGACGGACTGGTTGGCAAAATAGGAGCAAGAAAAATTTTATGAGTCACGCATTATGATGTTATTTATTCACTTTAAGAAGAGTACGGTTCTACCATAGTAAGACTATTATAAAAAAGAGTTAGCGTGGCTGGGGTAAATTTTTTGCCGCCTCTGTCAGCGTAGACACAGTAAGCAAGAAAAATTTGTACCAGTCACGCGTTTAAACTCATATAACCGTTTTATTTTTAGCTGACGTTATTTACGATCAAGATTGAACGAATATAAAGGAGGGTTTTATGAGACTAATTAATAAAGTTGCATTGGTGACGGGTTCTGCCCAAGGCATTGGTAAAGCGATTGCTGAGCTTTTTGTCAAAGAAGGGGCAACCGTCATATTCAGTGATATCAATGATGATAAAGGACAGCGTGCTTGTCATGATATTAATATAAAGCGTCAACAATGGAGCGAGTCAAAACCAGCAGAATATATTCATATGGATGTCTCAAATGAAAGCGATTGGCAAAAAGCTGAGCAGTACATTCAACAAAATTACCAAGGATTAGATATTGTCGTAAACAATGCGGGTATTACTGGATTTTTAGAGACGACAGGTGCTCATGACCCTGAATACTTGAATATGGAAAGTTGGCATAAGGTACATCAAGTCAATCTAGATGGCGTGGCGCTAGGGTGTAAGACGGCAATCGCGTTGATGAAAAATCGTCCAACCGATAAAAACAGTAATTCAAGTATCATTAATATATCCTCGCGTTCAGGTATGGTCGGTATTCCTTTAGCAGCAGCTTATGCCTCAAGTAAGGCTGGGGTCAGGAATCATAGCAAATCCGTCGCCTTATACTGTGCGCAAAACGGCTATGATATTCGCTGTAACTCCATTCACCCAGCTGCTATTTATACGCCGATGTGGGATGCGATGTTAGGAGAAGGCAGTGCGCGTGAAGAAGCGATCAAAGCAATTAGCAAGGACATCCCGCTTGGTTACATGGGCGATGTCATGGACGTGGCTTACGCGGCACTCTATTTGGCAAGCGATGAATCAAAGTACGTGACAGGTACTGAGCTGACGATTGATGGCGGTATTTTGGCAGGGAGTACGGCTGCCCCTAGTTCTTAGACAAAAAAAGGCCACTCACTATAATAGCGAGCGGCCTTTTCTTATTTACTCAGAATTATGGTGTAAAATTTTAAGCAAGTACTTCGATTAGCTCACCTTTTACCATATGCGGGCTGACAAAGTCAGTAATGCGCACGCTGGCAATTTTACCGAGCAATTCATTCATTTTGTCTTCATCGTAAGGGAACATCACGGTACGCGTGTTGTCCGCCGTACCGATTAAACAATCAGGATGACGGTTGGCGATTTGTTCAACCAACACGCGCGTGGTCGTACCAACCATTTCATGCGTTTTAGCCAATGTCGAATCAATGATGACTTTTTGGAACTCTGCCAAACGGGCTTTTTTAGTCGTGAAACTGACATCGTCTGGCAACTCTGCCGCTGGTGTGCCCGGACGTTTAGAATAAATAAAGCTATAAGAGTGATCGAAGTTCAGCTCTTTTGCCAAGTTCAAGGTGTCTTGGAAGTCTTGATCTGTCTCACCTGGGAAGCCGATGATAAAGTCACTAGATAAGTGAATATCAGGGCGAATGGCTTTTAGTTTATTAATCTGGTCAATATAAACGTCGATGGTGTGATTGCGCTTCATAGCAGCAAGAATAGCGTTTGAGCCACTTTGTACAGGCAGATGCAAATGTGATACCAGCTCTGGCAATTGTGCATAAGCGTCAATGATATCATCGGTAAATTCTAGCGGATGGCTCGTCGTATAACGAATACGCTCGACGCCATCGACGTGTGAGACATAATGCAATAGCTCAGCGAAGCGGCAAATACTGCCATCGTCTTTTTCGCCGCGATAACCATTGACGTTTTGACCCAATAAGTTAATTTCACGAACGCCTTGCGCCGCCAGACTGTCAATCTCAGCCAGTACATCATCAAGAGGACGCGACAATTCTTCACCGCGCGTATAAGGCACCACGCAAAATGAGCAATATTTTGAGCAGCCTTCCATGATAGAGACAAATGCTTTGAAGCCTTCGACTCTTGGTTCTGGTAGGAAGTCAAACTTTTCAATGCTTGGGAACGACACATCAATAGTACCAATGCGATTCTTAGGTGAGATGGCGCGCTGCTCATTTGATTGATCATACAATTCTGGCAGGCGATGCAAAGTTTGCGGACCAAACACCATATCAACATAAGGGGCGCGCTTTTGGATGTTATCACCTTCTTGTGAGGCCACGCAGCCACCCACGCCAATGACAAGATCTGGACGTTTTTCTTTTAACTTGCGCCAGCGTCCCAATTCTGAAAAGACCTTTTCTTGTGCTTTTTCACGAATAGAGCAGGTATTCATCAGTAGCACATCGGCTTCGTCGATATCGTGTGTCACTTCCATACCGTGTGAATCACCCAGCACATCAAGCATTTTGCCAGAGTCATAGACATTCATCTGACAGCCTTGGGTCGTGACAAAGACCTTTTTGGTAGCTGCTTTTTGGGCGGGCGATTGGGCTGAACTTGTTTCTCTGAGTGCAGTAACAGCAGGCGCGGTCGCAGTTGTTTTAGCACCAGCAGCATCATTAATGCGGGGATTAAATACAGTAACACTCATAAGCAAAAGTCCATGATTGACTAAAATATAGCGGGGTAGCCGATTAACAGGTGGCGTATTTTATCACAACCTACTACCAATGTGAAAAATTAGCGTGAGCGATTGGCAGTCGTGAGGAGAGATTATTTATAACAGTATCAATTATTTACTGTTATGAGTAGACCTTTCAGTAGAAACCGCTACTTACTATCACTTCTATGTTACACCGTGCTATCGTATTTATTAACAAAAGGTAAAGGTGATGGTTGAAAGTGCAACGAGTATAGTATGATGAATGGCATCACCCAAGCGGTACTAGGCCGATCGCTGTTCACACATTTGTAGACATATAATAAAGAGAGTCAGTATGACAAAATCGCGCGTTGCTCAGAGCATCAGGGATAGAGAATCTACCAGCCAAAACGATTATTTAAAATGCCTCAAATTCAGTACGCTACGAGTGAGCGCGCTTAGTGTGGCGACGGCAGTAAGTATGCTAGGGTTGTCACAAGTAGCTTGTGCCGAGTTGACATGGGGTGACAGTGAGAGCTACCAATCAGAGAACAGCAGCCAGCAAAACAGTGGATATCAACAAGATACGAGCGTGAACTCATTTACGGCGGCGGCTATTGCGGCAGATCGTGGTGATGTTAATGCGCTTTATAACTATGAGCAGTCAATGAGTGGCGGTCTGTTTGCGATGTATCCGACTTATTGGCGGATGAATCAAGATCTCAATTCACAAAGCACAGCGGCCATATCACAGTTTGTGCGTCAATATCCAAATACACTCATGGCAGAAAAACTGGTTACTGACTTTGCTGAGACCAAAGCGGCCACCAATGACTATGCATCTGTACGCCAAGTTGCCAATCTGATCACCAATCCTGATGCCACTGAGCGCTGTGCGATTGCGCTTGGGTTTAATAACGGCGGTGATACCATGCGTGCCATGGCAGCGAAGTCTGAGGTTTGGTTGACGACACTTAAGCAGCCAGCCTTATGTGATCAGTTGGCTATGGAGATGAACAACAACCCGCTTATTAGCAATCAAGATCGCGCATCTCGTCTCAAACGCATGTTACGTATTGGCAAAACGGGTGACATTATGGCGCTGTCATCACGCCTTGGTACACCGATTGCTTATTCTGCATTGAGTGAGATTCAGCTGAGTCCTTCTGCATACTTTACGCGTTTTAGTCGAGAGCCTGCCAGTCAAACCAACCAATATTTGTATCTGTATGCGCTAGGCCGTGTGGCTGATAAGTCTTATCGTGAGGCCGCATTGCAGTTAGATTTTGATATTAAGCAAGACAACCAGCGTTCAGCCAAGCTATTGAATGATGAGACGCGCCGCTATGCTCATCGCATCATTGGCGTGAAGCGTATGAACCACAATACTGATGATGGCTTTAATGCTGAAGCAGTTGACTGGTTCCGCAACAGCTTAGATGATGATTTTAACTTTGAAGAAGCAGAAGACTATGCCATGGCGGCGATTCGTTTTGGGCGCTGGGATGATGTGGTCGAAGCCATCTCAAAAATGGATCCTGAAACCCAAAAAGAGAAACAGTGGCAATATTGGTTGGCGCGTGCTTATGAGCAATCAAGCGACAATAATAAGCGCAATACTGCCAAGAAAATGTATCAGAACTTGGCGAAAAGCAACGAATATTATGGTCTAATGGCAAAAGATAAGGTTGGCCAGCGTTTTGATGCTAGCCGTTTAGGGGGCAGTAATTTACCGAATGTCAGTCCAGCTGATCGCGCTCGTGTGATGCAAGACCAACATTTTGCCCGGGCTTTTGCCCTATATAATGCTGACGCCAGCCGTGCCTATGCCAACCGCGAGTGGAACTGGGCGGTGAAGCAGGCGCGCGACAAGCGTGATGACAACTTAATCGTTGCTGCTGCTCGTCAAGCGCATGATATGGGCTGGCTCGACCGTGCCATTTATGCGATTGATAATACTGATAGAGTTGACAGCTTAGCGCTTTCGCACCCGATGCCGCATCAAGATGCTGTTGTACGCTATAGTCAGTCTGCGGGCATTGACCCTGCATGGGCGTACGGCATTATGCGCCAAGAGAGTCGTTTTGTGACGGCCGCGCGCTCAAACGTCGGTGCCAGTGGTCTGATGCAAGTTATGCCTGATACGGCAAAATACATTGCTCGCAATTTAGGCGAGACCTATAGTGCCAGCCGAGCCAATAGTGGTGATACCAATATCCGCTATGGTACTTGGTACATGGGCGATATTTTGGGTAAGCTCAATCAACAACCAGTATTGGCAACAGCAGGCTACAATGCAGGGCCTAACAATGCCAAACGTTGGCAGCCCGTTTATGGGTCGTTAGCAGCAGATCAGTATGTTGAGTCTATTGCTTTCCCTGAAACGCGTAATTACGTAAAACACGTGATGGAAAATGCTACTATTTATAGTAGTCTATTGGGACGTGGTCAACCAATTAGTCAGCGCATGGGTACGATACCTGCTGGGCTTTAAAATAGTTGTATGTAAGTCAAATAAACCCTTAACGAGCATTCGTTGATGGTTTATTTTTATAGGCTAGTTTTTACTGGTTTAAATAAAGACAGCGTTGTTCTGACAACTATTCACCTTATTGGCTATTACGACTTGATTTAATTAGAGCTTTTCAATAATTTCGCGATGTTTTTTTCGTACCTTTTGCAATATTTGGTAGACGTTTACGTTTCTGCTATAGATTAAAAAAAACGGTTTGCTACCATTGCACCAATTAGTGCCTACAAAATAGGCAACCATATTTTTTGTTAGCTCTATTCTTGGGTTTTTATACGTTGATTTTAAAACGTTAGGATCTGAGTGATAGTCCATGTCTTATCATTGCTAGATGCCTTCCGCCCTTATGATCAAAAAATATTTCAATCTGTCTTTATTATCAAAAATTGGTCCTCTTTCACCCAATCATATACAGATGCGTTTGCCCAAAAGCTTGCTGCCAAATATATCCCAATTGACAACCTATTCGACCACGAAATGTTTCGGTCAGGGTCGTATAAGTTTGATAGAGAAAAAGGTGTTTGGTAAAGTCAATACTACGATAAGTATTGGTGCGTTTCTGATATTGCAAGGCATTATATTGATGCCAGCACAGGCTGCCAACGCGACCAAAGCAGGACAGCGTGTTTTGATGATTGAAATGACGCCAGCGTTGTGTGGTCTTCAGCCTACGCGTGCCCGTATGCGCCAGTGCCTAGAAGGGTATTCATTAACTGTATCCGGCTTAGATATGGGATACGGAGAGCGTTGTGGCCGTGGAAGTGAACCCCGTTTGACGCCGCTACAATTGAAAGTCGTTAATCGCGTTATGCCAGATACCACTGTGCGTAGCCAAGTCTGGCAGCGTTATGGGGTATGTAGTCCACTCAGTGCCAGCAATTACTTTCGTCAGATTACCAACTACGCAGGTGCGTTAAAACTACCAGCTGAGTTAAATACAGGTAATAGTTACACGGTTTCTAAATCACGTTTTGTCAGTCAAATGACTCGTCTTAATAGTGGTATGACGCCTGCTAGTATCGATTTAATCTGCCAAGCAGGCAGTCGCCGTCAGATGACGTTGACTGATATTCATGTTTGCTACGAAGGAAGTGGCTTTGGTACGTGTCACAGTGTGGTAGACAACTGCGGCAGTAAGTTTGTCATTTCAGGTGGTAAATAACGTTTTAAGAATGTCTTTCTCATACTTTAAATCCTTCTTTTATTGTTTTTCTCAATTATTTTTCTGATGTTCCTTGTGATATTTTTGATTGCTTTATCAAGAAGCATAGCGCCTAAAAACGCTATGTTCAGCTCTCTTTTATGTGTCTGAAAAGCTAACCTCTTGATTGGTCTACAATTCCTCCCGTATAAAATGTAACAATATAATCATCAGCGTGCGCCCCACAGCGTCTAGACGGTTAATAGGATGAGGTGCTACACTAGCTCTCGGTTTATGGCTGCTACCATGCAGCGAACCACTCGATATCCAAAACGATCATCGTGAATTATATAATCATAATTAGGGAGTATTCCATGTCAATGAAACAGCCTTTACGTGTTGCCGTCACTGGTGCCGCTGGTAATATCAGCTACGCGATGCTATTTCGTATTGCTTCTGGCGAGATGCTAGGTAAAGATCAGCCAGTTATTTTGCAATTGCTTGAAATCACACCAGCTCTTGACGCCCTAAAGGGTGTGGTTATGGAATTAGAAGACTGTGCATTCCCATTATTGGCGGGCGTTGTCCAAACTGATGATGCTAATGTTGCATTCAAAGATATCGATTATGCTTTGCTGGTTGGCGCACGTCCTCGTGGCCCAGGTATGGAGCGTAAAGATCTACTAGAAGCCAACGCTGCTATTTTCTCAGCACAAGGTAAAGCGTTGAACGACGTCGCAAGCCGTGACGTAAAAGTATTGGTCGTGGGCAACCCTGCCAACACCAACGCGCTTATCGCTCAGCGTAATGCACCAGATCTTGATCCGCGTAACTTCACAGCGATGACTCGCTTGGATCACAACCGTGCCATGGCACAGTTGGCTGATAAGACTGACAGCACTGTGAATGACGTCAAAAACATGACTATCTGGGGCAACCATTCATCAACTCAGTATCCAGACCTGACTGCTTGCACCGTAAACGGTAAGCCAGCACTAGATTTGGTTGATCGTGATTGGTACGAAAACACCTATATCCCAGAAGTACAACAGCGCGGTGCGGCAATCATCAAAGCTCGCGGTGCATCATCTGCTGCGTCAGCTGCCAATGCTGCCATTGCACACATGCGTACATGGGCACTAGGTACTGACGAGAATGACTGGGTATCAATGGGCGTTTACTCAAACGGCGAGTACGGTATTGCTGAAGGCTTAATCTACTCATTCCCTTGCACTTGTAGCAATGGTGACTGGTCTATCGTAGACGGCGTCGATGTGTCATCAGATTTCTCAAAAGAGAAAATGGCGGCCACTGAGCAAGAGCTTAGCGAAGAGCGTGATGCAGTAGCACACTTACTACCATAAGTCATTTGGTAATGCCTTATTTGCTAGCGTCTCAGTAATACAAAAAAGCCCTCTTAAATATGAGGGCTTTTTAGTATTTTTTGTATTTTTTTGAATTAACATAATTGGTTATTAGCTGTTAACACAATTGATAACGTTAGATTAACGTTGCTTAACAGCTTTTAAAAGAAAGCTTGCTACAATCAATAGGGTAGTCTCAATAATAAGCAAAATCAAATCTGCACCATCTAAGGAGAAGAGTATGTTGGGTGAACCTGAATATAATATGAATGAATTGTTTGCGCAGTTAGGTCTAGAAAGTTCTGATGAAGCGATTGATAAATTTATCGAAGAAAATCAGTTAGCAAAAGAAGAAAAATTGACAGAGGCGCATATTTGGACTGATAATCAACGCGCTTTTTTAAGAGAAGAATGGTATAAAGATGCAGCATGGGTAGAAATCATTGATGAATTAAACGTGCGCTTACATCCGCATTATGATGCTTAAAAAGCAAGTCAGTAATGATCAATAACTGCTGGTAAATGAACAATATAAAACCCACAATCTAAAAAGCTTGTGGGTTTTTTCTGTTTAAACTTATTGTCTTATAAGGCAGATTTATTATTTAATCTGCTTTTTGCTGTGACCGCCATTTGATCAGCTCTGCCACATCTTGATGAATACCCGCTTTAAGTGCCTCTAGGCCATCATAGCGTCGTTCGCCATGTAAATAATGCAAAAATCGCACTTGCAACGTCAGTCCATATAAATCCGCTTGCAATTCTGGGAAGTGGACTTCTAGGCGCCAACTATGCGCTTTATCCACAGAAGGTCTGGTACCAATGTTGGCAGTCCCAAATAAACTGTCTGGACGTAGCCCTGTGATACCTGTTTTTCCAGAATCTGCTCGAGCAACCAAGCCATTAGGAATCACTCTTCCTTCATCATCGAGGCAAACGACATCTACCGCAAAGATACCGTGTAAGGCAGGCTTTAGACGATTCAATTCGATATTGGCGGTGGGGAAGTTCATCGTACGACCAATTCTATCTCCACCAACGACCAACCCTGTAATTGCGTATTCGCGGCCAAGTAAGGTGTTAGCGGCGTCTATGTTACCCGCCAACAATAAATCACGAATGCGAGTAGAGCTGATACGCCCAGCATTGTCACTGACATCTGTGACAGTATGCAAATTGGTCACCTGCAAGCCGTAATCACGCAAAAATTGACTATCGCCTGTCCGATCATGACCGAAGCGGAAGTCATCACCCAATACCAAGGCTTTAACGTTTAAGCGCAAGGCTAGAATGTCAGCAAATGACTGTGCTGATAGCGAGCGAAAGTCCGTATCAAAACCCGCTACAATCAAAGTCTCTACCCCATATTCTGCCAGTAGTGCTTGCTTTTCTGCAAAATTGGTTAAGCGAGCAGGTGCTTTGTCTGGGGCAAAAAATTCACGAGGTTGTGGCTCAAATATCATGACTGCTGCGCCAAGATTTTGTGCGTGCCCAATCTTACGGACTTGGTTTAGCATCGCTTGATGACCAAGATGGACGCCGTCGAAGTTGCCGATAGTGAGCACACAAGGCGCAAGGTCTACTGGGCAAGTATTTGCAAAAAAATCGCTTGGCGATGCAATCAGTTGCTCAAGAAAATAGGTGTTCATAAATTTTCAGCTATGACAGATAAGACCAGATAAAAAAAGAAAAACACAATCATACTAAGCATTGATGTGTCTAAAACCAGCCATTATAAAGTAAAATGACCATACTAACATCTTATAGTCTGCTCATCAGACAAGTATGACGATATGAGTTTCACTGTCTTAAAATACTGTGATTCACATATAATCACTGTGATGCGACATGAACTGTAATTAACAAATTATTATAAATCATGCTACTAACTCTGGAGGCTTTATGGCCGATGTTGCTTTGAGTGCTACACCATCTAAATTGTCAATCGATAACCCCAATGATCCGTTTGTTGTACAGCGTGCTAGTAAAGATGACTTACCCGAAATTTTGGCCATTTATAACCAAAGTATTGCAGGTAAACAAGCCACCGCCAATCTTGCGCCAGTGACTTGTGAAGAACGTATGGATTGGTTTGAAGAGCATATAAACAGTCCAACGCGTCCTATTTATATTGTCAGAGCTGCGATAAAAAGCGTTGATAATATAGAACAAGAAACATTGTCACCCATTGTCGCATGGGGCAGTTTTAGCGATTTGTATGCTCGCACGGCTTATCATATCAGCACTGAAATCAGTATTTACTTGCATAAAGCCAATCATAGTCAAGGGCTTGGTAGTGCATTGACGCATTGGATGCTCACTCAAGCACCAAGCCTTGGGATTCACAACGTCGTTGCGCTCATCTTTGCCCACAATCACCCAAGTTTGGGCTTATTCCGTAAGCTCGGTTTCGAGCAATGGGGATATATGCCCAAGGTTTGCGATATGGATGGTTTTATCGCTGATGTGGTCATGCTTGGCAAGGCTGTAACGCCAAACAATACGACAGTATCTGACAGTAATTAAAGCAATCTCAGATAAGAATGGTAAGCAACCTTAACCCAAAATTTTCCACTGACCTGCTATCTTTTGTAGCTCATAAGTCAAAGGGGCAGGATCGCTTTGTCCTTTTAGCATCAACTCACCTATGATAGTAGCTCGGGTTTGATCTTCATTATATTTGGTATCAGTGATGGTGACCCCGTCAACCGTTTGCTGAAAAGCGGATTGAGTTTTGGCAAGTTCCTGCTCGAAGTTGGCCATATCGACTTGATAATAGGTTGCTGCTTGTTTTACATCACCATAATATAAGCTGTCTAAAGCTTGCTTGATGGTATCTTCAGGCGTGCCAGATTGAGTTTGGTTGGTCACTAAACTGGGTTGTTCGGTAGCGGCGGCTGAATTATTATTGCTAGCTGTGGCGGCTTCATCTTCAGGGCGGACTACAGTTTGTGCATCTGCATTATTGGTATCAATTGCTGGCGTTTGAGCGGTTGACTCATTGTCTGATGTTTCCACAAAGGCAGCTGTGTCTTCAGTAGCGCTACTCGTTTCTGTATTGTCACTATTGCTACAACCACTTAATAGTAGGGCTGTGGTCAACAGACCAGCTGCACATATCATCGGTAAGCGTTGCAGCGTGAGTGGCTTAATTGTCATATCGAACCTCAAAATTTGATTATTCATTGATGTTCGATTATGACAATTATTGACCTTATAAGTTGTCAATTCTCATATTAAGCTTGTTCTGGTTTGGTAAGCCAAGCTTTGTTTAATCTACTTACGCAGTTTTACCCATGCTTAAGCTGGCGAGGCCGGAAGCCAGTTGCCAATAACACAACACCATAAACCAAGGCGCCTACGGCACACATGATGAGTAGAGCGACTATACGTCGCCACTGTGCATCATCGGTTGGGAAATAGGGCAGCATGACATAAAGCACGCCGATCATCGCTGCGGTTGAAATTACAAACTGGGCAAACAGCTTTTTCCAATGACTGCCAAAGCGAAAGATTTCACGCTTATGTAAAAAATAATACAACAGTCCTGCGTTCACAAAAGCTGCCCCTGTAGTCGCCAATGCCAAGCCGCCATGCAGCGGCATTTCTAAGAAGTAAAATATACCAATAAAAATGACACTAAAAATCATGTTGGCAAAAACGGAGATGATACCGATTTTCACAGGCGTTCTGGTATCTTGACGCGCAAAAAAGGCGGGCGCAAAGATTTTTATCAGCATAAATCCTAAAATACCACCTGCCATGCTACGTAATGCCAGCGAACTCATTTGTGCATCGCGTAAAGTAAATTCACCTCGCAAAAACAGAGCTTGCATCAGAACATCTGACAATATGAATAGGGCAGCCGAGGCCGGAACGCCTACTAAGATAATTAAGCGCGCCGCCCAATCAATGGTTTTTTTGAAGTTAATATCGTCTTTTTGCGCTTCACTTTTTGACAAACTCGGTAAAATAACCGTACCAATGGCTACGCCAATCAACCCTAATGGCAGCTCGCTCATACGCTCAGCGGCATATAGCCAAGAAACTGAACCGCCAATCATCAAAGACGCAAAAATCGTATTCAGTAATAAATTGATTTGAGTGACAGACACGCCAAATATAGCAGGAAGCATAAGTTTCAAAATACGGCGCACGCCTTCATGCTGAAAATCAACCTTTGGTGCAACCAGTAGCTTTTGTTGCCAAAGCTGCGGCAACTGTATCAATAGCTGTAGCAAACCGGCGATAGCGACTGAATAACCGAGGGCCATAATAGGTACGTCAAACATCGGGGCAAAAATCAGTGCACCGCCAATCATGCATAAGTTCAATAGTACGGGTGCAAACGCAGGCGCGGCAAAACGTCCATAGCTTTGTAGAATACCACTCGCAAAGGCGGTCATCGAAATGAATAACAAATAAGGAAAAGTCAAACGCAGCAATTCAGCCGTGATGGCAAACTTACCTGGTTGATCGGCAAAGCCTGGCGCAAACAGGGTCACTACCCAAGGCGCGATTAAAATAACCACCACTGTGAGCATAGAGAGAATCAGCAGCAATGCTCCTGATGTACGACTGACTAAAATCTGTACTTGCTGTAAGCTATACTTTTCTTTGTATTCGGAAAGTACAGGCACGAAGGCTTGGCTAAACGCACCTTCTGCAAACAGACGTCGCAAAAAGTTGGGTATTTTGAAGGCGACCAAAAAGGCATCCATCAGACCACCAGCGCCAAAAACACCTAACAATACAACATCGCGTACCAGACCTAAGATACGAGACAACATGGTCATACTGCTGACCACCATGGTTGAACGAAATAACCGACTTTTTGCCATGAGAACCTATTTTGCTTACTAATGGTTGTTTGCTGATTGACTGGTGTCGAAAAACTGACGAATTATAGCACTTTCATGGCGGAGATAAATGAATTGGGTATGGAAATGATAGGCGCAAATAGTAAGTGCTATTGATCCGATTTTTTGGCGACCAGCTCACGTAATTTTGTCCACTCGAAGTAATCGCCGGGGTCTGTTTTGCGGCCCGGAGCAATATCACTATGACCAGTCAGATGGCGCTGCGTTTTGGGATAAGCGTCATATATAGCGTTGATAACTTGTGCAAGTGTTTCATATTGCTCGTCAGTAAAGGACACAAAATCTGACCCTTCAAGTTCGATACCAATGCTATAATTATTACATTCAGGCCGGCCAAGATAGCTAGATTTACCCGCATGCCACGCCCGTTCGTCAAAATTCACAAATTGAGTGATTGCCCCATCACGTTCGATAAACAAATGAGCTGAGACCTCTGCACCCTGAATGGTTTGAAAGTACGGATGTGCGTTCCAATCTAACTGATTGGTAAACAGGGCCTTAACATAGTGAATACCATCAGCACCACATGCGCCGAACTCATTGGGCGGTAAGCTGATGTTGTGAATAACGATGGTGTCAATGGTCGTATCTGCTGGTCGCGTATTGCAGTTGGGTGACGCAAGCCAGTTAGCCGTTGATAATCGACCAGCGACGATAGTCAGGGGTGATGCTTTGACCATAATATTCTCTTTTAACAGGTTATTAATAAGTACGCGACTAAAGCGTGTGTCTGACATTTTTTCATAAAACTATCGTAAATGTGACCTACCGATTGAAACAGTCTGGATTGTAGATGTTTTTTAACAGGTTTACGTTAATGATCCCGCCGACAGTGGTAGTTAGCTGTTAGCCAGCCCCTCATCGCGCAATCAGCGTGTGAACAATAACGTGCGAGGTTTTACCCCATGTCTATAAAGCCTATCTCTTTATTGGTAGATTGTACCTTAACCACTGTTGGTCAGCGCGCGCGTTTGCCACTTGCTATTGCAGGCTTGCTACTCTCTGCTCAATCGCAGGCTTTTTTACCGACACCGTTATCGGTAGTGGTAACCGATGAAACAGTACCGACGTCGCAAGTTGCTGCCACTGCTCGCGCCGCATCGGACAATCGTGTTCAAACCCAGATCCAAGACATCGAAAATATCACGGCTGACCAGTTATTGGTCAAATGGCGTGAACAAGTCAAAACAGAGAATCTCGCCCAGCACACGACATGGCGACGTTTATTGTATTTTATCGACGATCAAAAAAATGTGTTTGGAAAAAATAAAAACACCAGTGTCGTGGATGATCCTAATTTCTTTTTGAGTGAAAAGGGTCATCAAGATTCAGGTGCAGAGCTTGATATGATGCTCGTCGCTCTCGCAGACAAACTTGCGATGCCAGTTAGTAGTAACGCTGTTCAAGCAAATTCTGCATTGTGCCGTTTTCCAGCACGCGTCCAGTGGCTGACTGAGCAGTTGGATATTGATCAGGCCACTGTGCAAGTTGACTGTCCAGAGCTTGATGAGTGGACGCAAAAACTCGCGCCGGAACAGCTGTCGATTATGTTTGCACAAGAGTATTTGGACAATCCTACATCAGCCTTCGCTCATACTTTACTACGTATTGATTCAAAAGCGAGTGTGGCTGATCCCAGCAAAATTCATCATGCCTATGCACTCAACTACACAGTGGGCGGCGATCCGTCAGACAGTTTTCCAGTATATGCCGTCAAATCTATGATTGGCGGCTATGATAACGCTATCGAAATAGATCCTTACCCAGCGAGGTTCGCAAAATACCTACAAGACGATGAGCGTGATGCATGGACGTATCAGTTGGATTTGACGCCAAGCGAGGTACAACAAATCATCAGGCATGTTTGGGAAACCAAAGATCTAAAGATGCCTTATTATTTTGCCACAGACAACTGTGCTTCTGAGATTTTACGATTAATTGACGTGGTACGTCCGCAGCAGCATCTACTCAGCCAGCTTCCTTATGTCGTCATTCCATCAGATGTTGTGCAGCTATTGAATAATGAGAGCTTACTTGCCAGCACTACTTATACGCCTGCTGATAGCACGTTGCGTCAAGCACAGCTCAATGAGATTAATCAGCAGCATGATCAATTGGGCTATCACAATAGCGCCAAACAGACCTTTAATGAAGTTAAATCGGCGCAGCTGAATCCTGTATCGAGTATGTCTGCCGACGGTAAGACATTACTAGAGCCTTCTATTATGCCTTCGGATAACAATCCAATAGACAGACATCCATTGCAACTTGGTCATATCGGTATCGGTCAACGCGGTGATAACAACTATATCGATGTTGGAATAAGGGCGGGCTATCATGATACGCTCGATCGTCCTTCAGGGTTCCCCCAGTTTTTTGATTTAGAAGGGGCTTCTGCGACCTTACGCTTTTATGACAAAGACAATAATAGTGACAATCAGCAAAACAGTGTGGTCTTACAGAATTTCACCTTGATACGTGGACGCTCTTTTAATCCCATCAATTCCGCCAAAAAAGGCAAAACGTGGGGCGCGGCAATAGAGGCAACGCGCGTTAATGATGGCTCGCAGCAAGAAAGCGACGATCATCTGGTCGGTAGTTTGGGTTACGAGACAGGTTGGTCGTGGGCGTTCGGTACGCCTAGAGCAAACACGGGTGAGATGCCGCCGCAGTTATGCTATACCTTTTTGTCAGGAACGGCGCAAACAGGACGAGGACTCAATAAGGGCTTTCGCGTGGGTACAGGTATGAACGTAGGATGCCGTTATCAGATTAACAATCAGTTACGCGCGCAGGCTGAATTGCAACTGCCTTATTGGTATCATGGCAGCAGCGATGAGCCTGATGTTCGCGGGCATTACTGGCAGCCGATATCGACTTTGGGTCTACAGTACGACATTGATAAAAAACAGGCGTTGCGCCTTAATGCTAGTTACGAGTGGCAAGAGCGCGTCGATGCCAATGACGATGTACAGTTATCGTATAGACGATACTTTTAGACAGTCAGCTTTTAAACGTTTGATAAAAGTAGGATAGCAGTATGAGTATTCAGAAATTCCTGATTGTGGGTCAAGGTGATATCGGTTTACCAGTGGCCAATAAGCTCGCAGAGAACAACCTCAGCGTTACGGGGCTGGCGCGTGGCACGCGTCAGCAGTACGTTTTAAATGATAAAGCGGCTTTTATGCAAGCGGATGCGTTGACGCTTAGTGCGGAGCAATTGCAAGGCTTTACTCATATTGCGATTATTGTGACGCCTGATGAGTATTCTACCAGTGGGTATCATGGCAGTTATTTGGCGATTGATCAGCATTTTGCCGAGCTTGCTAGCCAGTTAACCAAGCTTGAACGTATCGTGTTTATTTCATCAACGGGTGTTTATGGACAAGATAGTGGCGAGTGGATTGATGAAGATACTGTACCTGTCACGCCTGAACGCGAAGCCTCAAAAATCATATTGCAGGCAGAACAAGCATTACAACGGGGGTTTGGTGAGCGCACCACTATTATTCGTCCGAGCGGCATTTATGGACGCGAGCGTCTGATGCGTGTGCGTAAAGTTAAAGAGCAAGAAAAAGAGCCAATAGCAGCCGCGCATTGGAGCAATCGTATTATGGATCGCGATTTGGTCAATATTATTGCCAGCGTCTTGACCTGCGATGCACCAAAAGCTATGTATTTGGCGACCGACTATGCGCCCGTCACCACCTTTGAGCTGACCACATGGCTGAGCAAAGCGCTCGATGAAACGCCTCCGACTATCGATCATACAAAGACTGCTGTGACCGGAAAACGCTTACACAGCAACATTCCATTAGCTTGGCTGGATTATCCTGATTGGCAAGTGGGTTATCACGATATTTTACACCATCAAGACTAAACCAGACCCGATATAACCATTCGATTTGCTTCGTTCTATATTTTACCAATTATGGAGATTTCATGACTCAGCCTTCTACTTCTGACAGTCGCTTACCCAGTACTAACTTTATGGCGGTAGGCGATAGACTTGCAGAAGGCCATGCTGAGATGTCATCTGCTTTGTCTGATAATCAGCAGCCAGCAATCGTGCATCCCAATTTTGATCCCAATCAGTCACCTATAGATCCTGCTCGGCCGCTGACAGATATCCCAGAGCCACTGCGGCGATTAAATGGTCAATTGCGCAGGCTGTATGGTAATTCAGTACGGTTCTATCAGCCCACAAAAGACGACCTATCAAAATGGGCACTGATTGCTTCGGAGGCTTTGTCCGAGCATTTATCGTTATTGCAAGCCGCGCAACTTATCGAGTTGCCAGACAGCTTTTATCAAAATCACAGCGAGCAGTCATTATTAACACCATTACATGACATGACTTTATTGGATATGGCAGATATACATGAAGCGCTTCGTGCTTATCCAAAACTGCATCGTTATGGCTTTACGCATGCCGATGAACCAGCACAAGCCATCAATAGTGATAGTAAGCTTGCTAAAAATACGCAAGCATCCCTGCGCGCATTGACCAAGCGTTTTAATCCCGATGAGTTGTTGAGCAGTCTTTATGCAGATGACTGGCAAGTGCTTTTACAGCCGCAAACGTTTGAGTGGGGCGAGGGCAGCTTGGCCACTGACATTATGGCGTGTAGCGCCGCCGTCTATGCATTGAAGCAATGCAGTACGCGTAAAAGCATCAATGACCGTTATAGTGCTGAGCAACTCTGTCAGCATGTACGCAGCTATGTGCTCAGTCAAGTTGTCCTTGAACCCTCGCAGCGTCATGCTTACCGTCAGATACGAGTTTTTGCAGGGCATGTCATTGTTGCCGCTCATCATTTGGGCTGGGAGATACAAGTGCGTACTGACGGTCAGTGCTATTTTAATGTGTCATCGCGCAGTGGATTATTGACTCGTTATCCCAATATGCAAGATTATGACATCAATGGTTGGTCAAGCTGACCAGTAATGCGTACAATAATGCAAATTTTTTGCCCGTCACTTTGCTAATAGGAATGCCATCATGCCTAACATTCAACACGCTCAAACCGCAGATTTCTCATCTCATGCTTTTATTCAACTGGCTTTGGACAATCAAGTTCTAAAATTCGGTGAGTTTGTCCTCAAGTCTGGCCGTATCAGTCCGTATTTTTTCAATGCAGGTCTGCTTGCCACCGGTGAGATGTTGTCATTACTAGCACGTGGTTATGCGGATGCATTGGCTGAACAAATAAGTACTGAACAAGTAAGTGCGGCGAATAGTGGCACACAAGAGCTGGTTATCTTTGGTGCAGCTTACAAAGGCATTCCCTTCGTAGCAGCAACGGCGCAAGCGTTGTGGCTGCATCACGGTATCAATGCCAAATGGGGTTACAATCGTAAAGAAGCCAAAACCCATGGTGAAGGCGGTAATTTGGTAGGCGCTGATGTCAATGGCAAAGCGGTCTGGGTACTTGATGATGTGATTACAGCTGGCACTGCCATGCGTGAAGTGGTCGAGATTTTAGAACAAGCAGGAGCGAGCGTTGCTGGTATTATCGTTGCCCTTGACCGTAAAGAAAAAGGTCAAGCTGAGCATTCTGCCATCCAAGAGCTTGCCACAACACTACAAGTACCCGTGCGCGCGTTGGTCGATATCGATGATTTGATCAGTTACCTAGCAGACGAAACAAGCCTGCATAAAGATGCAACCCAACTTGCAAAAATGCAGCATTACCGTGAGCAGTACGGCGTATAGTTTGTTGTAGACCGTTTTTTATAAGCGATGCCTTCAGACGGAACAATATCCTTTGATTGAGTCGCTTGTATTTATCAATTTATAATATAGTCGATACTCAATAAAATGGATACGCGAGATTATAATAGCTGACTGGTACAAATTTTTCTTGCTTGCTGTTCCTACGGCGACAGAGGCGACAAAAATTTATCCCAGTCATACTGACTCCTTTTTATATTGACCTGACTATACAACGTAAGTGAGCCTTACCATGAGTGAAGAAAATCAAAAAAAATCCTTAAACATTCTTATTATTATGGATCCTATCGAGCGGGTTAATTATAAGAAAGATACCACTTTAGCAATGATGTGGGCCGCTCAAGATCGCGGACATAGCCTAGGTTACTGTCAGATCCATGATTTGTGGTTGGACCGTGGACAGTTAATGGTCGACACGCAGACTGTGACAGTAAAGCGTGATCCTAAGGATTTTTATACGTTAGGTGATAAATCAACGGGTTCGGTTAGCGACTACGACGTGATTTTAATGCGCAAAGATCCGCCGTTTGATATGCGCTTTATTTATTCTACTTATATGCTTAATCATGCCAAAGCAGCGGGCGTATTGGTCGTCAATGATCCACAAGCGATTCGAGATTGCAATGAGAAACTATTTGCCACTTGGTTTAGCGACTATATGAGCCCAACAATAGTGACCAGTAAACAGGCACATATTCGTAAGTTTATCACTGAGCAGCAAGATGTTATCGTTAAGCCACTAGATGGTATGGGCGGTACAGGTATCTTTCGTTTGACGGCTGACAGCCCTAATATTGGGGTGACGCTTGAGATGTTAACGGAGCTTGAAACCTTACCCATTATGGCGCAGCGTTATTTGCCAGAGATTAAGGAAGGCGATAAGCGTGTGCTAATCGTCGATGGCGTCGTCGTTGATTACAGCTTGGCTCGTATTCCAAGCAAAGGTGAGACACGTGGGAATCTGGCCGCTGGTGGTAGTGGTGTGGCTATGCCTTTGACCGATATCGAACGTCAAGTGGCAGAAGTCGTTGCACCAATTGTTAAAGAAAAAGGCCTGATGTTCGTTGGTTTAGATCTAATCGGTGGCCGTATTACTGAGATCAATGTTACCAGTCCGACTTGCGTACGCGAGATTGATGATCAGTGCGGCACAGACATCGCGACAGACTTTATTATGGCCATTGAAAATAAGCTGGCGATTTAGGCAAAGACCAAGCTAGACAAAGGCAAAGTTTGAAAAGACCAAGTTTGAAAAAGACTGAGCTTGAGCAAGCCTGCAACGATAAAGCAAGATATGGCTAAACGACACGCACAATGATGAAAAATCCGTGTGCTAAGATATACCACTAAAATGCGCTATTTGAAGCAAAGTTAAAAATTAACAACATCGTTAAGATCTAGATTTTAAGTATGTTTCATAGTAATTATCAAAGCCAAGTCGCGATTGCTCACGGCTTGGATTTTTGTTATTGACGATGCATAAAAGGCTGTATATCCGCCAACGATTTACTCTATACTATGCGGGCTTTTACAGGGTCGTTATTCGTCAATGTATAAAAGGGTTATGGGACAATAAGTCTTTAATATCAATACAGAAAAGGTAGGCAGGCGTTCATGAAAACACCGCACATACTAATGATGGCTGCTGGTACAGGCGGGCACGTGTTCCCAGCTTTGGCAGTTAGCGAAGAGTTGACCCAACGCGGTGCGGTTATTCATTGGTTAGGAACGCCAAACGGGATGGAAAACGGCTTGGTCGAACCGACTGGTTATACGTTTCATGCTATCGATATGCAAGGGCTGCGTGGTAAAGGAGTTGGACGCTTATTGAAACTACCCATGACGCTCTTGTCAGCTACAATGGCGGCTGTCAAAATCATTCGTAGCAATCAGATCGATGTGGTTGTCGGCTTCGGCGGTTATGTGACAGCGCCTGGCGGTATTGCAGCACGCCTTACCAAAACCCCGCTCATTATTCATGAGCAAAATGCCATTGCTGGCATGAGTAATCGCTACTTGTCAAAAATGGCAACCAAAGTGTTGCAAGCGTTCGAGCATACCTTTGCTCATAGCGAACTTGATAAAAAGATTGAAACTGTGGGCAATCCTGTACGCAACACCATTACAGGTGTCGTTGAACCTTCAGCTCGCTATGATGTGAATGACAACTCACCGCTTAAGTTGCTGGTCGTTGGCGGCTCACTTGGTGCGCAAGCATTAAATGATACGGTGCCAAAGGCGCTTGCATTAATAGAGCGTCCTTTTGAAGTGCGTCACCAGTGTGGGCGCAACAATGAGGCCGCGACGCAGGCCGCTTATGATGCCGAAGAATTGAGTCTGCATAAGTGTGCAGTACAGCCCTTTATTGAAGATATGGCTGCTGCTTATAATTGGGCCGATATCATCGTGTGCCGTGCTGGTGCATTAACGGTGACTGAAATTCAAAACGTCGGTATTGCGGCTATTTTTGTCCCATTGCCACACGCCGTTGATGATCACCAAACAGCCAATGCGCGCACATTAACCATGCATGATGCCGCGATTTTATTGCCGCAGTCTGAGCTGACCCCGCAGCGTTTAAGTAATGAGCTTGGTGCCCTTGATCGCCGTACTTGCCTAGAGATGGCAAAAAAAGGTCATGCCCTTGCCAATCGCGGTGCCAGCAAACACGTTGCCGACATCATTTGGCAAACTCTATAACTTATATTTTTTGTCGTTGATGGTTGTTATCATCCACTATTTTGATTCACCAGATTTTATTCGCCTTTAACTTATTCGCCCTTAATGAAGAGAAACTCTTATGTCTACCTCTGCAAAAGCCCTACCCAAGCGTTTGATTGAAATACCAGAAATGCGCCGTATTCAGCATTTGCATTTTATTGGTATTGGCGGCTCGGGTATGTGCGGCATTGCAGAGGTCATGAACAACCAAGGCTATCAGGTCAGTGGCTCCGACATTGTTGATAGCGTGGTTACTCGTCGTCTAGAGCAGATTGGCATTAAGATATCAATCGGCCATGACTCTAAAAACATTGCCAATGCAGATGTTATTGTCGTGTCGTCAGCAATTGATCGTAGCAATCCTGAAGTAAAAGCTGCGCTCGAAGCACGTTTGCCAGTCGTGCGCCGTGCGGATATGCTTGGTGAGTTGATGCGCTATCGTCATGGGATTGCTGTTGCGGGTGCTCACGGTAAGACGACAACGACCAGTCTCTTGACCACAATGATGGCAGAAGGACAGCTTGATCCTACGTATGTAATTGGCGGTAAGTTAAACGCATCTGGCAAAAATGCTGCGCTTGGTAGTAGTCGTTTTTTGGTAGCAGAAGCGGATGAATCTGATGCGTCTTTTTTATCATTACGCCCGATGGCAGCAATTGTAACCAACATCGATCAAGATCATATGGAAACTTATGGAAATAGCTTTGATCAATTAAAAGCCGCTTACATTCAGTTTTTACACAATATGCCGTTTTATGGCTTAGCAGTGGTCTGCGGTGATGATCCAGACTTATATGCCATGATTGACGATATCGGTCGTCCAGTACTCACTTTTGGTCTAGAGCCATTTAACGATGTTCAAGGCGTCGATTTGGTAGCAGAAGGCACAAAAACGCACTTTACCGTATTGCGCCGTGACCGCGACCCTTTACGTCTCACGCTAAACATCCCAGGTACTCATAATGTTTATAATGCACTTGCTGCTATTACTATGGCGACTGATGAAGGCGTAGATGATGAGGCAATCAAACGCGCTCTACAGAAGTTTCAAGGAGTAGGGCGCCGTTTTGAACAACATGCGTCTGTGGATATTGATGATGGTAATGTATTATTGATTGATGATTATGGTCATCATCCAAAAGAGGTAGATGCCACCATCAAAGCGGCGCGCCAAAGCTTCCCTGATCGCCGTTTGGTCATGTTGTTTCAGCCTCATCGTTACAGCCGCACACGTGACTGCTTCGATGATTTCGTCGAAGTATTGTCAAGCGTCGATGAGCTGTTACTATTAGAGGTATATTCGGCAGGTGAAAGTCCGATCGCAGGTGCTGACACCAAAGCATTGGCACGCAGTATTCGCGTGCGCGGCGAAGTTGAGCCGACGATTATCAATAAAGATAACCTTGCGCCCGTTATGCAGCGTTTATTACAGGCTAATGACATGCTCATTACCCAAGGTGCTGGTAATGTGGGACAGATATCTCTCGATTTGGCCGCTAACAACCTTTATATCCAGTAAGCCAAAAGACTTCTTATTTTAGACTTCTAGGAACCATGCTCATGACGACAAATAACGTTAATAAAGCGATTGATGATATGAAAACCAGCACTGTTCAGGACGCGTCGTTAGATAAGACGACCAGTGATGTAAAAGATGCTGGTCAGTTTGGTAAGGTCGCCGTCGTCTATGGCGGTAGTAGTAATGAGCGCAGCGTGTCTTTGGACAGTGGCGCAGCAGTATTGCAAGCGCTCCAAAACCAAGGCGTCGATGCGACTCATTTTGATCCTAAGGATCAAGATATCACTGAGCTGCGTGCTTATGATCGCGTGTTTAACGTGTTACATGGTCGCGGCGGCGAGGATGGTTTACTACAGGGTGTATTGCAATGGTTTAATATACCGCAGACAGGGTCAGGGGTTTTGGCCTCTGCATTAGGTATGGATAAAGTACGTACCAAGCAGTTATGGCAAGGCTGTGGTTTGTCGACGGCGCCGTTTTCTCTACTGACAGCGGATACTGATTGGCAACAGGTGGTGAATACGCTTGGACTGCCGCTGATTATTAAGCCTGTTCATGAAGGCTCTAGCATTGGCATGACAAAGGTCAATCATCTCGACGAGCTGCCTGCTGCTTATGCGACAGCAGTGCAGTGCGGTGACGCAGTGATGGCTGAGCGTTGGATTACAGGGCGTGAATTTACGATTGTCATTATTGACGATGAAGCCTATCCTGTTATTCGCCTTGAACCTGCTGACATCACCAATTTCTATGATTTTGATGCCAAATACAATCGCAACGATACCAGCTACTATATCCCATGTGGTTTGAATGAAGCAGATGAAAAGCATTTGCAAGCTTTGAGCCTTGCTGCTTTCCGTGCCGTTGATGCAAAAGGATGGGGACGTATTGATGCCATGCAAGATGAAGCAGGCAACTTCTGGCTACTTGAGATTAACACCGTACCAGGTATGACCAGCCACAGTTTGGTTCCGATGGCTGCCAAGGCACGAGGTATGGACTTTGAAACGTTATGCTGGCACATTTTAGCGCAGACGTTGTAGTTATTTTCTAAAAATAACTGTCTTAGTCTTTAGACAATCATCTTTTACTGCCACTTGTTTGGTGACGTTATCTCTAAGCTAACTGAGGAAATAAGTGGTAAACCTGATAGATAGCTAAATTTAGCTTATCTTCATGATAAAGGGATAATAGGCACTTAGCGTAAGCCAATGTATCGCTAGAGCTGCTATACCACAGCGTCGTGTAAACTTGTGTAAATTCACTGTCACTACGCGGTGTTAGGCTATTGTTTAACCATAAAATACGTTAATATTGTAATTATAGGTCTGTTTTGGTGATATTTATGTTTTTTATGAATACTGTTCATAAGTTATTCATACACCAAGAAAAATGTTACGTTTAAATGTAGAGAACCACATCATTTAACGCGTTTTAGCCAAAGACTTTGATAATATGTCAGCCCAATAAGCGCCTGCAAAAAATTTGCAGATTCACATCAATAACCAGCATGATACGTTTTGTGCAAATATAGAGGCAAAGGTCGTTATGGCTCAAACTGTCAACGAAGTAACTGACTTGATGAGTGATAAAACCCGTCGCCCAGATTCTAAATTCCAAGTACCGACTGCGGTCAAATATTTTTTTATGGTATTGGTATTAGGGTTGCTTGTGCTGATATTGGTTATGGGCGGCAAAGCGTTACGTGATGCGCCTCCTGCTGCCATTTATGTCAGCAATCAAGGTTTGACAGCGACTGAATATCGCTCATTACAGCAGGTTATGAACCAGCAAAAGGTAAGCAGTTTTTTTACCTCCGATTTGCAAGCATTGAGAGACATTGCTACGGGTCTGGCTTGGGTAGATCAGGTAAGTGTCTCTCGTGATTGGCAGCGCGGTATTGTAGTGACTGCGCTACCCAAACAAGCGGTGGCCAATTTTGGTACAGAACGTTTGGTTGATGCAAAAGGAGTTGTTTTTATTCCTGCAGATACCAATGATTTGACGCAAGAACACTTCGCCACCTTACAAGGTGAAATTACCCAAGCGCCTGTTATTATGCAACAGATGCAGCAAGTCAATGATTGGTATGCGCCGCTTGGTATGCAAGTTGACGATATTATCTTATCGCCAAGAATGACATGGTTGATTCGTTTTGATAACGGGCTACGTGTCATTGTCGACAATGAAAATACCGCGCAAAAGCTGCTGAATTTGAGCCAGCTACTTGGCAATCAATTGAATAACCGTCGAAACGATATACAGTCTGTAGATTTGCGTTATAAGAATGGCTTTACGATTGCTTGGAATGCGACCCAACCAGTGAGTGATGAATCGCCGCAGTTATAAACTGTCGTAATCACAATTAGGCGCATGTAGAGTTTTGGTTTGGGCAGTTCTGATAGCATGTAGTAAGAAATATACAACCTCTTAGCGTATTGATAGCGCTTTTTTAATGATTTAATGGGAACATCACTTGGTTTCCCGTTTAGCAATAATTTGTCTGGTAACATGAAAAATACTGAAAATCTGGTTGTTGTCCATCTAAGTGCCACGGCAGTGTATGTCGTTATTGGCAATGTTGTCTCTGCAAAAGACATTCGTATCCTAGGCGTGGGGCAAGTTAAAAACAGCGACTTTTATCAAGGCCAAATCAAGCACCGTGAACGTCTGCAAGGTGCTATCAGACAGGCGATTCAGGAAGCGGAAGATACGGCTAACTGCCGTGTACATAGTGTGTGGTTGACGCTCGCTGCGCCTGAGTTGTCTAGCAAAAATAGTGCAGGTGAAGTACGAGTTGAAGATGATGTCGTTCGAGCCCAAGATATGGTTCAGGCTTTGTCTAATGCCAAATCTCGGGATCTATCACCAGACTATTATTTGATGCATTGCTGTCAGCAAGGTATTTATGTTGATGATCAAGACTTTATGGTTGATGATGCAATCGAGATGATGGCGCACAATATCACTGTGATGTATCACATGATGATGATGCCGGTCTCTAGTCGTCAGAATATCCAAAAATTATTACAAAGTTGTGATGTTGGTATTGATCATATTGTATTTGACGCTGTGACCAGTGCTGAATACAGTTTAATGAGCGACGAGCGTCAGCAAGGTGTCTGCTTGGTAGATATCGGTGCTAGTACAACCAGTTTGTGTGTGTATAAAGAAAATAAGCTGATTTTTACGCATTGTATTGCGACGGGCAGTCATGAAGTCACCATGGATATTTCGGCAGACTTTGGCATTTCAATGATTGAAGCTGAAAAGCTTAAAAAGACTCATGGTACGGTAGACGTCAATAGCGTTGATCCAAGCTCATTTTTTCTGTTCAAGCCTCAAGGCTCCAATGATGAGATTAATATCGGCGTCTATAATCTAGCACGCATTATTGAAGCGCGTTATGTCCAGATATTCACTGAGGTTGCTCGTCAATTGCATGATGCTGATTTAATAGGCTACATTGATAAAGGGATTGTATTGACGGGTGGCGGTAGTGTGATCAAGGGCATGATACCTTTTGCCAAAAAACTGCTCAAAATGCCAGTAGTACTGACCAACACGCATCCTGCAATCAGTGCTTACAACCATTTCGATAATGATGAATCTTTTAGACAGCTTAATATTCAAGTAAACGATCGTGCTTATCAGACTGCATTTGGCACATTATTGTATAGTCAAAGCGAGCAGTTCCGCCGTAGTGAAAAAAGTGAGCCTGAAGCGATACAAAAAAATCGAGTCACAGGTGTTTTTCAAAGCGCAGGACAACGTTTTGCTAGTGTGCTGAAAAAAATATTGTAGTGTTGTTTTAGAAGATATCTAAATATTTAGAAGATTGGCCCCTTGCAAAAGTAACCGCATGATTTGATTTGAAAATGAAGTAATATTGAAAGCAATACGCTGATCGGCGATGACATATTTTGTCGAAACTGAACTGTTTAAGCCATATCCCTGTTTTATTTAAATACATTTATATATATAGTGTGTCGATAGCGCGCTTTGAGAGTGCGCTACCACGTATCGACCATTACGCTATTTGCAACTGGAGAATCTTTTTTATGTCAAAATACACCATGCCAGATGATAACCAGCTTCAAAATAACGGCCAAGCGAGCTTCACTGTATTCGGTGTGGGCGGTGGTGGCGGTAATGCGGTTGAGCATATGGTACAACAAGGAATTCGAGGTGTAACGTTTGTCTGCGCTAATACGGATAAACAAGCGCTTGATCGTTTGACCGCTCCGCACAAACTACAGCTTGGCGCAAAAACAAATCGTGGTCTAGGTGCAGGTGCCAATCCAGAAGTTGGACGTGAAGCAGCAGAGAGCGAAGAAGATGCAATCCGTGCCTTACTCGAACATTCAGACATGGTTTTCATTACCGCAGGTATGGGTGGTGGTACGGGTACTGGTGCAGCGCCAGTGGTTGCTCGTATTGCAAAGGAAATGGAAGTATTGACAGTAGCAGTAGTGACCACACCTTTTAAGTTTGAAGGCGGCAAACGTATCAAAGCTGCCAAAGCTGGTATTGAACAGCTTACCAACTTCGTTGACTCTATTATTACTATTCCAAATGATAAGTTGATGAGCGTTTATGGCAACATCTCTATGCAAGATGCCTTCAAAAAAGCGGACGATGTTTTATTACATGCCGTGCAAGGCATTGCAGAAACGATTGCTAGTGAAGGTATGATCAATATTGATTTTAACGATATCCGTACTGCTATGACCGCTAAAGGTCATGCCATGATGGGTATTGGCCGTGCAAGTGGTGACGATCGCGCGCGTCAAGCGACCGAAAAAGCCATCAGATCGCCATTACTTGACGATCTTCGCTTAGAAAACGCCAAAGGCTTATTGGTTAACGTGATTTCATCTGAGTCGTTGTCATTAGATGAGATGAGTAAAATCAGCGTAATCGTTGAAGAAATCACTGACATCGATGATGCTCATATTTTCTATGGTTCTGTGATTGATGAAAAAATGGGCGATGACTTGCACGTAACGGTTATTGCAACTGGTCTGACGTTAGATGAAAACGCAGGTCAAGAGCCAGAAGCAGTCGAGCAGCCAGTTCCCTCTGTAAATAGCACGCAACCTGTTGATCCGAACGTACATACCAGCGCATTGAACAGTCAAAAGCAATCGCAAGCTCAAATGTACCAAGAAAGTGCAGCACGCTCAAACGCACCTCAAGAGCAGCCTAAGACCAAAACCAATAGTATTCAAGACTACCTCAAGCGTCAACAAAACAAATAGTGATAAAATAAGTAGCTTATATAGCTAGGTAAAATTAAAAAAAGCCAGCGCTAAGTCGCTGGCTTTTTCGTGTTTGTACCATTGGCAAAGAGCAAAAGATAGCCGTTTACTCATCACTTCACTGTTATAAATTTCTATCCTTATTATGTGCTTGCTATATAAAACTCTAAAAAATCTACTTTGATCATATTGTATTTTTTAAAGTCTATTTTTTAAAAGGACATCAATTACAGGTAAAACTCATCCATCTACAAAGCAATGTATAGGTATGAATGGCTTATATGTTCTACGCAAATTGTTACTAAATTTTCTTATAAAATGCTTATACCTCGCAAAATGTTTCGAGATTTATGCATATACACAATGATAATAAAGCCGCTAAAACGTAATGATTCTCGTAACGAAATGACGATAAGTGTTATCAATCAAGGAGATAAGAAAATTAAAGAGTTTTAACTCTAGCGAAATGTAGGCAGGTAATGATACACTATGGCAATTGTAACAAAATATGTGAGAAAACAGCCATGAACCAAAGAACCCTAAAAACTGCGATTGCTATTACAGGTACTGGTCTCCATAGTGGTCAGCCTGTTGACTTAGAGTTTCATCCACAGCCAGTGGATACTGGTATTGTTTTCGAGCGTTCTGATATCGAAGGCAGTCAACCAATCCCAGCCAGCGCCTTCTTAGTGCAAGACACTATGATGTCCTCGAATTTAGTATTTGGGGGCACACGAGTCGGCACTGTTGAGCATTTACTAAGTGCCATTGCTGGACTTGGAGTAGACAACCTTTTGATTCGTGTCTCTGCTTCAGAGATACCAATTATGGATGGTAGTGCAGCGCCTTTCGTTAGCCTTTTATTAGACGCAGGTCTTTGTGAGCAAGAAGCGGCAAAGAAATTTATTAAAATTGTTAGACCTGTGCGCGTAAAGGTAGAAGATAAGTGGGCAGAACTGCGTCCTTATGAAGGATTTGAGCTAAACTTCGAAATTGATTTTGATCATCCTGCTATCGACAAAAATTTTCAGCATGCACAATTGCAGTTTTCTACACAAAACTTCATTGAGCAACTAAGTTCGGCACGTACTTTTGGCTTTTTGCGTGATATCGAGTATATGCGTCAAAACAACTTGGCGTTAGGTGGCAGCATGGACAATGCGATTGTCATTGATGAAGCCAATATTCTTAATGAAGAAGGCTTGCGTTTCAATGATGAGTTCGTTCGTCATAAGATTTTGGATGCGTTAGGAGACTTATATCTGATTGGCTATCCAATTTTGGGTCGTTTTAATGCCTATAAATCTGGTCACGCCTTAAACAATTTGCTAGTGCGTGAGATACTATCTAACCGCGATAACTTTGAAATTGTAACTTTTGATGACAATGTAACTTGTCCAATTAAGTATTTACCTTTAGAAGGTTTGGCTGTTGAAGGATAAATACAGGAATATACACGAAGTATCGAAACATTTACGCAATATTACATGATCCGGTTATAATTACATTTTTATAATATTCTCATTTTTGAATGTAAGGCTAAGATTATGTTAATCGTTATCGCCTAGAGTAGAGACCGCAAAAGCTGTAGAAGATTATTAAATCATCTGTTAGTAACGTTCATAGTTTGAACAGTGCCAACAGATGATTTTTTTTGTTTGTAACATTACAAAATCCCAGCGTTATTTTGAATATTTCCTGTTTTTATTTACATAAACTTACATTGTAACATTATCGTTTTCAGGAATTTAACAAGCGCAAAAGAGCCTTTTTGAGATTTTCATCAGTGGTGACATGCTCTGCGGCCTGTGATATAGTCCGCTTTGTGTTTTGGCTAAGAGCTTGATTTTCATTGGCTTGGAGAGTCTTTGATTTGATTGCTGATAACGATGATGATTGTTCAATCAAGCGATTATCGGCTGAAGTTTTGGCCACTACGACGCGAATTTGTTTGAGTTGTTTAAATGTAATTGACTGCTCTGTTAAAACTCGCAAGTAAGCACTTTGTAAATAGCGGATATGATTAGCAGCTGTTATAGAGCCTACACTGAGTATGAGTTGCTCAGAGGTAAAGCCTACAACCCAACAGGTATTAAGGATTTCCTCAGGTAGACAATCTACCAGTAGCTCTTTTACCTCATTGGTCATTTTTATATATAGCCGCATATTTTCAGCAAGAGTTTGAGGTAGCGCACTACCAGCAAAAGCTTGATGATCAATAAGCTGAGCGAGCCGATTAGGCTGTTTTTTTGACATCGTAGTGACTCATCTAATAGGTGACACATCGATATTCATAACAAACATGCTAAAAGCGATGTATAGCAAACGATTTACGAGATATTTGACTGATGATGTTATCAGTGTCAGTCAATGTAGAAGAAAGAGCGGGCTGTTGTAACAAGGATTTTATCATGTTTATTTCATGATTATATCCTCTAAATTAATTGATGCTTTGTCACGGATGACGAGCGGTCTTGTATTAACAATAGGTAGTAAATTTATGAAACAAGCTTTATTGCTTTTATCAGTATTGGGAATGGGTGTAGCACAGACGAGTGGTGCTGTCGAAACGACCTTTCAACCGAATAATAACTTGAGTCATACCATCACAAATATTTCTACTTCTGCGAACTACGGTTCTAGTCGCAACATTTATAGCACTAACAGCGGCGCTCACGTCTATAGTAATGATGAGATCAGTCAAGCGATTGATAATTTGAGTGCCCATGCCAAGCAAAAAGAATATCAGCTTGCATCGTTAACCAGTCGCTTGTCTTATGAGCAACGTCAGCAGCAAGCCAGCCGTACTCCTGACAGATACTCTGCTCCTGCTATTGCAGCAGCCAGCGCATCACGAGTAGCGCTATCTAGAAGCACTGGCTATTGCGCCCGCTATGTGCGTAAAGCATTACAAGCAGCCGGTTACGAATTTACGCCTAATGCATCAGCTTATCAGTACGCCTCACGTGGCACTCTTGCCCAAGCAGGCTTCAGCAAAATTAGCAATGATACGCAGCCTCAAGTTGGTGATGTCGTTGTTTTTAACCGTACCTCAAGCCGTCCACATGGTCATATCCAAATCTTTGATGGCAACAGCTGGGTATCTGACTTCCGTCAAAGCAGCATCAATCCATACAGTGGCGCTCACAGCTATACCACATGGCGTGATTCGCAATATGTTGATGACGCATCAGACCGCGGTATCTATCTTGCTATGGCAGATAAATAATAATCAGTTAAACGATTTCTTAAGTAACCTTTTTCTCCAAACTCAGTAATGCTCTTTTGACATTACTGAGTTTTTTTTGCCTAAAATAGTAAGATTTATTAAAAGTACAATAAAGCTGAATTCGGTTCTTATTAATGACTGAACTAATAAACCCATCAATAGGGCTAGTACTTAAATCTAGACCAATAGCCACGATTATGGAAGTCAGGCGGCGAAGCATGGCTTGATGCAAAATACAAAGATATTTTGCCAACATTTAAAATAACACAAGGATGTATGTACTCAAGCCTAGTGTGATTAACAGCGTATTGTTGGTCAGACAGTTGAGTCAAGAGCACACCAAAGCGCCGCTCATAACTAGAAGCTGGTGATGATTCGCTAAATAAAGGCACGTCGATTGCTGAGCTTTGTTGTATAAAATTGTCACTCCAATGAACACACATACGTGTGTGCCCATCTGCTTGGTACAAAGGGGTAGGCGGTAGTGTGGCTGGATTACGATAGCCCTCAAACTGATAAAGTGCATAACGTCCATCTGGATTGGCGTTGATTTCTATGTAAGACGCTGTATGGTCAACAGTGGCCATATCGTCACAACTCACAGGACTACCTGCGATAAAGCATTCAAGGCAAGTCTCTTCCCACAAGTAATCAGAAAAACCCACTTGCGTTGGTTGCCACGCCGGCCAGTTGAGCTGGCGGCTTAAAAGTGGTGTCGGTAGTCTAACGCGATAAGTGAGCTGCAAGTGCAGTGCTGGCTGCTGCACAATGTCAGCACTTACATGGACACAAATCTGCTCTAATTCATCCACAGTCACGCCCAGCTGCTGTGCATCACTCTCTATTGATGCAGTGGCCATGCGAAGAGTAAATGTTTGGCTCATGATTTGATTACCCTTAAGAGTAATAAAGAAAAAGTATATTTGCCTGTCATTAAAAATGACAAAGTAGGTCAATCTATATAAGTAGGCAAGATAAAAGCCGCGAGCAGTTTGCAGCGCGGCTTCTGTGTAGTATCGTAACTATTTAACGGACAGATTGACGGACAGACAATTTAACTAAATGATAAGTGATTGTATCAAGTTACTTAAACAAAGCATGTCGTTACAGATTACTGTGCGTGACGTGCTAGGTTAGACAGTTTTGGATTGGCATTCGGGTTTTGACGTAATAACAATGCCATACGGCCAATTGAATGAATCAAAGAAGCGTTTGCCGCTTTTGCAAGCTCCGCACCAATGACATCACGCTCTTCTTTGGTACCTGCAGGCAACTTTACTTTAATAAGTTCATGATCTGATAAAGCACGATCAATCTCTTCTGTGATTGTCGACGTAATACCTTTATTGCCAATCATAACAATAGGTTTAAGCTCGTGACCAATGCCACGTAGGCGTTTGATTGTAGCGTTGTCGAGTTCCATAAAATTTCCAAATGTTTGTAAAAATAAAAGATGATGCTATCAAAAGCAGTTAATGACTATTATAGATAATCTGAGGACATCTTGCATGAGATCAGTAGGATTTTGCACGATTTTACGTGATGAAAATGTTAAACTGAATGTTTGGTCACATTATAAACGCTACTGCTTTATAAAGCAGTGTTTTCACCCATAGAATTTGGCCATTTTAAGATTAAAACATGGATCAGCCGTCTTATTGAGACATATTTAAAATCATTGAGCCCATATTCAACGTATTTAACGAAAAAGATCACTGTTTAGTCAGCATACTATCTAATCAATAGATAGTAGTGATATTGGCGAAGTGAGAGGAGCAGGTATTTTGGCCACGCGTATTGAAAACAAAAAATTGTCAAAAAGTAGCAGTGCTTGGATGAAAGAGCACATTGACGATCATTATGTACAAAAGGCACAAAAAGATGGCTACCGTGCTCGTGCCGCTTATAAGTTATTAGAAATTAATGAAAAGACCAACTTGATTAAAAAAGGTATGACGGTTGTAGATTTGGGTAGTGCACCCGGCAGCTGGTCGCAAGTAGCAAGCAATCTGGTAGGCGAAAAGGGTGTATTGATTGCTTCTGATATCTTACCGATGGATGCACTTGCCGATGTCACCTTTATTCAAGGGGATTTTCGCGAAGCAGAGGTGTTCGACGCTATCATGGCAGAGGTTGGTGATAGACAAGTCGATGTAGTGTTATCTGATATGGCACCTAACACTGCAGGCAACAGCGCTATCGATCAGCCACGAATGATGTATTTATGCGAGCTGGCGGTGGATTTTGCTTTGGCAACCTTACCACAAGGTGGCGCGCTTATTATGAAAGTGTTTCAGGGCGAAGGTATGCAAGAATTACGCAAGCAGATGCAGAACGATTTTAGTAAAATCCGTAGTATCAAACCTGGCGCTTCTAGGCCTCGGTCAAAAGAGATGTTTTGGATTGCTATTAAATAGTATTCTTATCAACAAGTTGTTGTCATTCTAAGTGAGACGGTACGCCATTATTCAATGTATTTTTCAACGTTTTAAAACCGCTACAATCGTTAACTGAATAAAAGCGAAACTTGCTTGAATTATGCAAGTTAGCACCACATATCATGGTATATTAACTTTGTTTCAAGCATATGTTTTAGACAAAGTCGTCTGATAATAAGCGTTTAATACGCTCATTTATGATAGATTTATATGTCATGAACATTGATAACTTGTCGAAAAAGAGTTTATGCGACTTTTAAGTCCTTTGGGTCTGAGTCTCAAGTTTTTATATCGATATCTTTATCAAAAAGACATATTTATCGAAAATGAGTCATACGTTTATAGACGTCACGTGTTTAGTAAACACACCAATAAGTAAGGGATGGGAATAACTAGTGAGCGACATGGTAAAAAATACCTTATTGTGGCTGGTGGTAATCGGCGTTTTGGTGCTGGTGTTTAGCGGCTTTGATCAATCATCTGAGCCGGATAGCCTTAACTACTCTGAATTTGTGACCGCTGTGTCAGAAAAACAAGTAGCCAGTGTTGAAATCGATGGCGAGCAAATCACCGGCGAAAAGAAAAATGGTTCATCTTTTGAGACCATCAGACCAGCTGTGACAGATGATCAGCTGATGCCAATGCTGCGTGAGAACCAAGTCGAAGTTCAAGGAACGGCACCGAAGCGTCAAAGCGTATTGATGCAACTGTTGATAGCCAGTTTCCCAATTCTATTGATTATTGGTCTGTTTTTATTCTTCATGCGTAATATGCAAGGTGGCGCTGGTGGTAAAGGCGGTGGTCCTATGAGCTTTGGCAAATCAAAAGCCAAAATGCTGACCGAAGACCAAATCAAAGTCAATTTTGAAGATGTGGCTGGTTGTGAAGAAGCCAAAGAGGAAGTGGTCGAAGTAGTGGATTTCTTACGCGATCCCGATAAATTTACCAAACTGGGTGCAACGATTCCACGTGGTATTTTGATGGTAGGTCCACCAGGTACGGGTAAAACACTACTAGCAAGAGCCATCGCTGGTGAAGCCAAAGTACCTTTCTTCTCAATTTCAGGTTCTGATTTTGTAGAGATGTTCGTGGGTGTTGGTGCTTCACGTGTACGTGACATGTTTGAACAAGCAAAGAAAAGCGCTCCTTGTATCATCTTTATTGATGAGATTGATGCGGTCGGTCGTCATCGTGGTTCCGGTACGGGCGGTGGCAATGATGAACGTGAGCAGACATTGAACCAGTTATTGGTAGAGATGGACGGTTTTGAAGGTAATGAAGGCGTCATCATCATTGCTGCGACTAACCGTGCTGATGTACTTGATAAAGCCTTATTACGTCCTGGTCGTTTTGACCGTCAAGTACAAGTAGGTTTACCAGATATCAAAGGCCGTGAGCAAATATTGAAAGTGCATTTGAGAAAATTGCCAAATACAATTGGTGTAGATGCAAGCTCACTTGCCCGAGGCACTCCTGGATTCAGTGGCGCGCAGCTTGCTAACCTTGTCAACGAAGCTGCATTGTTTGCGGCCCGTCGTAACAAGACTAGCGTCGATATGAATGATTTTGAAGATGCAAAAGATAAGCTATACATGGGTCCTGAACGCAAATCGATGGTGATACGCGAAGAAGAACGCCGTGCTACCGCTTATCATGAAGCAGGTCATGCGTTGGTCGCTGAGTTGCTGCCGGGTACGGATCCTGTGCATAAAGTTACTATTATGCCGCGTGGTTTTGCCCTTGGTGTCACATGGCAGCTGCCAGAGCATGATCAAACCAGTATGTATAAATCAAAAATGCTGAGTGACATCGCTATTTTGTTCGGTGGTCGTATCGCTGAAGAAGTCTTTATTAGTCAGATGTCCACAGGCGCTTCAAACGATTTTGAACGTGCAACCAAAATGGCGCGAGCCATGGTAACCAAATATGGTATGTCGGATGCGCTTGGTATCATGGTCTATGAAGATGATGATAGTTCGCAAGGCTACTTTGGTGGTAGTCGTACGATTTCAGAAGCCACGCAGCAGAAGGTCGATGATGAAGTACGCCGTATGTTAGAAGAGCAGTATGATATCGCGCGTGAATTGATTGAAGGCAATCAAGAGAAAATGCATGCAATGGTTGAAGCGTTAATGAAATGGGAAACCATTGATCGTGATCAGCTACAGGATATCTTGGCAGGTGAAGCGCCTCGTCCACCAAGAGTGTATCAGCATAACGAAGTTAATCTATCAAAGGGTGATGTAAAAACCTCTGGTTCAATACCGCCACCATTACCAGCGATGTAATTTGCTAGTAACTAATGATTAATAAAAAGAGCCCTTTTTAATAAAGGGCTTTTTTGTGGTCAGATTTTATGAAGGGGTTTAGGACTGAGTAAGATTTACTGGTATCATTGGCTTAATAAAAAATACGCTTTAAACCTATTTTAGAAAATATATTTATAATGGATTGATAATGTCTCTATTTCAGCCACTACCTAAATACAAGATATCAAGTCGTAACAAGACCTTAGATTTATCCAAGCCTCATGTAATGGGCATACTTAATGTAACACCAGATTCATTTTCAGATGGTGGTCAATTTACTGCTATTGATAAGGCAGTCGCTCATTGTCAGAAAATGATGCAAGAAGGTGCGACCATAATCGATATTGGTGGTGAATCTACTCGCCCAAATGCGGACACGGTGGCGACTCGCGATGAGGTACAGCGTGTCGTGCCAGTGGTGCGCTCGATCAGGGAACATTGTGGTAATGATATTTGGTTGTCTATTGATACCAGTAACCCAGCAGTGATGCAAGCAGCATTTGAAGCTGGTGCCGACATTTGGAACGATGTGCGAGCGCTCAAACGCGAGGGCGCCGTCGCGTTGGCAGCCAAGCTTAATATACCTGTTATGCTCATGCACATGCGCGGTGAGCCTACCACGATGAATGGTCTTGCGCAATATAACAATGTGGTAAGTGACGTACGCTCAGAACTGATTGCGCGTATTGAGAACGTAACCAATCTTGGTGTTAAGGCCGAAAAGATAATTATCGATCCAGGCTTTGGTTTTGCTAAAAATTATGATCATCATTGTGCTCTGTTAAGCCAACTTAATGAGTTGCAAACCCTTGGATTGCCGATGATGTTTGGTATTTCACGCAAGCGCTTTTTGGCGGAAATATTGACCAATAGTGGCGTTGCAACAGTAGCGACAACTCAAGCAGTAGAGCGTGATGCAGTGGGCACGGCTGCGGGAGTTTTTGCACTACAGCAGGGCGCGTGTATCATCCGCACACACAATGTGCCTATGATGCAGCAGGCAGTGGCCTTGTGGAGTCAATTGTCTGAGTATACTCAACTCTAGTATCACTGCCTGATGCCCGACACTAAAGTCCGAGATTATAAATATTTATATAATCTATTTTATAATCCCCACTCTATAACCCAAACCTAATGAACACGATATAGTCGATTCTAAATAAAACAGATGCATTATATTCCAACGCTGAACTGGTATAAATTTTTCTGGCTTGCTGTGCCTTCGCAGACAGAGGCGGCGAAAAATTCATTCCAGTCCCGCTGTATCGTTTTTATACTGAGCTCACTATACCAAAATTATCCAAATGAATGAGAAACCCTTTATGAACATCATCGCTCAACCAGAACCAACCAATGAACAGCGCCGTATTATTTACCAAGCACGCCGTGGGTTAAAAGAATTGGATTTTTATATTGACCCTTATGTAAAAGAGTTATATTTAACAGCAGACCCTGCTGAGCAAGAAACATTTGCCCAAATGCTGACTCACGAAGACCCTGATTTATTGGATTATTTTACCAATCAAAATCGTCCAGAAGATGAGGCCATATGGTCATTGGTCAATAAAATTAAAATGTGGCGTCACACCAAAGATTTGGTTTAAGAGTGTGCTGTAAGTTTAGCCATAAACAGTAATAGACTGATGCAAAATGGGCAGTTTTGAATGTTTTGATTGGTACATGTTTTAATATTTTCTTTGGCGTGCTTATGACTCTAGCAACTTCCTTACGCATTGATACGGCAATTGGGCCTACCAGTTACTTGCGTTTGCTGTTATATAGCGGGTCAACCTGTGTGATGGTGTTACTGGCATGGATTGCTTCTTTAGTATTATGGCAGTATGTGCTTGTTTTTATAGTTGCTACAGCGGTAACCGTTTATTTGATGCTATCACGACCAATACCGCTGCATCTCAGTCAGCCGCCACTCAGTCATCGTATTGATAAACACTGGCAATTATTGGTTCGGACGGGACGCGGCGATGAGCTATGGCAAGCAGAATTAAAGGCTGTTCATGGCTATCGATGGATGATGAGCATTGAGTTCGCTATCATAGAGCCTTATCGGCGGTCTTTATCAGTGATCATATTTCGCGATCAAGTAAGCGCCAATCAATGGCGAGAGCTGTGTATTTTAGCCAATGTCGGCTCTGATAAATCTATATAAACCATGGTTTTTAGATATTTTCACTTTGAGTCCTTTATTTATAAGCTTACGAACCCCTACATGTCATAACAAAACACCTATCTTGGCGGTGAAAGAGATTTGTTATATTGCAAAGTAAGAGTAAAGCAGATTAAACCAATACCAATACTTACTAGCCATATAACGCTTGAATAACAGCAAGTTGGAAAAAAGTAGTGGTTAATCAATTATAAATGATAGGATGAAAAGAGGAATAGATCATGAGCTTATTAGGGAATTTAGTGAGTCAAGTTGCTCGTAGTGCGATGAACCCAGAAGATGCACAACGCAACCCGGTTAATCAAAATATCAACCCACGTCGTACTGGTGGTCTTGGTGATATCCTAGGTAGTGTATTGGGCGGTGGCAACCAAACTGGCGGCTATAATCCACGTCAGTATGATCGTCAGCCAGATAACGGTTTTGGTTTGGACGATATCATTGGTGGTCTTACTGGTGGCAATCAGCGCGGTAGCGTGAACTCAGGCGCGGGTGGTTTAGGAGATATCTTAGGTAGCGTATTGGGCGGTCAGCGTACTAGAAGTGGTTTTGGTGGTAAAGGAATGCTAATCGCTATATTGATGCCAATGGTACTAAGCTGGATTAAAAATAATGGCGGCGTAAGCGGCGCATTATCGAAAATTACTGGTATGGGATACGACAATCAGGCTCGCTCTTGGATGAGCAATCAAGAGGATAATGATAATCTGGATCCAAATGATATCAATCGTTTATTCGATGAAAACGAGATTCAGCAAGTGGCTGCTAATACAGGGGCCAACGAGGTAGAGGTGCGTCAAGGTCTGGCAGAATTGTTGCCTGAAGTGATGAATCAGTTGACGCCGAATGGTAATCTGGAAAATGAAGCAGAAGCAAATGCAGAGATTGACCAAATTATGGGACAGTTGTCTAACCGATTAAATACTTTAAAGTAATTTTATATTTTAAAATATATGAGTCTCAAGTTGACTTCAAAAAAGAGTGCGTTGAATAACGTGCTCTTTTTTTATTCGATATCCCGTACTTGTGACTGGCAATAAGGGTAGGTACTACCGCGAGGATTAATACACTATATAGGCTAAATAGATATGTTAAAAATGGTGAACAATAGCAAAACGGCCATATAAATCTTATAAGATGCTTATACCATTCATCTAGTACACTTCATGCATTTTTGTCTTACGACATCTGATTTTTTAAGCATATTTTTGCGATATAAACATCAGATGATATAAGCATATGATAAGGATACCGACTCATGCCGTTTAAACCTATTCAAGCAGCTATTGCCATCATAGTTGGTTTGGTTATCTGGTTTATCATCCCTGCGCCATCTGGCGTTACGCCTGAAGCATGGCACATGTTGGCATTATTTATTGCCACTATTGTTGCTATCATCGGCAAGGTACTGCCTATTGGTGCCATTGCTATCATTGCGATCACTTTAGTCGCTCTGACCGGAGTAACGAGCGATAGCCCGCAACAAGCCATTAGCGACGCCTTATCAAGCTATTCAAGTCCGCTGATTTGGTTAATTGGTATTGCAGTGATGATATCGCGTGGTTTGATAAAAACAGGTTTGGGTCGACGTATTGCTTATTATTTCATCTCAATCTTCGGTAAAAAAACCATTGGCGTAGCATATTCGTTGGCAGCAGCTGAGCTCATGATAGCACCGATAACGCCCTCTAATACCGCTCGTGGCGGCGGTATTATACATCCCATTATGAAATCCATCGCCCAAAGTTTTCATTCAACACCAGAAGAAGGTACGCAGAATAAAATGGGTCGCTACTTAGCGATGGTCAATTATCATGCCAACCCTATCACTTCTGGTATGTTTATTACGGCCACTGCCCCCAACCCTTTAGTCGTAGACTTAGTCAATAAAGCCACAGGCGGTGACATTCAATTGTCATGGACGACGTGGGCGGTGGCGATGTTTATACCCGGCATGTTGTGTTTAATTGTCATGCCATTGGTTATTTACGTGATATATCCGCCTGAGGTCAAAATCACACCCGATGCCAAAGGCTTTGCAAAAGACAATCTGGCAGAAATGGGGAAAATAAGTACCCAAGAAAAAATCATGCTTGGCGTATTTGGTCTGATGCTGCTGCTATGGGCGAATATTCCAGCCTTGATTTTAGGTGAGCAGTATAGCGTTGATGCTACTACAACAGCCTTCATTGGCTTGACGACCTTGATATTGACAGGTGTGCTGACTTGGGATGATATTCTAAAAGAAAAGTCGGCGTGGGATACCATCATTTGGTTCGGTGCCCTTATCATGATGGCAGCTTATCTCAATGAGCTGGGTTTAATTGGTTGGTTTTCAGGCCAGATTGAGTCTCTCATAGGGACAACTGGGGTAGGTTGGATAGGCGCAGTAACGATTTTGACCTTAGTATATCTGTACATCCATTACTTTTTCGCGAGTACCACAGCCCACATCACGGCACTGTTTGCCGCCTTTTATGCAGTGGGGCTGACCTTGGGTGCGCCGCCAATGCTGTACGCACTGATCTTGGCTGCCGCCGGTAATATCATGATGACGCTGACACATTACGCGACAGGTACTGCGCCAGTGATTTTTAATTCAGGATATGTGACGTTAAAAGAATGGTGGAGCATTGGGGCAATTATGAGTGTGGTGAATCTAGTCATTTGGATAGGTGCTGGACTGATTTGGTGGAAAATACTCGGCTATTATTAACCGATAAAACAATATGTCTGAACGTTCTGATGGTTATGTATTTTAAAGAACGGGTGTTAAAAGCGTTCCTCTAGTGTGTCTAATGTATAATTGAGTGCATCAAAACAGATATCGGTATTAAACCCTCTGTATTGCAAAAACCGCAATTGCCGGGCTTTGTCTTTTTGTTCGACAGGTATGTCATCCCCGTACTTCTTGGTACGGGCTATGACTGCCAGTTTTAACCAATCAACACCATCAATCAGATTGTCTGTACTGTCGTCCACAAACTCGATAAATTCATCTGACTCATTATTTGCCATATCAATCAGCTCGTCGATATTACTGGGCATGGCAATCTTCTTACGATAAAACTCCTGCTTGATACGTCCGCGCCCGCGACCTTTACGAATATTCTCGCGTATGAGCATTAGAGTAGTGCGATAATCACTTTGATAGCCTTTTTCTTCAAATTCATCGAGGAGCGCATCGATTTTTTCTGGGTCTTGCTCTTTATCGATCAGCTTTTGTTTGAGCTCAGCTTTGCCATATTCGCGGCGTGACAAATAATAAAATGCCAGCCAACGCAACCGGCTTTCAGCTTTAATAGCATCGATGTCGGCTTGTCGTTGCCCTGGGGTGCGCAAATAAGCCTTGAGCGCCGCAGGTAGATTGCCGCTCTGACTTTCTGTGTCATCATCGTCAGTTGCCGATAGGGCGGAGATGTTATTATTTTTTGAATACAGCTCGGAGTCAGCTTCGTGAACAGAGTCAATGCTATCTTGATTGCTGTTCTTGACCTCTGCTAGCATCTCTTTGATACTTTGTGCTTCAGGTGGCTTATAAACAGGCGTGTCGCTAGGCTCAGCGGTGAAGTTAGCCGCTGGGTGAAAGCGTTTTTTACGCTTTTTGGATTGGGCTTGTTTTTTAATAGCAGAAGAAGGTGAATCAACCGATTCTATGTCGACGATAGAGTCGCCACTTACAAACTTAGTAGTTGCTGAATGGTCTTTGCTTAAATAGGTCGTGCGTTTACCCGATTTACTGGGTTTTTTGGGCTCATCTTTATAGACATGCTTAAAAGGTTTTTTTCGTTTTTCATCAACGGCGCTCGATGAGTCGGTATCCGACTCAGCGAGTATTTCAGCCAATGTTTTAATTTTCATAATAAATGATAACTATGGATAACAGTAAATTATCAAACGTTATTGTACAGGTTCAGAAGCTAGCTCTTCATCAGCTTCGTCTACGTCTACTGGAGCACTGATTTTTTTCGAGCCAAGTTTTTCGTCACGAATTTTATCTTCGATCTCTTTGGCAACGGCAGGGTTTTCTTTTAAAAACAGTACTGAGTTGGCTTTACCTTGACCGATTTTTTCATCACCATAGCTATACCAAGAGCCAGCTTTACCAACGGCACCAATCTCAACGCCTAAGTCAATAACTTCAGCTAGGTGATTGGTACCTTCGCCATAAGTAATCTCAAACTCTGCTTGGCGAAATGGTGGCGCCATTTTGTTTTTTATAACTTTGACGCGAGTTTGGTTACCGATAATCTCATCGCCGTTTTTGACCGCACCAATACGGCGAATGTCCATACGTACTGAAGCATAGAACTTGAGCGCATTACCACCAGTGGTGGTCTCAGGACTACCGAACATAACACCGATTTTCATACGAATCTGGTTAATAAATACTACCATACAGTTAGAGCGTTTGGCGTTACCAGTGATTTTACGTAAGGCTTGGCTCATAAGACGGGCTTGTAGACCCATATGCGAATCACCCATCTCACCTTCAATCTCTGCTCGCGGCGTCAACGCAGCAACTGAGTCGATGACGATCATATCGATTGCGCCTGAACGGACCAACATGTCGGTAATTTCGAGCGCTTGTTCGCCGTTATCAGGCTGAGAGAGTAATAGCTCATCTGTGTTTACACCCAATTTGCGCGCATAAACAGGGTCAAGGGCGTGTTCTGCATCGATGAAAGCACAGGTGCCACCTTGTTTTTGGCATTCTGCAATGGCTTGTAATGTCATGGTCGTTTTACCAGAGCTTTCAGGGCCATAGATTTCAACGATACGACCTTTTGGTAGGCCACCAATGCCAAGGGCAATGTCCAGACCTAATGAACCTGTGGAGACCACGTCGACATCAAGAACGGCAGAGTCATCACCTAAGTGCATAATGGTGTTTTTACCAAATTGCTTTTCAATTTGACCTAGTGCCGCTTTGAGTGCTTTGGCTTTATTGTCGTCCATACTGGATTCCTTGTGTGCAATAATTGATTTGGAATTGTCGGTTTATATGCTATAAATATATTGTTCTTACTACTGAGAATATTGATTTAATGAAGCAAGCCATTGCTTAGGTTGTAAGCATTAAATGGTAAGCAACTACCAGCACTTGGCTGGCAAAGATAGATAATTACATCAGTAGTGTAGTCAGCAATATCTCATATATCACGCTACTATACAGTAAATTCAGATGATGATAAAAGTAGAAATAAGTTCATAGTTAATGGCTTTTATCATAACTCTTTAATCATACCATGCTTGTTAATTATCAATTCTACTCTTTCACACTATTGATTAGATGAGGTAATTATAACAAAATCTAATAGGGTTATAAGGCACAAAACTATGCTAAACGACATGAGCTGTCGCATGGTATAGCACTGATGATTTATGCAGAGTTACGCAGGAGCAAAAGGTAATTTAGGATGCGATAATGATGCTGTTTGTCAATAGGTTTATAAGTTGTCCACAACAAATAAACTGCTTATATTTAGTCATTGTGAAACATCACTCCACATAGAATTATTTTTAAAAAATATTGAAAATAATTTTTTATGATTAAATATAAGATATAAGCTATTGATTTTAAATAAAATTTAAATCGTACAAAAAATGAACGATTTTACCTATCCCTTTATGCTACCTAGGAAAAATCCTGTCAAGTAGTGACTTATACACAGGGTTATCCACAGCTTATGGGGAGAACTCTCGAAGCCCTTATAGCACCAATGCTTGCGCAGATAATAAATGTTGAAGCGCGCGCGTATCATTCCTTTTTTGGCATTATAAAACTGTGTGTCCGTCAAAAAATCGATAACTATAGCCTATGTTTCACATGTTACCGTTTTATGAATTTTTTTTATTAAAAAGACAGATCGCTGATAAATGAAGGGATACAGCAGCCAGATACGCTGATATTCTTTTAGAAAACAGTAAATGATTAATTTGCAAGTACAAAAAAAGCGGCTAAATAGTTTAGCCGCCACACATAAATTTATCAAAAGCTTACTATCAAAATTAATCTTTAATATAGATTAAATCCCAAACACCATGTCCACGCTCTAGACCGCGACGCTCAAACTTGGTCATTGGACGAAAGTCAGGACGGTCAGTGAAATTTCCTATACCCGCTTGATTGGTCAGTCCGGCAAAATCGTCTAAAACATCTACCATCCAAAAAGCATAATGCTCCCAATCCGTTGCGGTATGAAACCAGCCACCTTGTTTTAAGCTACGAGTCAAAATGGTCATACGTTCAGGACTGACAAAACGACGCTTATAATGACGCTTTTTTTGCCATGGGTCAGGGAAATAAAGCTGAATGCGATCGATGTGATTTTCTGGTAATTGCTTGAGCAATTGAATGGCGTCACCGTTAATGATTTTGACATTGGTTAAACCTTGAGTACCAGCCATGTACGCGCATTTACCAATACCTGGCTCATGTACTTCAACGCCAACGAAATTACGCGTAGGCTCGGCTGCTGCCATCTCAATAAATGAGTCGCCCAAACCAAAACCAATTTCTAGGGTAAGCGGCGCATCAGAACCATTAGGGCTATCAGCAAATAACGAGCGTAAGTTATCGATACCCTCTAGGTTGCCATCACCGAAGCTATTATTCACCAAATACTCAGCAAACTCTGGATCAGTCAGGGCCATCTCGGCATTTTTATTCATGTGCGTGCGTCGTTTCATGAATGTATTGACGATACGCAGATGTTTGTCAGAGGTAGGGTCTGTTTCGCTGTTGGCACTGGTATGAATATCGATAGGTTGGTTAGTGCTATTAAGGTTTTGCTCATCAGTAGTATTGGTACTGGTGGCATTATCATTGATATCAGAATGTGGACTCATAGGATTAATAGGGCTTAATTAGGTGGGTGAGGTGGGCTCATTATAAGTCAAATCTGTACAACTGTGAATGTACAATCCTATTTTAGCGTGTTTGCCACTCACGTCTGTGGTTTCTCTATCCTATATAGTTGTTTTGGCGTTATCATATCCTCATATTAATATCGTCGTTTTTTCTAAGAGCCAAGTGAGCGTATTGCCATGCTATTTATTGAGACGGATTCGCCGCCCCCTTTCTATCAAGAACAATTGACTCCTACCAGGCGCAATCAATTGGATAAATGGTTTATTGGTCATCGTAGCCAGCGCTACTATCTCAAACGCTTTGAGCAATTTGATCAACAAGGTTATCTGTCGCCGAAATGGCATTGGGCGGCGTTTTTTGTGACCTTTCCTTGGCTGTTATATCGCAAGCGTTACATGGATGCGATTGTATATAGTGTGGCAGGGTGGTCCTTTATCCAGCTCAATATCGCCATTGTACTGGTCATGTTTGAATTTCTGGCAATGTCTTATATTCCTGACGCTTATCAGATAGCCACGCGTATAGGCATTGCCGCGATAATTTGGCTGTTTTGGTCGTTTATGGTTGCACGCTGGACAGACGCTTATTATTACCGAATGGCGCGACGTGAGATTGCCGATGCTATTAATGACTATCCGCGAGATGAAGCTGCACAGCAAGCGCATTTGCATAGAGAGGGCGGGGTTAGTTTATTCGGTTTGGGTTTAGGATTTGGACTTTTCGCATTCGCGTTGATAGTGATTAAAGTGCAGTTTTTACCTCTTATCGCTAAGCCACAAGCAAATGAAGTACTGTTTGATGCCTATGATAGTGCCAAGACCGTACAAAATCGAGTAGCGCTGGTGTATCGGCAGACAGGACAGTGCCCAGTTGGCTTGCCCATCAATACTGAAACTGAGCAAATACGCATTCAAATCGATACCAAGGCAGCTGGCGTACCAAAAACAGATTGTGCCGTTATTGCCACAATTCAGAACGTTAAGTTCCCTATACGTTATTTGAACAATCAGACGCTGGTTTTTTATCATCTACCAGACGGTGATAATTGGGACTGTATGAGCTCCCTTAATAAAAAACAAGCGCCTAAAAGTTGTAGTACAGAGTAGGTCTTTTATTGAAACATTACCTTATTAATTTTTAGAATCCGTAGCAGGGTCGTCTTTAGTATCCGTTGGCGTCGCTTGGCTTTTTAACGCATCATAAAAGTCGCTCAAATCCATTTTACGAGCTTTATCGATGTCTTCATCAAACAAACTTTCAAGCTCTGCCATGGCCGATTGTGCTGACTCAATCATGCTGGCTTCATCGTCATAGATGGCTTGTTGACGTTCAATCAAATCATCATCATAGTCACGGAACGTTTTTACCGTTTCGCGCGCTTTTTCTGGCGAGATACCGAGCAGTTGCAGTGATTCACGTGACATATCTAAAGACGACAAGTAGGTCTCACGCCAGATATGACGCACGCCAACCTCGCGTAAGCGATAATAGTGTTGGCGATCACGGGCACGTGCTAGTACGATTATCTTTGGATAGTTTTTGCGTAAGTATTGAGCCGTTGTGATGGAGCGTTCTAAATCATCAATGGCAAGAATAAATAGGCGGGCTTTTTTGATACCAGCCGCACGTAAGATTTCTGGATTTTTTGGATCGCCATAATAGACTTGGTTACCGAATTTACGGACGAAATCTACTCGATTGGCAGAACGCTCAATGGCAGTAAATTCAATATTGTGCATGCGTAGCACACGACCGATAATCTGACCGACTCGTCCAAAACCTGCAATAATCACCTGATGCTCATGATCGGGAATGGAGTCGTACTCGCGACTTGGTTTGCTTTTGGCAAATAGAGGTTCTCCCACTTTTTCTAATAATAAAAATGCCAGTGGCGTGAGTGCCATAGAAATGGTGACGATAAGGTTAAGCGTATTAGCAAGCTCTGGTCGTAAGACATTTTGGGCAGTTGCCACACTAAACAAGACAAAAGCAAACTCACCGCCTTGCGCCAAAGTGACACCCAACCTAATACTGGTCGGCCAGCGATTGCCTAACACTTTTGCAATCGCTGCAATGACACCGAATTTGATAAACATCAATGCCATTGCACAGCCAATAATAAGGATCGGTTTTTCCAAGATAAGTTTGACATCAGTCAACATACCGACCGACATGAAAAACAGTCCCAGTAACAACCCTTTGAAAGGCTCAATACTGGCTTCTAATTCATGACGATACTCAGAATCGGCGAGCAGTACGCCCGTTAAAAACGCACCCAATGCCATCGATAGACCAATCTGCCCCATCAAAATAGACACGCCCATGACGATAAATAGCGCAACGGCAGTCAGTAATTCTGACGCTCCACTTGAGGCCACAAATTTAAAAAATGGTCGGATGATGTAACGACTGGCAAAGATGAGCCCGGCAAAAACAGCGAAGACCTTGCCAAAATAAATTAAGTCATAGGTTTGTTCGCGCACCCCTGATAGAAACGGGATGACCGCTAGCAGTGGAATGACGGCAATATCTTGGAATAATAAAATCGTAAACGCTTCACGTCCATGGGTGCTTGAAAGCTGCTGTTTTTCAGTCAGTATCTGTAGTACGAAAGCTGTGGAAGAGAGCGCAAGGCCAAAGCCGACGATAAAAGCCGTGTCTAGTTGCAAGCCAAAGAACTGATGCAAAAGCCCCATCAATAACGTGCCGGTCAGACCTACTTGTAGGCCACCCAGTACAAATATTGAACGGCGTAGCGCCCACAATCGTGAGGGTTGAAGCTCAAGCCCAATGATAAAGAGTAGCATGACCACGCCAAACTCAGAAAAGTGCAATAAACTCTCAGCATCGCCCGCCACATCCAAAGCACTTGGGCCCAGTATCAATCCCGTAATCAGGTAACCCAATACGGTCGCAATACCGAAGCGTTTGCCAAGGGGTACAAAGAGCAATGCTGCGCCCAAGAAAATCGTGGCTTGTAACATTAAATTTGGTGAGCCGGCGGCGGCAGCGAACATCTTGTATCCTTAAGGGTGGCAATAAAAAAAGCTATATAGAATGGCGATGATAAAAATACTATAACGTCGACGTTAGTTATTTTTTGCGGTAGATTTTCCAAATGCCGTTATCTGCAAGTGGGTTGCTATAAGCATCATTACGACGCTTACGCGGAGTTTGTCGACTGTCTACGATCTTAAAGTCTGGTAGAGCATGAACAATGAGTCCTGTTCGATAAAAGCGTACCCGTTCAGGCTCAATCATCTCACCCTTATTATCACGGCAAAAAACATAAGCCCTTAGATCAATAAATTCACGGTGCGCCACCAAACGAGCTTCCTCATCATTGTCAAATACTGCTGACATACGCGCGATGTCATCAGCGCTATAATCACCGCATTTGTCAGTAAGCGCGCCTACTGAGCCAAAGCTTTTGGATTCTTTGGCACGAGTTTTGGTGAGATGTAAGCGCTGAACATGATAGATAAACTGCGGTATCTCAAGGCTAGCAGGTAATGACAGATAATCAGGTGGTAGATTGGCAGCAGGATAAAAAGCCATCGCACGCGCAAGCAAAGGTTGCCAGCGCTGCTGATAAGCCTGAACCTCGGCTAAGTTGCCTTCATAAATGGGCATGTCACGAATTTGACGCAAAATGTCGGGTGGAAATTGCGTATCTCGGAAGCTGGCAATGTCTTCTTGCAGCGTCGATAGCAAAACTTTGGCGTGCTTTTTGCCATCCTTTGATGCAGGGTCTTCAATATGGTCTGGGGCGACAAAAGGCGCTGAGCGTTTAGACATGATAGAAGGCCACAGTTGATTATGAATAAGCGTTTAAATGTTAAGTATACAGAATTTATCTTAAAAATATGACAGCAGGGCTGATTTTTTCAGCGTTTTTAACACGCGATTACAATGATAAAAACTCCCGTGATACGCACTCATTCAAAATCAACGCTTTTCTAGATTTATTTTTAGTTGTTTGAATAGAGTATGTGATAATAAATATGAAACGTTAAATAAGTTATAGAGATTACTTATGAATAATCGTTCATCCAATTTGACTGCTCATTATAAATGGCGAGGCCTATTAAAAACTTTTGGCAAAATAGTCGTAAGCATTATCTGTTCAGGATTGGCACTATTATTGGGGTTTTGGTTAGTGATAGCATCAAACATGGGACCAACTTATTTACTAAGTGTGTGCAATGGATGTTTAGATCACTGGATTAGAATGGTGCTGTTAGGAGCTGGGGTAGGTATTTGGCTCACAACAGCAGTTGGATTAATTTTTCTTATACTGCGTTATTTTTTCCATTCAACTAAATGTAACCGGTAATTGGTAGAATCCATATAAATAAGTCTTCATAGTTTCAATGATGATGACCCGCGTGACTATTATTGGTAGCTGATTGCGTCGAGATGTCACAAACTAAGGCATCACTATGTGTTCCAGTTTGTGGAAGCGATGCGCTTTCGACCTGAATAGTGGCGTGATGAATGCCAAGTTCAAGCAAGCTTAATTCCAAACTGCCAATTAACACATTCGATTGATGAATATTCATTTCTCCATCGACAACGATATGACAGGATAATGCATTTAAGCCGCTAGTAATGCTCCAAACATGAAGGTCATGGACTGCTTTTACTTGCGGGTGAGTGAGTAGTTTTTGCTCAACATTGACTAACGCTATATTGGCAGGCGTGCCTTCCATCAAAATGTGTACTGAATCACGTACGACACGGTAGCCACTCACTAAGATAAGCACTGCCACAATGACTGAGGCTACAGCGTCTGCCCATAACCAACCAAATCCCATCATCAATAACGCAGCAATGATGGCAGCGACTGAACCCAGCAAATCACTCAATACGTGCAAGTAAGCACTTTGCATATTTAGATTAACGGGTTCTTTATTATTCGATGGCTTAGTATCAGATGACTTGGTGCCATCTGATCCATGACTATGCCTATGCTCATCGTTATTATGGCTTCCTCTGTGCATGAGCCAAGCGACCAAAATATTAACCAACATACCGACAGTCGCAATGATCAGCATACCTTGGGTAGCAATCTCGGATGGCGAATTAAAGCGTTTGATTGCTTCATAAAAAATCATGAGCGCAATGATAATCAGCGTAGCGCCATTTACCGTCGCAACTAAGATCTCAAAGCGCTTATAGCCAAAAGTTTTTTGGTGAGTGGCTGCTTTTTCGCCAATTTTAAAAGCTATTAGGGTAGCGCCAAGTGCTATCGCATCGCTTAACATGTGACCGGCATCTGATAACAGCGCCAAGCTTCCTGTGAGCCAGCCACCGATGGCCTCGATAAACATGTAGCTGGTAATGATGATAAAGCTAATAAGCAACGTGCGTTGATAGCCTTTGGTATCTCGTGGAGACGTGGTCTTCTCTAGATTGGTATCGTGATCGTGATGGTCTTGTCCATCGTGCGCATAGGTATGATGCCCACTATCTTGATGCTTGTGCGTATCAGTAGTCTTCTGGTGAGTGTGGTCATTATGTCGAGAGTTTGAATTTTCTGGATTCATAGCAGCACTCAGATTCGCTGACATTCAATGGAATAATGAATAGGCATTTTACATAAAGCGGTGGTGGTTTTTTGAGCACTACCGCGAAACAGCTATTATAAATTTATCATAGTCGAATTTTAGAAGCTGTAACAGCGAAGTAAAAATAATGCAGACAGTCGATATGACTCATTCAAAATAAAAAAGTAGTCTATAAAGGCGGCGCAGTGATCAATTGAGAAAGCTTAAACTACCAGCCTATAGGATCAATATCTAAAGTAAGTTTAAGATATTTAGCGCTTGGCAGAGCAAGGACTGGTTGCCACCACTGACCCAATACATGGTGAAGTTGTTGCCTATCTTTAGCTAATAATAGTAGCTGGGCGTGGTAGCGGCTGTTCTTTTTGCTCATTGGTGCATCAATAGGGCCAAGTACGGCCAGATTGTGCGCACTTGGTAGTAGGGCAATCGCATCTTTGAGTGCTTGAGTGGTAGCGGTCATTGTCTTGCCTTCACAGCGTATTAGGGCGGCATAGCTGTGAGGCGGCAGACCCATCATTTTACGTTCTTGTAGCAATTCACGAGCAAATGACAAATACCCATCTTTGACCAGTTTTAATAACAATTCGTTATCCGGTTGCAACGTTTGAATCAGCACTCGTCCTGCTTTGTCGCCGCGTCCAGCGCGTCCAGCCACCTGAATCATTAGCTGAGCAGTATGTTCAGGCGAGCGAAAGTCTGCGGACAAAAACCCACGATCAGCATTGGGTAGACAGACGAGGGTGACGTTGGGAAAGTGATGACCTTTGGCGACCATTTGCGTGCCGACCAATATCGCAGGTTTGCCTTCATTGATACGTTGGTAGATATTTTCCCAGCTGTCTTTCAATCTTGTCGTATCCCGATCGATTTGAATAATGGGATAGAGCGCTTTACTGGTTTGAGGGTTGGCAAAAATCGCATGCAGGTTTTCGCTCAGTCTGGTGGTACCCATACCTTTGGCGTCTAAATTTTGACTGCCGCAATCAGGGCAGACAGTAGGAATGTAGGCTTGCCAATCACAGTGGTGGCATTTTAAATAAGAATTGCTTGAGTAATGGCTATGTTGAGCTTGGCTATTGTAATGTACGGTCAAATGAGCATCACAACGTGGACAGTCAGCCTGCCAACCACAAGCATTGCACAATAAAACAGGTGCATAGCCGCGGCGGTTCAAGAATATCAATACTTGATCACCAGCTTCTAGCGTTTGTCGTATTGCCCCAATTAATTTATCTGTCAGGCCCGTGTCATAACGTGCCCCGTCGTCCGTGGTTTGTTGATGGGTACTTTGTAGACGAGCATCAATGAGCTGCATAGGCGCAGGTTTAGCATTACCAGGGCGCGTCAGCAGCTGATACTCTACCAACTTGGCGTCATCAACCAATTTTAAATGCTCAAGAGAAGGGGTGGCCGTACCAAGCACGACCGGTATGTTGTGCTGCAAGCCACGATACAGGGCAACGTCAGCTGCATGATAGCGCAACGTATCTTGTTGTTTATATGAGCCATCATGAGCTTCATCGACGACAATGAGTCCCAGATCTGCAAAGGGATACAGTACGGCTGAGCGTGTGCCAATGATGATTTGCGCATGTCCAGTGCGGCAGTCTTGCCATCCTTGTAAGCGATGGGTATTGTTCATTCCTGAATGCAGCAAAACGATATGCGCGGCAAATCGACTGGCAAACCGCGCACGTGTTTGCGGTGTCAAACCAATCTCTGGCACTAAAATCAAGACCTGCTTTCCGGATTCTAGTACCGCTTGCATGGCTTGTAGGTAGACCTCAGTCTTACCGCTGCCTGTAATACCATTTAACAAAAATCCCGTGTAGCGTTTGGCTTCATGCGCAGCAATGATCGCATCGACGGCAAGCTGCTGTTCCTCATTCAGATCAAGGGGCATTTTTGCTAATTTGACAGGTGAGGGCGCTTGTTTTGTTTGAATATACCGTTCAATAAGGCCTTTGTCTTCAAGCGCTTTTAAAAACGCTCGTTGCATGCCCTCTAACAATAAGACGTCTTCACTTGCACCGCGCTCGCCATGTAGCTTTAGCATATCAAATTGCTGTTTTTGTTTTTTGGCGTTGGCGCGAAAATCATCATCAGTGATGTGTGGCAAAATTCGCCAGTGCGTAATCAGCAAATCTAATGGTTTGCCTTGACGAACCAAGCTCGGCAATATGACAGCTAAGACGTCGCCAAGCGGATAGTGATAATACCGAGCAAGCCAATGGGCTAGCTTTAGCATGCTATCGCCTAAAATAGGATCAGCATCTAAGCATTTATTGATGGGTTTTAGCTTATTGAGTGGTACGCTACTATCAGTTTCAGAAACATGAGCAACAACGATGCCAATCAAGGTTTGTCGGCCGAATGATACCTCGACACGGCTACCAATTTGCGGTATCTGTGTGGAAATGGCATTTGGCAACATGCTCATATTTGCTGGCAGGCTGTAGTCAAACACCCGATAAAGGGGGACGGGCAGAGCAACTTGTACCAACATAAAATGTACCCATCGCCTTTAGACAGTTAAATAAGGATAGTAAAAGGATAACAGCAGTAAGCCCAAATAGTGCTATTTGGGCTTACTTTAGAAAGAGGTATTTTGACTCAGAAGATTAGCAGTCATGATGTAGGTGTTAAGATTACTCAATATATAAGATAGACTCAATCTCGACCACACCACCTTTTGGCAAGGCAGCCACTTGGACCGCTGCACGCGCAGGATACGGCTCACTTAAGTTGGCAACAAATACTTCATTCAAAGCGGCAAAGTCATTCAAATCAGTTAATGACACATTAAATTTGACCACATCATTCAAGCTGCCACCAGCGGCTTCACAGATGGCTTTGATGTTTTCAAACACTTGCTTTGCTTGTGCTTCAAAGCCTTCTTTTAATTCCATTGTCTCAGGATCAAAACCAAGCTGTCCTGAAATATAGACGGTATTACCGACTTTTACGGCTTGTGAATAAGTGCCGACAGCCACAGGAGCTTTGTCTGTTTGGATGGTTTGACGGGTCATATGATGTCCTTTTTATATTTTTCTGGTTTGGTTAGTGGAAATGCATTATTTACTATATTTTATCATCATTCTAAGATTATTGAAAAAGCTCTAAAACGATGAGCTGGTACTATCAATAACTACCACTTCGCCGTTTTGTTACAGCTGATATAAGCGCATGATATTGGGGAAGCCAAGTAATGAGCGCAGTTCGCGAATACCTTGCGCTAAGTGATTGCGACTACGCACAATGATATGGATGATGGTATCACTGCTACGGACATCAATGGTTTCGACGCCTATATTTAATTGGCGTAGATGATAGATCACTTCAGTGATTTGTTCATCACTGAGAGAAATAGACAATTTCAAATAGGCTGGAAAACGAATTTTCCCATTATTTTTTATATCATTCTCGCCTGATTCGCCTTGCTTGACCGCTTTATCATTGCGCCATCGCAATTGGATAACCTGATACGGATTGTCCTTACGAATGTCATCAATGGAGAAGCACTTGTGGCGATGTACGACCAAACCATGACGTGATAAATGACCAACGATAGGATCGCCATATATCGGGTGACAACAATTGGCAAAATCAAGCTCAACGCCAGAAGCGTTAACTATAAGCTGCTGGGGCTGAGTCATATCCTCGCTATGCTCTTTTGCTTGTAAGTCATTTACTTCATCGCTAAACAAGCGGGTAACCACCAACTGCGGCAGCAACGTGCCAGAACTTATTTGCTCAAATAAAGCATCTTTTTCTGTTAATCCTCGCCATTCAGTGAGGTTTTTCCAATCACTGTCTGTCAAATCATCGAGACTTTTTTGGTACGTTTTAAGAGCACGGTCTAACGCTTGCTGACCATGATGCTGCTTATCGGCCACAGACAAATCTTTAAACCAGCGTAGAATCTCTTCACGGGCTTTATTGGTGACCACAAACCCGAGCCATTCTGCTTTTGGTTCTGAGTGGCTATTTACTTCGATTTCGACCAATTGTCCATTTTTTACTACGGTACCAAGCTTGGCAGGTTTGCCATCGATGTTTGCGCCAACCGCCACATTGCCAACCATTGGTCCGACCGCGTAAGCAAAATCTAGCGCTGTTGCCCCTTGTGGTAGCTCATAGGCACGTCCTTTTGGACTGTAACAAATGATTTTACTTGAGTGTAAATAGTCCATCAGCTCATTGATTGTAGAGACTGCCGCCGAAAAATCGGGACTGTTTTCATTTAAATTGTCTTCGTCGACCAAATCTTTCATATTGCGTAACGAGGCTTGAATGACTGATTGACTGACGTCGGATGCGTGCTCTGCACCGATGACGCCAAGCCTTGCTGCGCTTTGCATTTGCTTGGTCAAAATAGTTACTTTTACCACATCGTTGTCGCGCTCATAAATAAGAGTGAGCGACTGATTACCACCTGGTAAGGGTCTGCGAATATTATCAGCAATGTGACTGTCATCAATCTGATATTTTTTAATCAAATAATAAGCCAACTTATCACAGGATTCGACATTGTCGAGGACAATTTCAAACGCATAATGGCGTAATAAGGCATTGATCTCACCGCGATTGCGGAAAAATTGACGATAAATGACCACACGATTATCTAAAACTTTGACCAGTCCATTCAGCTCCAAGTTATTGAGGACAATACTCAAATAGCGATGGATGGCTTCTCTTTGAAAATTACGGCCAAGGCCATGCTGCAAAAGCTTATCAGACAGCTTGTTGTACATATCAGAATCAAGGTTACGATAACAGAGCACTTCGATGTAATCAGCGATGTCATTGAGACCCATCAATCGTGCGAATGGGACATAAAAATCTAGGGTTTCTTGCGCGGTGGTACGTTGCTTTTCGGGACGTACTGCATCAAGCGTGGACATATTATGCAAGCGGTCGGCAAGCTTAATAATCAACACGCGTGGATCAGCCAAGGTGGCAGTCAGAATTTTATGAAAAGTGGCGGCTTTATTTTGCTGCTTATTATGTGAAGAAGACTTTAGCTTGGTCACACCATCGACCAGTCTTGCCACGATTTTGCCATAGCGCTGCTCAAGCTGCTCGTCACTTACTTCAGTATCTTCGACGGTATCGTGCAAAATCGCTGCGATAATTGTGTCTCGATCTAGACGAAAACCCGCCAATATCTCAGCGACCGCAATAGGATGCGTAATATAAGGTTCCCCTGATTTGCGCTTGTCTTTAATGTGCGCAATATCACCGAACTCACACGCGTCAATAATATCACGGCGTTCAGCGGCAGTGAGGTAACCTACTGAGCGCAGTAAATTATATTGAGCTTCATCGACTAGATGATGACTGAGTTTGGGTAAGGTTTGACTCATAAAGCAACGATCCTATTTTCCATTACCTATTTTCCAAGCTAGCTATGAAGGTAAATAGTGACTGAATGAATGCTGACCTATTATACAAAAGCTCAAGAAAAAAAAGCTAAGAATGGGTAGATTACCTTCTAATTAATCGTAAATCGCATTCAATGTCAACTGCTAAGCAAGCAGGGGCTATAAAAATTTAGAAATTTGAACTCAACGGTATATTCTGAAGTATAAATGGTGTCTAAAACAATCAAAGCAATATTATTACAACTAAAAAACCACAGCCGATGCTGTGGTCTCTATCATCACTATGTATTTGGATATAAAGCTTTAATAAGCTCTATAGCAGTAATACAAATGACCTTATCAAAGCAGCCAATTAGAAGCTATGGTCGCCTGATAATGCCAAATCTAGTGAGCTGGTTGCAAAGTGATGCTCTGGCTGATTGAGAATATCACGTGTGATTTTACCAGCAGCAATCTCGCGTAATGCTAATACAGTAGGCTTGTCGTTATCGACACTAACCAATGGCTCAGCAATACCTTTAGCCAATTGACGAGCGCGCTTGCTTGCCACCAAAATCAACTCAAAGCGATTATCAACGTTATCTAAACAATCTTCAATCGTCACTCGTGCCATAAATAGCTACCTCGGTTGTTTTTATTAGTAATGGACATGGTCCGCCACTCAATAAAAATAATATCAAAAATATAAAAAGGGATAGCCAGATATTATAGCATTTTTTGCTCAGTCGCGTAGTCGCTTTTTATATTGACTTAAATAAACGGCTCAGGCTTGAATCATTCTTCTGGGTTATCGCTTAGCAAGTTAGTAATCGTGCGATGATAACGTTGCTGCTGACGTTTAAGCGTCTGTCTGTCTGCTACGATAATTGCTTTAAGCTCAGTCAAAGCCACTTCAAAATTGTCATTAATAATAACAAAGTCAAAATGTACGTATTGCGCCATCTCACTTACTGCACCAGCCAGACGCTGCTCTATCACTTCTATGGTATCTTGCGCGCGAGTCGATAGGCGTTGACGTAAGGTTGCAATGCTGGGCGGTAAAATAAAAATCATCGTCGCATCGGTGAATATCTTTTTGACTTGCAACGCCCCTTGCCAGTCAATCTCTAAAATGACATCAACGCCTGCTTCTAACTGCGTGCGCACGCTTTGTTCTGAGGTGCCATAATAATTGCCGAACACTTCCGCGTGTTCCAAAAATTTCTGTTCACCGATTGCGCCTACAAAGCTGTCGACGTCGGTAAAATGGTAATGATGACCGTCAATTTCGCCAGGACGCGGCGCACGGGTCGTATGAGAGACACTGACGGTCAAGTCATTGGTGGTGGCAAGTAATTGCTTTACTAGTGAGGTCTTGCCTGTACCAGAGGCGGCGGTAATGATAAATAATGAACCTGTCATACAGTATGTCCTAATAAAAGACGAAAAGGTGCCCTAGTGAACGGCTAAAGGCTGGTAAAAATAAAAATCGCCATCATGTATGGCGATAGAAATCGGAGTCAATACGTTATTATAAACTGCTTTTATGAATTTTATTTTAATTAAAGCCACACTTGCCACTGTGCGATGAATACTTCAATGTTTTGCTATAGAACATTAACGCTAACATTGGTATTTTCAAGGGCAATAAAAGCAAATTATGCTAAAGTAGAGCCTTGATTTCATCCCAGTCTTTGAATTGAAGCTTTTTAATATAAGCTTTGAATATAAATTATCTAATGATAGGCCTGCTTATGCAAATTTATCTTGCCAACCCACGTGGATTTTGTGCTGGTGTGGACCGTGCAATTGCGATTGTTAATGAAGCATTGACACGTTTTGAGCCACCCATTTATGTTCGTCATGAGGTGGTACATAATAAATTTGTCGTCTCAGACTTGGCAAATCGCGGTGCTGTCTTTGTTGAAGAGCTTCACGAAGTGCCAGATGGTTCTATCGTTATTTTTTCGGCCCATGGCGTGTCAAAAGCGGTTGAAGATGAGGCTGAGCGCCGCGATTTGACAGTATTTGATGCGACTTGTCCGCTCGTCACTAAGGTACATATCGAAGTTGCTAAGTTTGCGCAAGATGGTATGGACGCGGTACTGATTGGTCATGCAGGACATCCTGAGGTAGAAGGCACCATGGGACGTTTTAACCGTCGACATGGTGGTCAGATTCATCTGGTCGAAGATGAAAACGATGTTAAAGCATTGACCGTACAAGACGCTGAACGTTTGGCATTTGTCACGCAAACCACTTTATCGATGGATGATACCGCGCGCGTCATTGATGCGTTGCGCGACAAGTTTCCCAGTATTCAAGGCCCGCGTAAAGACGATATCTGTTATGCCACTCAAAATCGCCAAGATGCGGTAAAAGATCTTGCCAGCCGCTGTGAAGTGGTGCTCGTGGTCGGCTCGCCAAATTCATCAAACTCCAATCGTTTGCGTGAATTGGCAGAGCGCATGAGCTGCCGAGCTTATCTGATTGACAATGCCAGTGAGATGGATAGAAGCTGGTTGGAGGGAGTACAAAGTATCGGCGTGACTGCTGGTGCATCAGCCCCTGAAGTGCTTATTCAAGAAGTGCTACAACAGTTGCAAGACTGGGGCGGTGACTTACCGAGCGAGCTGTCAGGTATTGAGGAAAACGTGACGTTCAGTTTGCCTAAAGCCTTGCGTATTCCAGTTACGCAAGTGGGTAAATAGCGCAAAATAATCAATAAAAATCACCTACGATGGATAAGGTAGAATGAAAAAGCAGAAAAATAAATTTGTCTTGTCAGAAGCCACTCTGAATGAGGTTAACAAGCAATTAAAAATAAACACGTTTGTCATTTGCTTGATTGCCTTAATACTTCTATTGAACGTCGCGCATTTTATGCAAGAGCATCGCCCTTTTTACGCTGTGCTTGTGGTCGTGATGGTTTTTTTATTGTTTATCATTATAAAGAGTCGCCGGATTCTTGAAATGAGAAAGCGGGCGCTTACTAAATCTTAATAAAGCAAAAATTCACAGTATTTTTTCTAAAATAAATTCCCAGAGCATTCGAAAATCGTAAGATAAATGAGAGAAGTTTTATACAAGAACAAGGATGGTCATGTCAGCTTATTATCGCTTTATCAAACGCGAACAACAAGAAAACGGTATCAGTGTTGCGCACTATCAGCCAACCAAACACGCACAGGGCGCTTGGAATGAGCATGAGCAACACATGGCTCCAGCGACAGGTTTGCTCACAGCTGAGCTAAACGGCTATGCGCCGCAAGCCAACATGCGCATTGCTCGTATTAGCCTTGATATTTTAGGCTTAATACCGCTTGATGACTTTACTATTACCACACGCTGTATTCGACCGGGCAAGACCATTGAGTTGATTGAAGCGGTCATGAGCAGTCGTGGCCGCGATGCGATCATTGCGCGTGCATGGCGACTTATGACCCAAGACACCAGTGAGATCGCAGGGCTTGAAGATCAAAAGTTGCAGCATATGCCTGAGGATTTGCCAGCTTGGGATGGTATGAAAGGCTGGCCGGGCGGGTTTATTGAAAGCGTGCACCTAGTGACAGATGCGGAGCGTCGTCCAGGCCGGGGTAGGGTTTGGATAACTAATGATGTTGAGATGGTCGAGGGCATATCTACTGGTGACTTGGTACATCTGTTAGGTATGGTTGATACGGCCAATGGCGTTGTGCCACGGGTTGGTCTTGGCCTATCGACATTGGAATGGATGTTTCCAAACACGGATTTACAAATCCACATGCACCGTGCGCCGCAAGGTCGCTGGCTGGGTATCGAAGCGGTGCAACAATATGGCGATGATGGCATTGGCCTGACCAGCGCGATACTGCATGATACACAAGGACCTTTTGGTCGCAGTGAGCAGATTCTGACCATTCGACCGATGCCACGTTAAGAAATGGGATATCATTTAGCTATTGGTTTTAAAAAACGAAACGAGATATTGTAATCAATTAATTATACAAATATTTGAAAACTGGTTGTAATAGTACCTAACAAGATAATGTCAATCGACCTAGAGGTTACTATGAAAACACATATTCGTTTGTCAAAAAAACTGACGACTATTTGGGAGTTATTGATAGAAGCTTATTCAGAATAGCTGCTCATGCTTTGGCTCTTGTGTAAGCAAATGACTGATACTAGAACACCGCCTTGGTAGACAAGTGCGGTGTTTTTTATTGAATAGGGGTCTTGAGCTTGAAATTTTTTGCTGTGCCCTTATTAGTATAAGCAGCTTAGCAGTATTCAAAACGACGGTTTTTCATAGCCGTTTTAGTACGTTTAAATAGAATCACCGCTATCTTAGAACAACTTTTTACCACCAATTAAAGGAGTTTTTTATGAGTGAACAGACCCAAGCGGATAACAACAACGCTGATAACCTTAATACTGATACAACTGCCTCTAATACAAGCGCCCCTGAATTAAAAAAACACACCTTTGAAGCTGAAGTGGCGCAGCTACTACACCTAGTCACTCATTCGCTGTATTCTAATGCCGATATTTTTGTACGTGAACTGGTTTCTAACGCTTCTGATGCGTGCGACAAATTGCGCTTTGAAGCGACCAATGATGACAGCCTATATGAAAATGATGGTGAACTGCGCATTCGCATCAATGTCGATGAAGACGCCAAAACCATTACCTTTACCGATAACGGTATTGGTATGAATGAAGCCGATGCGATCGAGAACTTGGGTACGATTGCCAAATCAGGCACCAAAGCATTTTTGGACAAATTGTCTGACTCACAAAAACAAGATGGTCAGTTGATCGGTCAGTTCGGTGTAGGCTTTTATTCAGGTTTTATCGTGGCTGATACGATCAGTGTCGAATCACGCAAAGCGGGCGAGCCTGCCGACAAGGGCGTGCGCTGGGTATCAGACGGTACGGGTAGCTTCACCGTTGAGCCTATCAATAAAGCAGAGCGTGGTACTGCCATCACCTTGCATCTAAAAGAAGAATATAGCGAGGGCGAAGACAACTATCTTGACCGCGGCAAAATCAAGCGCTTGGTCAATAAGTACTCAGACCATATCAGCTTGCCCATCCAAATGCGTAAAGAGGTTTGGCAAGAAGACGTTGTCGGTGATGAAGACGACGATACGCCAGCAGGCGGCGAGATGGTGCTGACTGACGAGTGGGAAACCATCAATAAAGCCAGCGCGCTATGGACACGCTCAGCGTCTGAAATTGAAGATGATGAGTATGTCGATTTCTACAAGAACATCACTTACGACATGGATGCGCCGCTGACTTGGACGCACAACCGTGTGGAAGGCCGTGTGCAGTATACGCAATTACTGTATATCCCGAAAAAAGCCCCTGTCGATCTATATACTCGCGAACAGCAACATGGCTTAAAGCTATACGTCAAACGTGTGTTTATTATGGACGAGGCTGAGCAGCTGCTACCGATGTATCTGCGCTTTGTCAAAGGTGTCATTGATTCAGCGGATTTGCCATTGAACGTCAGCCGCGAGTTGTTGCAAGAGTCGCGTGATGTCAAATCAATTCGTGATGGTAACGCACGTCGTATTTTGACCTTGCTATCAAGCTTGGCAAATAGTGAAGACAGCGATAAGCAAGAAAAATTCGCTCAGTTCTACGCAGAGTTTGGTGATGTCATCAAAGAAGGTCTTGGTGAAGACATGGGCAATCAAGAGCGTATTGCCAAACTGCTTCGTTATGCGACCAGCACGCAAGATGGTCTTGAGACCAGCTTTGAAGACTATAAAGCTCGTATGAAAGAGGGTCAAAAAGCTATTTATTATCTAACGGCTGATAACTTAGCTGCGGCCAAAAATAGCCCACAACTCGAGCTGTTTAAGAAAAAAGGCATCGAAGTTATTTTGATGACCAGCCGTGTTGATGAATGGGCGATGAACTTCTTGACTCAGTTTGATGAGACGCCGCTACAGAACATCGCAAAAGGCGCGGTAGACTTAGGCGACTTGCAGGATGAAGCCGAAAAAGCAGAAGCTGAAAAGGCGCAAGAAACGTTAAAGCCCGTTGTCGATAAGCTAAAAGCGGCTTTAGGCGACCGTGCCAAAGACGTGAAAGTATCGACGCGTCTAGTCGACAGTCCAGCTTGTTTGGTCGTTGGTGAAGGTGAGTTGTCACCGCAAATGATTCAGATGCTTAAGCAAATGGGACAGGATGTGCCAGAGAGCAAGCCGACTCTCGAAGTCAACCCTGACCATCCGCTCATTAAAAAGCTAGAGAGTAGTGAGCAGTTTGATGATTTGGCTCAAGTTATTTTCGATCAAGCATTGCTCGCGGATGGTGGTCAATTAGACGATCCTGCCGCTTATCTAAAGCGCGTTAACGAGCTATTAATGAGATAAAACGTCGTATTGAATCAAAAAAGAGATCTTGCATGCAAGGTCTCTTTTTTTGTTTGATTTTAGCCAAATATAAGCAAATTTTACAAATCAGCCTTATCCTCTTGACCGACAATCCGTTACAATCGCGATAGATTAGCGAGCTAAACTATTAGTCTGAGCTATTCATCATTTATAACCATTTCTTAGTCAATTAGCTATAAAACTGATGTTTTTATGCCATAAAAAATGTAAATCAATCACATTAAATGGTAGTCGCATCAAAGCATTTTTAGTTGATTTACTTTATATTTCTCGACTGGCTAGAGGTCTAAGTCTTTGTCACTTGCGTCGTTAAAAACCGTATCACTTCAGCGCTTTTCGCTCAATTTCGCTGCCAATATTATCGCAACTTTGTGGATGCTAGTCGGGTCAACGCGTGCGTTTTCTTGGGTAAAACCCACCTTTATGCAGTTTGCTGTCTTTGCCTTATTGGCGCTCGGCAGCAATGTGCTTTTTTCTTGGTTGGCAGCTGAAAGCGGTAGCCTCTTTAATGAGCAAGGATTGGTCAGCTATTTGATTTGGCCAATGATTATTCTGTTGGGCGGGATCATTTTGGCAAGGCGTGCGGGCAACCAGTCGTTGCTTTTTGTGCCTGTGGTTTTGTGGTTGGTCGCTGATACATTGTCAGCGCTATTGCAAAGCTTAATGCAACTTTTGGGCAGCTACGGCTGGTTACCCAATTGGAGCTATTCATTTTTACCGATTTTGTTTTTGGTGCTGTTTTTGTGGCAGACGCTAGCATTGCTATGGATTTTCTCTCGTCGTCTGCGCATACCGTGGTGGGAGCGAATCATTGTGTTGGTAGGCGCGGTTGCGCTTTTAACCATTTGGCAACGCAATGTCGCTGACCAGCCCATATTCAAACAGATTCCTGTAGAGCCTGTATTAGAAGAGGCGGCTCTATACGAACAGCCCCGTTTGTTGCAAGAAGCCTTGAATAGTATTGACCCTAGCGTATCAGGTAGAACCGATTGGTACTTTATGGGCGTGGCAGGCTTCTCTGAGCAAGACGTTTTTCGCTCTGAGATTAATAAAGTACGTGAGTTATTTGATGTGCGTTTTGGTACCAGTGGTCATTCTTTATCATTAATCAATAACACATATAGCTGGCTTGATGAGCCGATTGCCACCAAAACCAGTATTTTGCGCGGCTTAAAAAGAATCGGTCAGCAGATGAATGCCGACGAAGATGTGTTGATGCTTACGCTATCATCGCACGGTAATACAGATATTATTCAGCTGGAAAACCCGCCACTTGCGATAGAAAATTTAGATGCAGCGTGGCTACGCGAGGCGCTAGATGCTTCAGGCATTCGCTGGCGTGTAATCGTGGTATCTGCCTGTTATTCTGGATCATTCATCGATGATTTGGCATCGCCAACCACGGTAGTGATTACTGCCTCAGCTGCGGATAGACCATCATTTGGTTGCACAAATACTGCTGAAATGACCTATTTTGGACAGGCGTTTTTTGCTGAAAGTCTACGTAGCAATACCAGTTTTGAAGCGGCTTTCAAAGATGCAAGAGTACGTGTTCATGATCGGGAAAGCGTCATGGGGTTTGAGCCCTCAGAGCCGCAGATGGCGATTGGCAGTCTCATGGAGACAGCATTACCTGCGTTTGAACAAGTGTTATTTGATAAAACACGACCGCCAGTCGCTCGCGTTATCAATCAGAATGATACCACTGTTAATATATTGCCTGAGGGTGCTTCACAGCAGCCAGTGGATAGTACAGCAACCACTGCTAATTAATGCTGTAGCATAATTTGAGGTTTTAAAAATTACTACTTTATAAAGACTTTTTATAAGTCATTGCATATTTTACTTTGAATAAAAAGGATGCCTCTTATGAACAACTCTTATAATCATAGTCTGTCTGCCAATACCCAGCTCACACAAAAAAGTGTGAACCGCTGCTTCAATGGCGAGCAGCATTATTATAGACATCAATCAATGTCTACCAAAACGCCGATGACATTCAGTATTTATATGCCTGACGAAGCGTTATCAGGGCAGCTTTGTCCAGCGATTTTATACCTATCAGGATTGACCTGTAATGCGGACAACGTAACGCATAAAGGGCATTTTCAACAAAAATGCAGCGAGCTTGGGATTATTTTTATCGCACCTGACACATCTCCGCGTAGCGATGCCGATGTAGGTATTGAGGTAGCCGATGATGAGCGCTATTTTGTCGGACAAGGCGCTGGTTATTATGTTGATGCTAAAGAGGCACCATGGGCTGAACATTTCAATATGGAAACCTATATTGTTGATGAGTTGTACGATCTGCTACGCGCAGAGTTCCCAATCAGTACTATGGGTATCATGGGACACTCAATGGGTGGGCACGGGTCTTTGCTACTAGGATTTAAGCATCCCAGTAAATTTATCAGTGTTTCGGCAATGTCACCTGTTTGCTCAGCCAGTGAATCTTCATGGGGTCAAAAAGCGTATACCGAATACTTTGGTGATGACAAAGCCTTGTGGGAGCAATCTGATGCCTCAAAAGTGATTGCCCGCTTAGGTCGGCAGTATGCCGGTATTTTGATTGATCAAGGCGGTGCAGATGAGTTCTTTTTAGAAGGACATTTACAAACGTCAACGCTCCAAGATGCTTGTGAAAAAGCCAAGCAGCCATTGACGCTGCGTTACCATGCTGGGCATGATCATAGTTATTATTTTATTCAAAGTATGATGAATGACCATATTGAACATCATTGGCACATGGCACAAATTAATTAGCATTTGATATGACATTTTTTTATTATACGTTTACTTTTTAAAAGGTCAGCCTTATGGCAAATTCTCAAGATTTAGCATCAGCGAGTGTTGTTCATTCTTTATCAGATTCTACCGCTGCTGATACTACGCTTGCGACCATGCGAGCAGATATGGATGCGGCTTTGGAAGATAAACAGCAGACTAGTATCCATGCCGACACTGATTTGAATGAAGCGCGGACAAGTTCTGTCCAGTCAGACGATATGATTGTCCAATCAGTCGATGATGCTGGCGAAAGGGTGCTAGACGAGGCGCAAGTCTCACGCGTGATCGAGATGGCGTGGGAAGACAGAACGCCGTTTGGAGCCATAGAGCACAGCTTTGGCCTTACTGAGTCTGACGTCATTAAGCTAATGCGCCAAGATTTAAAACCATCGTCTTTTAAGCTGTGGCGTGAACGAGTGACCAATCGTGCTACCAAACATCAAGCAAAACGAGACTTTGAAGTTGGCCGTGCTTATTGTAAAACGCAGTACAAGCAGCGTTAACAGTTTGAGTATGGAATATCAGTACGTTCAATATCTGAATAATACTGATATCCGTTCCAAGATCTTTTTTATTTTATTTAAACATGAATGAGGTAGCTTCCTTATGACCAGTTCTTCTAAACCCTATCTTATTGCACCCTCGATACTTTCAGCTGATTTTGCACGTTTGGGCGAAGAGGTTGAGAAAGTATTAGCGTCGGGCGCTGATGTGATTCATTTTGATGTGATGGACAATCATTACGTACCCAATCTGACGTTTGGTAGTATGATTTGTAAGGCGCTACGTGATTATGGGATTGATGCGCCTATCGATGTGCATCTTATGGTCTCACCTGTTGATGGTATGATTGAGCAGTTCTTAGAAGCGGGTGCTAGTATTATCACTTTCCATCCAGAGGCTAGCGCGCATGTCGACCGCTCCTTGCAATTGATCAAGGATGGCGGGGCAGAATGTGGCTTGGTATTGAATCCAGCAACGCCATTACATTATTTAGACTACGTCATGGATAAGGTTGATCAAATCTTACTCATGAGTGTCAATCCTGGCTATGGTGGTCAGTCATTTATTGAGGGCACTCTAGACAAGGTGCGCCAAGTTCGTCAGCGCATTACTGACAGTGGTCGAGACATCAGATTAGAAGTTGATGGTGGTATCAAAGCCAGTAACATTCGTGCAATTGCCGAAGCAGGGGCGGATATGTTTGTCGCTGGCTCTGCAATCTTTAACCAAGAAGATTATAAGGCTGCTATTGATGCCATGCGTGAAGAGCTGGCGCTGGTTAACGTTAGCAAATAAACCTGTATGAAATTATTGAGAATGAATTCATAGACGCCTTAATTTTTAACTTAGGTCACCCATAAACACGAATACTAAAATGTGCTGTATAATTGATAACTATACATAGCGGTAAGTAACGTAAAGGTGAATTATGGACGCAAATAAAACAATTAACGCATCAGTCCTCTCTGAGCCAGCAAGACATACTAAACCGCGGCGTAGCTTGGTGCCAAAAGGTATTACGATTGGTTTAGCAGTTTTTTCGCTTGTTCTAAGTCTTGCAGGTTATGGTTTTCGCCTAATGATCGGTGATGAGGTTGAGACCGTATTACGCCATGCTGCAGTCATCGTCCCTGCATTTGTGATTGGTATCCCACTGTTTTTTTGGGTCGGTTCGCGAGTGGTTAATAAAGTGAAAGGTCTGCATATCGAGACGAGAAATGCGTTGACGCTTGGCTGGCTAACCGCTTGCGTGGCAATGTTATGGTTGATGGGTAGCTACAGTTAATCTACTGCTACGCTGCCAAATCGACCGTTCCTAATATCAAGCTGGCCGGTCATTTAATGAATGATCCATTGAAAGTTTCTTACTCATCAATAAGTCATGCTGTATGAGCGTGACTGGACGCTCCCATGTCAAAACCTGCTACTAAAATTACAGATACTATTTTTCCAAAAGACTTACCAAATAGTCTTTTTATCATGTTGATTAGTGCCTGTCTACTGATGGGCCTTGCTTCATTACGCCATGGAACTGATTTACAAGGGTGGCTAAATGTCATTGAAAATTGGTTAATCATGCTGCTAATCTTTCCAACCGCTACTGCCACAGTGGCATTGCCTTTCAAATATCGTGATCCAACCTTTGAGCTAAAACTGGCATACTACCTTGGTATGTTTGTCGCGTTGTTATTTACTTTATCAAAACTGCGTTATTGGCGTTGACCTTAGAGATTGACTCAAACTCATCATTTATATAAAAGACTTATGTGATAGGTCTTGAATTTCAAGGTCAAAGCGTCCATTGTATGAGTAAGACAGTTTTACCCGCACTACTATAAGATAATAGCTTGTTATATGAGATTTTCTTTGCAAGTATTAGACGGGACTATAAGGAACAAGCGAATGCCATACGATATCGAGAATGATATAGAAACAGATAATGATAGTACCGACCAATTTGCAGGATTTGCTAAAGAGACCACGCTTGAGCTGGTAGAAGCTGAAGATGGTAAGTTGTTATTGCGTGATGCTGAACAAGATGAAGCACCGCTGATGACCATCGATTTTTCTGACAAGTTAAAAGAGCTACTGGGTAGTGACACACAAGCGATTGGTCAACACATGATTCATGCGGCAATTCAGGTTATTATGCAAAAGCAGATGAGCCAATGGCATGCGCATGTGTATGACAAAGAGCCGACACATTATAGTTAAGGTTCAATCGGTTTGGCCTTTAGATGTGATTGTGCACTACTGAAGAATAAAATTACGAGCAGAAAAAAGGGTTTATCTAATGATAAACCCTTTTTTTATTCAAATAAAGCCGTTGGTGAAAACGGAAATTATTTGATTTTAGCTTCTTTAAAGATCACATGCTGGCGAACTTTTGGATCAAATTTTTTGATTTCCATTTTGCCAGGCATAGTGCGCTTGTTTTTGGTAGTGGTATAGTAATACCCAGTACCAGCTGTTGATACTAATTTAATTTTATCTCTCATGATAGCTTTCCTGTAAATGAGGGTCTTAAAACGATAGGTACGGGTCTCAAGTAGTAATTTGCCACATATGCTGTAGCAGAAAAGCAGCTTAAGTAACGAGAATTATCGTTATCAATAAGCTGCTAATGTCTACTTAAACTTTTTGACCTTGTGCGCGTAGATCTGCTAACACTTTATCGATACCTAGTTTGTCAATAATGCGCATACCTTTGGTAGACACACGTAGACGTACAAAACGATTTTCAGACTCTACCCAAAAACGATGGTGGTGTAGGTTTGGTAGAAAGCGACGACGGGTTTTGTTGTTTGCGTGCGAAACATTATTACCCACCATAGGGCGCTTTCCAGTCACTTGGCAAACTCGAGACATGGCGAACTCCTAATCTATGAGGTATGAGGTTTTCTCATACCAGTCTGGGCAAGTTGCACGTTTTTGCGGCATGGACACAGCAAGCGGCAGCTTTGCACCAAACAAAACTATATGAAGGTTGAGCTGGTAGAACTGCTATCTAAAGGCAAATAACAGGCTGACCAATTCAGAAAATTTTAAAGCCGACATTTATACCATAAAATAGATGAATACTCAAATATTTTTATGATTATTGCTGGTTTAAACGATAACTATTATACCCTTAAAAGTACTATCTATGTTGTTGATTATTTAATAGTAAAGATTAATTTTTAGTTGTAACTTATAACAAAAGTCAGTAAAGTCTCTTTTATATATTTAATACAATCTGTTAATACAATCATCTTTAATGTAAATCTATGTATCATTACCAATCTATTGTGATTCTGTGTAATGGTTTTTGCCTACTTGCTCGAATAAATCACTGCTCATGCGGAGTCTAAAACATGCTATACGCTTCACTACCTACTTCTAAGCTGTTTCAATTAACAGCATTAACTTTATCACTGGCTTTGGTTGGATGTGGTGGCGGTGGTGGTACTGACACGATTGCGCCAGAGCCTGATACAGGTGTGACTCAACCTGGTACTGGGAATGGTGACTCAGAACCTTCTCCTACAAATGCAAGTGAAATCTACATATCAGCTGAAAAAAATCAGCTCTTAACAGGTAGTGATAAGACTACTATAAATATTAGAGTAACTGACAAAAATGGCGGTATTGTCAGAAATGTTCCTGTTAGCATAAATATCGCTGACGCTTCTTTATACGGTTTATCTTTAAGTAGTACTTCTAATCAAGTAACTGATGACCAAGGCTTAATTGCTATTGAATTACTACAAAACACAGTAGGCATTGACTCGCAATTAAACCATGAGAGTTTATTAACTGTTGTTGTTAATGAAAATAATAATGTCATTCAACAAACACTTCCTATTTTGGTATCTGGTACTAGCACAAGTAATGTTGTCTCTTCCAAGAACTTAGTAGAAGCTGGCGACAACTTCAGTGTATCTGGGCAAATCTTAGATGGGGCAACTAAACCTGTCGCTAATGCCAATGTTATTTTATATAGCAATGATAAAGAAGCAGCAACTGGAATAACAGACAATAACGGTAAATTCATCTTTGACTTGAATGCCTCTAATTTAGATATATCAGATGTTGGTTACTTATTCAGCATTGAAGTTAAAGGTGCTAAAACCACTCAGCGTATTCCTGATATCTTAACAGTAGTATCAGCAAATAGCTCAAGTATGAGTTTTTCAGAAACCCCTGACATTGTTGTTGGTAATAAACAAAAAATAACTTTAAATGTTCCGAATGCAGTAAATGGTGATATTGTATATTTATCAACCAATAAAGGTGAGATATTTGCTTCTATAAACGATACTCAAGGTAGCTCTCGTCGTGGATTAAATGTTTTAAATGGAAAAGTTGACTTTTATATCGACTCTAATGTACCTGGTACAGCAACTATAAGAGCAGAATTTGATAATGAAACTAAAGAAACTCCGCTAAGTTTTGTATCGGTTGAACCTAGCAAGCTGCTTCTACAGATTGAGCGGGCTGTTGTTAGTGTAGGCGGCTCTACCTCAGTAATAGCAAGAGTTCTAGATAAAAACGATGCGCCAGTAAAAAATGCCATCGTGCAATTTACCACTATTAGAGACGCATCTGGTGGAAGCTTAGGTCAAGGTTTTGCTTATACTGATGATAGTGGTATAGCTACAGTTGTTTATAATGCAGGACAAAACCCAACAAGTACGAACGGTGTTACTATTAAAGCTCAGGTACAGTCAATTAAATTACCAAATGGCCAGGAAAGGGCTGTAAATACTATTCTGGATACTTCTGAAATTACAGTTCAAACCAAATCCACATATATCAGTTTTGCTTTTGCGGACAAAGTATCTTCCGATGATAGGCAAATATATTATTTCCGTAACGGATCTGTTAGTGTTCTTAACAGTGCTGGTAAGCCTGCCATAAATCAAAAAGTATCTATAAATTTGACTCCACATAATTATTTAAAAGGTTATTTCGATATTATTAGAAATAACTCTCTAGAACCAGATTTTTGGCAGCAGAATGCGGTTATTTGCGAAAATGAAGATAAGAACAACAATGGTATTTTGGATCCTAATGAAGACTTCAATGGTAACGGTCAGCTAGATCCTATTAATGTGGCAGCAGTACTTAATAGTGATGGTCAAACGGTTGATTCTAATCAAAGTTTTAACTTCATAACAGATGGGTCTGGAAGAGTAGATTTTTCTATACGTTATCCAAAACAATATGCTAATTGGTACAGAGCTAAAGTTACTGTAAATACAAGAGTAGATGGTAGTGAATCACAACAATCTAGAGTAATAGATTTTCCAGCATTAGTAGATGATGTTGATGTTGGAATACCTATGCGCCCTAATACGAATAGTCCTTTTGGTACCGATCAGAATTGTTCTAGCTCTCAATAGGATAAACCATTCAAAAACCCCCAACTCTATGTTGGGGGTTTTTGCTTTATTACTCGTCAAAACCAAATTACCCTAAATAACCAAAAACAAGCAACTCCGCCAGCAAAACATCTCGAAAAAGATTAAAATAGTCGGTTTCCTATGCTGCTGATAGCATTTAGATTGTAATAATTTTATTTTTTAATTGGGCGTACTATGTCAGATAATACCAAAACGGCTCCATCAACCACTCTAAAGCCAAATCCTCTTAATGCACCTGCGACTGGCGCAAGCGATACTGCTACGCTTTTGATCAAATGCAAAGACCAAGCGGGTATCGTACAAGCGGTCTCTGAATTTATTCATCGTTACGGCGCTAATATCATTACGCTTGATCAATACTCAACAGCCCATGAGGGCGGTCAGTATTTTATGCGTTTAGAGTTCGCTTTGGCAGGATTGAGTGAGATTATCGATAATTTTGAGGTCAGCTTTGGGCACACAGTCGCCAAACGCCACAATATGGATTGGCGGCTACATAACAATGCGATTAAGACCAAAGTTGGTATTTTGGTATCTAAGTTCGACCACGCGTTGTTGGATTTGTTATGGCGACATCAGCGCGGCTTGCTTGACTGCGAGATTACCTGTGTGGTCAGTAACCATGCTGACCTGCGTCAAGCAGTAAAAAACTTTGGCATTAAATTTCATCATGTATCGGTTACAAAGGATAATAAAGAACAGGCTGAAGAGCAGATTCATAAGTTGATGGAAGGCAACGACTTACTCGTATTAGCCCGTTATATGCAGATACTATCGCCTGACTTTGTGAAGCGCTGGCCAATGCAAGTGATCAATATTCATCATTCATTCTTACCAGCGTTTGTGGGCGCAGATCCGTATCGTCAAGCTTATGATAAAGGCGTCAAGCTGATTGGTGCGACTGCGCATTATGTCACCGCTGAGCTCGATCAAGGGCCTATTATCGAGCAAGATGTTCACCGTGTCACTCATCGCCAAGGTGTGACGGAACTACGAGCAATTGGCCGCGATATCGAACGTAATGTATTGGCACGCGCTGTGAACTGGCATGTGCAAAATCGTGTGATTGTAGCGGGCAATAAGACCGTGGTTTTTAATTAACACAGTTTTTAGTAATGAGCAAAATATTAGTTGCTCATTTCATCAAACGATCAAGCGGCAGTCAGTATTAGTATAAAACGCTACTGCTGACTGCCGTTTTTTTTATTAAGCGATTCCCAACATCAGCTCTAATACAAACTTACTACCGACAAAGCCAATGGCTAATAAAATAAAGGCATAAATAGTGATATTGGCAGCACGCTTACCACGCCAGCCTGCGCGCCAGTTGCCAAGTAAAAGAGTGCCAAACAGCAACCACGACAGCAGACTAAAGACAGTTTTGTGCACAATGTGCTGCGCCATCAAATCTTCTACATAGATAAAACCAATGCCTAGTGCAATACTAAGCAAGACAAATCCTACCAAGAGCATATCAAACAATAGGCTTTCCATGCTTTGCAACGACGGCAGTTTATTGACCCAAAACCGATGAATCGTATGGTGCTTCAACTCACGTATTTGTAGGCGTAAAAATAGCGCTTGCACCGCTGCCATCAGCAGCACGCAATAAGCGGCAAGAGACAATAGAATATGAGCCTCAAGCCCGATGCTGATACTTGTTATGGGCTGATAAGGGGCGCGGCCGATATAGCCGACCGTCATGCCTATAAGCGCTGTTGGCGCGGCTAAAATGCCAAGGCTCACAATGGGACGATACAAACAAAATAGGACGTAGAAGAACAAGAAAAATAAACTGATTAAGCTGATGATATTGAATAAGTTAAAATTCAAACCATAAAGAGTGACAACATAGGGATACAGTAGCACCGCATGCGCACCCATACCGACCACCAATAACCCTAAGCTGAAGCCTTTGTGGATAGGTTTGTCTTGAGTCAGCGTCCAACCAAGGTAAACGCTGACTAAGATATAAGCTAGGCTAGCAAGTAGGAATGCAAAGTGCACAGATATAAAGCCTCATCTCATATTGAGCGTATAATGACTGCTCAATGTAATGCTAAAGTGGTATTATCGGAATAATTAGAATAATTGTCCAATTTATCATAAAATGGTGGCCAATTGAGTACCATCTTGCGTATTCCTTACAAATGCTCAGCTAAGTCAACCTGAACCAAGCTTATTAGGCATGAATGACACCTTTAATGTCCAAGCCTTTTGCAAACCGACGATAATGTTTAAGTCGTCTTAATGCTATAGTGTTGATAATTTAACGTTTTTTATGATGCTATTGATAAAAAAACAATCTGATATCTTATAATGCATCCCACTATTATCTGTAATCCATTTAAATGGTTTTACTAAGAATTATTTTAACTGCGAATTATTTTAACTGAGAGTTATTTATGTTTGATACCTTAACAGAACGTTTATCGTCGAGCTTGCGCAATATTGTGGGAACTGGACAACTGACTGAAGACAATATCAAAGACACTTTGCGTGAAGTGCGTATGGCGTTGCTAGAAGCCGACGTGGCGCTACCAGTCACTCGCGACTTTGTGAAGCGTGTTAAAGAGCAAGCGCTGGGCGCTGAAGTATTAAAAGAGTTGGCACCAGGACAAGCATTCGTCAAAATCGTTCACGATGAGCTGACCGAAATGATGGGCAGTGCCAATCAGCAGCTAGAGATGACAGGTAAACCACCTGTTGTTTATCTACTCGCGGGTTTGCAAGGGGCGGGTAAAACGACCACGGCTGGTAAATTGGCTAAATTCTTACAAGAGCGCCATAAGAAAAAAGTCATGCTGGTCTCAGCTGATGTCTATCGTCCAGCTGCCATTAAACAGCTTGAGCAGGTCGCTGGTCAAGTGAATGCGAAGTTTGTCAATTCAAGCACTGAAGAAAATCCGATTGATATCGCGCTACGAGCCATTGAAGAAGCCAAGATTCAATATCAAGATATTTTGATTATCGATACGGCAGGTCGTTTGCATATCGATGACAACATGATGGATGAGATCAAAGCGCTCACAGCAGCAGTCAATCCTTCTGAGACGCTGTTTGTTGTTGATGCCATGACCGGTCAAGATGCGGCCAATACTGCCAAAGCTTTTAATGATGCATTGCCATTGACGGGTGTTATTTTAACCAAGACTGACGGTGATGCGCGTGGCGGCGCAGCGCTTTCTGTACGCGCTATTACAGGCAAGCCGATTAAGTTCTTAGGTCGCGGTGAAAAATTAGACGCGTTAGAGCTGTTCCATCCTGAACGTATCGCTCAGCGCATCCTTGGTATGGGTGACGTACTAAGTCTGGTCGAAGAGGTTGAACAAAAAATCGACCGTGATAAAGCCGAAAAAATGGCGCAGAAGATGCAAAAGGGCGGCGAGTTCGACCTTGAGGATCTATTGACCCAGTTTCAGCAAATGAAGAGCATGGGCGGCATGGCAGGATTTTTAGATAAAATGCCAGGTATGGGCGGCTCTGACATGCAAAAAGCCGTTGAAGATGCCAAACCAGAAGAAAAAGTGCGTGAGATGGAAGCATTGATTAATTCTATGACGCCATTTGAGCGCAAAAACCCTGATAAAATCAATCCAAGCCGTAAACGCCGTATCGCTGCAGGTTCTGGTCGTGAGATTCAAGACGTCAATCGTTTGCTCAAACAGCACAAACAAATGGCAAAAATGATGAAGATGATCTCAAAGCCTGAAGGCATCAGCAAAATGATGAAAGCAGTACAAGGTCTAACTGGCGGCGGCGGTGCTGGTGGCGGTGGTCCATTATTTGGTGGTGGCGGTCAGCAAGGCGGTGCTAGAGATGTGAACCCAGAGCAGATGGCAAAGCAAATGGGACTTGATCCCAACAACATGCCAAGCACCGAAGAGATGCAGAAGCAAATACAAGACATGCAAAACCAAGCGCCAAAGAAATTTAAAACGCGCTTTTGATCCACTCATAAGTAATGACTAAGTTTATTGATCACATAGACAATCCACTATGAAATAAACTCAATGTTACTGAGATGAAGTTTACGTAGCCTCTGTCTGCGCAGACGCCGCAAGCAAGGAAAATCTACCTCGGTAGCACATTGCAATGTTTGTCCTTACTCCATTTAGGGCTGACTAAGGTTTTTTGATAAAAACCTCAAAGCGAAAACCGTTTTGAGGTTTTTTTATGTTTGTCTCATTTGGACAAACTCTCATGGATAAAGTGTGAAAAACATAGAAAGTAATAAAAATGATGAGCCCTAAATGCTATGATAGGCGCTGATTTACTAAGCCAGTGCTTTTTTTATAACGCCGTGCTTTTTTTAATACTGACAGTATAAGCCGAGAGTATGATGTTTTTATCCATGGATACCGTGTTTGATCAATGCTCGGTCGCGATTCTAGATTCGAAGGGTCACGTGCTATCGAGTCATACCGAGACGGGCAAACGCCAGCAGACCCAGCAAATCCTTCCAATGATTGATGCAGCCTTGTCTGAAGCTCAGTTAAGCCTCGCTGATATACAAGCACTGATATTTAATAGAGGCCCAGGTGCCTTTAGCGGGATACGGATTAATACTGCTGTCGTACAGGCGTTGTCAGTCGCGCATGATATTCCTTGTGTGGGTGTCTCAAGTCTGCAAGCGATTGCCCAGCGTGCGTATCAGCAATATGGTTTGACCCACGTATATAGCGCGCTTGATGCTCGTATGCAGCAAGTGTATTTTGGTCAATATGCAATAACAGATGATAGTCAAACAGACTGTGTTGTCATGCAGCCAGTACTGGTTGGCGATAGCGATAGTACGGAGCAGTTGCTAGACTATGACAGCCAAACTGCGCTCAATTTACCTATCGTTGGTAATGGATCGATACTGTTAAAACAACGGGACGGGCAAACATGCCATGACGATGTCTGGCCGGATGCAGTAGTGATAGGACAGCTGGGTATCGCTCAATTCATGACTTCAGGCGGTACGGATGCTGCAAATGCATTGCCCAAGTATTTGCGCAACCAAGCATGGAAAACATTAAAAGAGCAAGGTAAGGCATAGTCATTAGCAAGCTTATTGTCAGTCTCTCGTAAAAATATTAGAACATACTAAAAACTATACTGAGCAATCCGTATATCTTTGTCTAGGAAAGTCATTGTGGATATTATTTTATTAATTCAAGCTGTCATCATGGGTATCGTTGAAGGTATCACTGAGTTTTTACCCATTTCCAGTACAGGCTATCTGATTCTATCAGCAGATTTGATGAGCTTTTGGACCAAAGAAAAAGTGGATGTGTTTGTCGTAGTAGTACAGCTTGGGGCGATATTGGCGGTTATTTATGACTATTGGGGCAGATTGTGGCAAGCACTAACGGGATTGTTGACTGGCAAAGCAGAAGGCATGGCCAATCCGAGACAGCTTGGGCTTAGTATAATCGTCGCTACTATTCCAGTCATGGCCGTGGGTTTTACTTTTGCAGATGAGATTAAAGCTTATTTATTTAATCCTATCGTCGTTGCCATCATGCTTATCGTTGGAGGTTTGCTCATATTTTATGTTGAGAGTCGTCCCAAAGAAATCATCGCGCAAGAAGCCGAGGACGTCAGTTTAAAAACTGCCTTGATAATTGGTTTGTTTCAGTGTATTGCATTGATACCAGGTACATCACGTTCAGGTTCTACTATTATTGGGGCGCTATGGCTTGGAGTATCACGTAAGGCCTCAGCGGAGTTTTCTTTCTTTTTAGGTATTCCTGTCATTGTAGGCGCTGCATTACTGGATCTGTTTAAGCATAGTGATGTATTGACGAGTAATGAAGATTGGCTGGTGATAGGTATCGGAACCGTCGTATCCTTTGTGATCGCGCTGCTTTGTATTCGCTTTTTGGTCGCATGGGTCAGCCGTCGCGATTTTACTATTTTTGCTTGGTTACGTATTATTACTGGTATAGTTGTCTTAATCGCAGCTTGGGGCTTTGGTTATCAAATGGCAGGTTAGGTGATGACCAATGAATGGCATTATCAGCAATAAAAAGGATGGCCGTGATGACCGCTTTGCAGCAAGAGTCTAGAGATGCTAGTCATTTCATAGACTGCCAATTGTTTTATTTGAGCGAGTCGCAGCAAGTTCAGGTGACGGCCTTACAAGCATTAATAGAGCAGTGGCATTTGCCGATCGTTTTGCGTTCTGAACGGTTCATGGACAAACTCAATCAAAAACGACGCCAACAGTTAAGTCAGGTATCCAGTCAGCCTATACTATTATTGGACGATAAAAACGCATTGTCATGGCTCAGTGATGGACTCAGTGTTGCTCCTGAATGGGACAAACTACAACGGCGAGTAGTAAGTGCGGGGCGTAAGTCTGAGCTATTACTACAGGCTGCAAAGATGACATCAGAGAGTAAGGTCATCGATGCAACCGCAGGTTTTGGGCATGACAGCTTGATATTAGCCAGTACGGGCGCTCAGACTATTATGCTTGAGCAGCAACCGTTGATGGCATTGTTGTTATTAGCGGAGCAGCAGCGTATGACTGCTTTGCCTAATTGGCAAAAACTGATGTCACGTTTGCAGATTATCAATACCGATGCCATCAGTTATTTTGAAAACGTAAGCTGCCATTCAGATGATACGGACAAATCTATCGATGTGATTTATTTGGATCCTATGTTTCCAGAAGACAGCTATCAAGACAGCAAGACAGGGAAAGGTGCTAAAGTTGGCAAGCATATGCAAGCGTTGCATATGCTTGCTCGTCCACCAACCTTAGAAGAAGAAGGGCAATTACTACAAAGCGCGCTGGCTGTCGTCAGTCAACACTCTGGTCGTGTAATCGTCAAGCGCCCACAATTTGCGCCCCTACTTGCCAATCAACCAGCAAGTGAGTGCTGGCACAATGAAGCGGTGCGATTCGACGGCTATTTTGTCTGACAGCTACTTTGTCCGATTGGCCGCTTTTTTTATTATAATAAATGGAATTATTTAATAATCTTACCGCACACAAATCTAGGAGCAGGGAATGTCAGCACTGGTTATTTGGGTCATGGGTGCCGTTTTACTATTGATAAATATCATGCTGCGTACTCGAATCCTTCGGCTTGAAGCACGCCTAAAAGAGCTGAGCAATCCAAAAGAGCAATTGGCTTTTTTGCGTCAGCAAGCATCAAAAAAAGAAAAGATTGCTGCCATCAAAGCATTGCGCAAACAATACCCTGAGATATCATTGATTGAAGCAAATCGTTTGTGGCAGCAAATATAGAGGCCATTGCACAATGATACAAACTCCTTCCTCCATGACGTTTACTGAAAAGCTCCATGCTTACATGCAGCTGACGCGTTTTGACAAACCTGTCGGCATTGAGCTGCTTCTGTGGCCGACTCTATGGGGCGTGATGCTGGCCGCAATGGGACAGGCGCAGCAGCAAGGAATGACGGCAGGTCTGCCAAGGCTTAAGATATTTGTACTATTTGCCTTAGGGGCTGTATTCATGCGGGCGGCGGGCTGTGCGATCAACGATTTTGCCGATCGTAAAGTCGATGGTCATGTGACTCGCACTAAAGGTCGACCATTGGCCGATGGGCGCTTATCTGGTAAAGAAGCGATTGTAGCTTTCTTGGCATTGGTCGTATTAAGCGTTAGTCTATTACTCTTTTTACCTATTACAGTATTTTACTGGTCGTTCGGTGCCATCATACTAGCGTTTATCTATCCATTTATGAAACGCTATACCCAGTTGCCCCAAGTGTTTTTGGCAGCTGCGTTTGGCTGGGCGATTCCAATGGCTTATGTGGCGGTACAAGGCGCTCCTGATATCTGGTGTTGGCTTTTATTTCTTGCGTATATGTGCTGGACAGTGGCTTATGACACTCAGTACGCGATGGCTGACCGCGAAGACGATTTAAAAATTGGCATTAAGTCGACAGCGATATTATTTGGTCGTTATGACGTAGTGATCATTTCTATACTACAGATGTTGTTTTTGCTAATAATGGGTGTGGTACTGTGGCATTATTTTGCACCAACCAGTTTGAGCATCACGCCAATATTTGGGCTAGCTCTTGTGGCCATGATGTTTGCTAAGCAAAACAGTGCTTGTGCCAGCCTTAGGGCATTGGCATGCTTTCAGGCATTTTTGGCCAACATCTGGGTAGGACGTTACGTCTTTGCACTCATAGCCATTGCTTGTATATGGACAACATTGAATGGATAGGTTTTTAAAACTGAAGCGGAAAAAGACATCCAATGCGACTGCCTCTGTTATCAATTATGAGGCAAGGTTGGCTGAGCATGGGCTAACGCGTCAGCAGGTCATCGAGACTGAACGTAAACTGGCAAAGTTTGCCAACATTATGGATTCTCTGGTACGGGTTCCTTTTACCAAGCAAGGAATGGGCGCGGACGCTGCACTATCGACCATTCCATTTGCAGGTGATTTGGCAGGACTGGCGTTAACCAGTTATGCTTTTATCTTGGGTCGACAGTTGGGCGTGCCTGCGCATAAAATGACGCCTGCTGTCAGGCTGGCTTTCATCGATATGGTCGTTGGCATTGTTCCGGGCATTGGCACGCTATTGGATATTTTTCTTCGGCCCAGTCGTAGGACGTTGGAAATTGTTCATCAGCATATACAATACGAGTATGGCATTACTGACGTCACACATATAGATCGACCGTTTTTGCATCAATCGCTTGAAAATAAGCAGCAGAAAAGTAGCCTTTGGCGAAATCCAGTCATTGCTTGGTTGTACTTGCATATTCCAGATATCCTAGGATTGATCTTTATTATACTGCTCGGTTGGGGAATATGGGCAGGCATCAGTTGGCTTGGTGGTCTGTTTGGGAAAGCGACCGGATTTGGTTAAAGGTAAATAAGATTATACTGACAATAAAAAAGGCGGCAAACGTAAATATCGTTGCCGCCTTTTTTATTGCTTACGATTGGGTTTTATAATCGTTTAAACCAAATTTTTATTAAAACTATTGTGTAATGACCTCGGCCTCAGCACTAACCGCGTCAAAACTTGTGATTTTGTCATTACGAATAAGATCGATGGTGCCACCGCCTGCGTGGCTGACGAGCTGTATAGTGCCATCGCTTGAGCGATAGGTAGGATTGTTGCCTTGGCCTTCAGGTGCGGTTAGAGTCATTTTTGGTTTATTAGGTAGCGTCACGATGGCATTAAGCAAGCCTGCTGCTGACGTCTCAAAAACAACGGATAATGCCTCTCCCGTTGCGCTCTTATAGCGTACATCTGTGATTTGTGCGCCTTTGATGGCTTGCTCAGGATTTGGTGCGGCGCTAGCTGGAGCGGCATCTGTGGTCTCAAGGTCGTCTTCTAATTGCGTTAAGCTGACATCGCGCTCGGCGTCGGTTGCTACATTTTCAGTATCAACATTACTTTCAGGCACATTGATATTGGTCGTCACGGGCGTTGTTTGTACGTCTGTCTCGACCTGCGTTTCATTAACGGTTTCAGGTTCTGGTGTTTTTTGGCAGGCAGTCACGAGTAGCGCACCGACAAACACGATAGGAAGTATGCGAGAGTAGTACTTAGAGTTTGCGCGTGTCAATGTGTGATGCTTCATGATAATTTTTCATCCGTTAAGAGCGCTTTATTTGCGCCCATAAATCGTGAGAGATAAGCTTTGTATGACTACATTACATATAGTCAATTCAAAATAAAAGTATTACATACAGTCATCATGTTCTACTGGTATAAATTTTCCTCATTGGCTGTTCACGAGCTTGACAGATATTACGTAAAACTCATCTCAGTAGAACTGTACTTTTTTTAAAATGAATCGATTATATTATTAAGTATTCACGGTAATGATCAGTTTTCGTTGTCCGCCCTGCTTATTAATAAGGTTTCTGTGTTCACACAGATAAACGCCTTGCCACATCCCTAGACCTAACCTGCCGTTGATTAGCGGCACCGTTAAACTTACTCCAAGCATCATGCTTTTGAAATGTGCTGGAAGGTCATCAGCGCCTTCTAATGTATGGCGATACTCTGGCTGATCGGCAGGCGCAATTTTATTTAACCAGTCTTCGGTATCTAATCTAACATCAGGGTCGGCGTTTTCATTAATAGCGAGGCTGGCTGAGGTATGCTGCAAAAATAGATGCACTAGACCTGCTTTAGAAAAGTTAGGTATTAGCTTATCAAGCGCATCTTCAATCATTGGGGTAATGATATGAATGCCGCGTGAATGTGAAGGTAGAGTCAGGGTGGTTTGATAGTAGGGCATGAGAAACTCACTTTATCTTTAGACTATCGGCTGCCATGCCACTGTCTCTATAAACATCATCCAAATATCGGCAGCTGGCAAGCAGCTTGTCTACTACGCCACTTTGGCTTTGAGTATTAAGCTTTTGTGTAAACTCTAAAATAGAGGATAGTTGATCTAACACCATATCATAGCTGGTATTTTGTTTATCGGTATCAATAATAACAGTTTTTGCATAGTTTTGATCAAGGCTGAGATAGTCAAGAATCAGTTCTGGGACACGGGTGGCGATAAGTTTATTAAGAGTAAATAATTGTGATTCAGTAATTTGATCGTGATGAATGGACTCATATTGCTGCCCAATGTCGTCCATAATGGCTCGAAATGCCTCAGGAACTTGCCCATCGTAAAGCAGTTTAATAAAGGGGTGATAAGCTGAAAAGCTAATAATGTCAAGCTCAAAACCTTGTTCAGGCACTGTCTTTTTTTCTGACGCCATCTTTGTTTGAGATTGGGCCACGACCAGATTTGCAGAGGCTAAATACTCTTGATGGCGCTGTACTGAAGCGCTCTGTGAGTGCTTAGACTTTTCTTTTAGCACAAACACAATGGGTACGATAAGAATAAGACTCAATAAAATGAGTAAAACGTAAAAAGACATGGCAAGACTCTGTCGCTAAAAACGCTATTTATTTTAAAAATAATTTTAGATTACAATATATCACGCTTGTGCTATGTTAAGGCAAAACAAAGGTCGATAAAAGTTTTATCTTCTTACCCATATTGCCTATTTCTAACTAAGGACGACGATGAATAATGACACAATCACTAAGAGTCAGCTAGCTGCTTATAAACCAACCACTGCATATGTTGGGACGTCTTGGGCAGTCATGCTGGTAGGTGTACTCGCGTATCTACTTGGATTATGGAACGCACAGAGTATGCTACTAAATGAAAAAGGCTATTATATAGCGGTGTTAGCTCTTGGTCTTTATGCAGCGATTAGCCTACAAAAAACGCTACGTGATCGCAGTGAAGGTATCCCTACGACCCATCTATATTACTTAATCAGTTGGGTCGCTTTAGGACTGTCTATTGCTTTGATTGCAATCGGCCTTTTAAATGCAGGAGGTTTAAGCCTAAGCGAAAAAGGTTTTTATATGATGGCGTTTACTATGAGTTTGTTTGCCGCTGTGACCATTCAAAAAAACACCCGTGATGAAGCACAAATTCGGGCATTAACCGCGTCAACGATTACTACTGATAATGCGGGCAGTGCTAAAATTGTCCATCAAGAATCACGCGAGTCTGATACTACAAAATCACTCTTTGGTACGGTCAAATCGCGAATGGAAGGCGGTGATTAAAGACTTTAAGTATAAATTAATTATTTAAATATCAATTTAAACAAGCGGTGTCTGTAAACGTGTGCGACTTGGCGATAGGCGCGCAAGCATCGCTGCCGATAATGGCGCAAATGTCCCCATCATCATATCTGTCAATGCCTCAGCGCAGATGGGTGCTAGGGCATAACCTTTAGCCCCCATTGCACTCATGACCCACATTCGATTGCTATCAGCTAATCGTCCTACAATGGGGTGGTAGTCAGGTGTTTGGGTACGAACACCAGCGCGCCCTTGCCATGAGCTGATGTCTGCCGGAATAATTGCGCTCAGCTCTGGAATGGCGCTGATGAGCTTATCATGGCTAATCTGATGCTCCTCAAGACGAATGCGGGTGTCTGTGTCATTGCGTATAAAGCTTGCGCCCAATAAAAACTGAGGCTGGGACGCTACAATAGGGTTCAACTGTCCATCGTCCATTTGCGGGGTGAATGGCGTACAGTAACCACTATATTTCAGTGGGATTTTGGGTAAGTGGGCGAGTTGTTCAGGTGTAGGCGTAAACCATGAAAGTTGACCACGAATCTTACGGCAATCAAAAATACGATTGTCTAACTGATGACTTTCGAAAGCGGCGCAAATCACTACATTATCGGCAGTGATAGCTAACTCAGACCTGTCTTGACAGTATCCTGCAATACAAACCTGATTTTCTGTTTCGTTAATACTATCGACTTCTAATTGCTGAAAGCGAATTAACGGATGCATCAGTACAATTTGCTTTAATGCTTGCGGATTGACCAAGCCAGATTGCGATAAATATAAATTCTTCGATATATCCTGCTCTTTGAGTCCGCTGATCTCTTGCGCCTGCCCAGATGATAACGTGGTTGCCATCTCGTTAGGATAATCAATAATTTGCTCTGGGCCGATATTGGCTTTTATGAGTAAATCAAGCGCGCCTGTTAACTCAAGTACGGGCGGTGTTTTTGCTTGCTCAGCCATGTCGTTGAGCTGTCGATATAATCTGCTGCTGTAAAGATACCCTATCGTGTGCAAATGCTCATCGACATGATGAATGGGGGTCATCTTGGGTGCGAGTAAGGCACGAGGATTCCCTGACGCGCCTGCCAAAGGCGCAGACTTGTCCAATAAAGTGACTTGAGTACCGCGATTGGCCAGCGACCAAGTAGTAAGCAACCCTGAAACACCGGCACCAATGACGATGCTATGAGTAGGCAAATTGTCGCCATCATACTCACTACCATCTGAAAATGTAGCGTCAGTCATGACTGCTGTTAGCATCTCACGCTTGCGACCAAAGCCTTTAACTTTATTGATTTCAAAGCCATGCGTTTTTAACGCCCGTTTGACCACACCAGCAGAGCTGTAAGTCGCAGCGGTTGTACTCGGACGAGATAACCGCTGGATTTGGGCAAAGATATTCTCAGCCCATAAGGTGCTGTTACAAGAAGGCGCAAAGCCATCTAAAAACCAAGCATCTACATAGGGCGTAGGCTCAGTCGACTTATTCGAGAGCAGTTTGGTCAAGCTCTCAGTCGCGTCACCAAACCACATATCAAGGGTTAAATTATCCGCAAAAAAATTCAAACGATGACAGCCTGCAATAAGAGGAGGATAGGCGATCAAAAGTGGCTCAATGCATTCGGTCAGCTCAGGAGCGCGTTGACCCCATAAAGTGAGTATGTGCCTTAAGTCTGCAAGCGGAATTGGGTGTATTTCGGTGGTAATGAAATGCAGGCGCGAGGACGCCAATTGTGGATACGTATTACGCAGCTGGCGCCAAAGTTGCCACGTCGCTAAGAAGTTTAGTCCTGTCCCAAAACCCAGTTCAGCAATCGTAAAGCATTGATTTGATGCAAGCTTCGCTAATCGCTCTGGCAATTGGTTATGCGTTAAAAACACATGACGCGACTCTGCAAGACCGTCTGCATGTGAGAAGTACACATCACCAAACTCACCCGATACAGGCACCATATTGCCTGTATCATCTGTTTGCCAATCAATCTTGGCTGGAGTAATGATGTTTAGTAAATCATCAGTTTGCGTAGTAGACATATTAGATTTCTTAGAGTCGAGTATAGACGATATGTCTAGTGACTGGTTACAGGCCGCCAGTACTACCAACGTTCACGGCGTACAAACACTAGCCACGAGATAAAAATACCGACCAACAAACTGATTAAAACGGTAAAGGCACCATATAAAAACAACTGACCTTTGCTCTCATAAACCAAAACGTTTGCTTGCGTCTGTAAGTCGTTTACTTGACGCTGAAGCTGAGCATTGCGGCTCAATAGTTCTTGATTGGCATCAGATAGCGCCTTATTAGAAGGCTGTAGTTGCGCTGCCAACAAAGTGTCACTTGGGGCGGCAGGAGTGGTCGCAGCTGGTGCTTCTTGTCCTGCTGCCACGGGCGTCGATGCAGGTGTAGGAGTGTCAACAGCATTTGCTGGTGGGGCAGCTTGTATCGATACAGCGGCAAACAGCATAACGCCCGTTATACCAGCTTTATAGGCGCGAGTAGTTTGTGGAAATAACCTCTGACTCACGGCATAGTTACCTTTGTCGATGCTGCATTTATAGCGCTGTTATTAGGAGTTGGTAACGTTTGAACGAATGGTTTAACATCCACATGACTGTATACGCCGTCACGCAAGTAAGGCTCAGCGCTTACCCATTTTTGTGCCGCTTCAAGCGACTCAAAGTCAGCAATAATAAGACTGCCTGACATCTCGTTTTTACCGTGTTCAATGGGTGTGGGCCCAGCAATAATAAGACGCTGTTCGCGACTCAAAGCTTGTAAGCGTTCAACGTGTTCAGGGCGAGTGGTCTGACGCTGTGCGCTGCTATCAGCGACGTCATAACCGATAATGGCAAATAAAGACATAATACTTACTCAATAAATAATAAGAATAACGCGCCACTTTTTCTAATAATGTCTGCAATCAATATTTGCGATTAATCATTATCGTTACTAGAATTTAGAAATGACGTATTATTATAAGAAAATAATCATTTGACAGTTTTATCAGTCAGTGCTGGATTAAGATGTTTCTTTAATACCATAAATTGGACAACCACAAATACCAGCATAATTGGAATCCAGCCGTAAGTTTTGAAGTTAATCCACGCCTCATCCGACATCATAAACGCTGTGATATAATGCAGTACGCCCATAAAGGCAAAAAACAACGCCCAAGCGACGGTGAGTTTTTTCCAGCCACTCAAGGTAAGCGTAAACACTTCTTTCATTGCAAGTTGCATTAATGGCTTGTTAATGGCGGCACTAACAAATAGCGTAAAAGCGAAAATACCATTGATAATTGGTGACTTCCAACGCAGATAGATATCATCGCGCAAGAGTAAGGTGCCACCGCAGAACAAAATGGTGAGTAATAAGACAACCCATTGCTGCTTATCGAATTTGCCTTTTTGACGCACAAAATGGATAGCATAAATAATAATGGTGGCAACGAGCAGTGCGCCAGCTGCCGCTAAAATACCGCTATGACGAGCGGCAATAAAAAAAGCAATTAAGGGAATGAAGTCTAATAAGGCTTTCATAACAAATAGGATGTCCAACAAAAACGTATGAGGTAGTTTACACGTCTACTGCGTCAAAAAAAAGCAATCAACACTATAATCGTCTTATATGACATGCGTTAGCCGTTTACTGCTCCTTTTACTGATAATATATCTACTATCGACAAACACTTAGATTGACAACACATTCAACACTTTAAGGCCCGCTTTATGAAAATCGACTTACATTGTCATAGCACTTGCTCCGATGGCACCTACGCACCAACGGAAGTGGTACAACGTGCCCATGCGGCAGGTGTGACTGTGTTGGCATTGACTGACCATGATACGCTGGCAGGTATTGACGAAGCACGCACGGCTGCTAAAGCTTGTGATATTCAGTTAATCAATGGGGTTGAGATAAGCTGTGAGCATACGCTAAGCGGTGGTTATGGCAAAAACAAGTCAACCAATAAAATCATACATGTGCTGGGGCTTGATTTTACAGATCGCGAAAAAATGCACCAGACGCTTGAGCAGCTACAAGACAGTCGTGCGTCTCGTGGACAGAAAATGACTGAGAAGCTCAGTGAGCTATTAGGCATCAATTATGATGAGCTATGGCAAGACATACTGGATAAATCAGGCGGCAATCCACAAGCGGTAGGACGTGCTCATATTGGACAAGTATTGTTTGAGCGTGGTGAAGTAAAAACAGTTCAAAAAGCGTTTGATAAGTATTTGGCTGATAATAAGCCAGCTTATGTAGCGATTGAAGCGCTAACGATGCAGCATGGTATTGAGCTGATACATGCGTGCGGTGGTAAAGCGGTACTGGCTCATCCAACGCGTTATCAGCTCTCAGCGACACGAGTACGTAAGCTTATCGAAGAGTTTGCCCAACTTGGCGGCGATGCTTGTGAGCTACCTGCTAGCAGTGAGCCTGTGAGCACTCGCAAAATGGTCGATCGTAGCATCGCTGAACACAAGCTTGCCGCATCTATAGGCAGTGACTTTCATGGAAGTAACATGCCATGGCGACGTTTGGGTGATACACCAGTTTTGAATCCTGAACAGCAAGGCGTCTGGCAGTCTTTTACGGTGCTCTCCTAAAAACAAGATGTCATATATTGTCGCGCGAATCAATTAAACCAATTGATAGCCAAGACAAAAATTGCCACAATCAATAAGTAAGTTTAAGCCGGATGTAAGCCGTGCCTCTGATCTAATGATCTGGTTTTCGCTTCCTAATTTTCTCTGTCCGCGGTAGCCCAATTATGGCTGTATCGATATCTCATCTAGGCTACAAAAAACTCTCTCGAGTAATTTTTGAGTGGCAAGCGGCAGACAGAGCATCCCTGCTGGCACTGTTTATATTGATGGAAGTCACATCACATTGGCTCTGGTGCTTATTTGTTTGGTGGCACCGAGAGATTTATGTTCCTCACGTTGATATGGACTTGTTTTACCCCTTTTGGATTGGGGTAACACTGATGGGAGTGTTCTTTTTTTGGATGGCAAGCCATTTGTCACCGCTTAGAAAGGACAATGGTTTGCTACATAGATGGCAGGCTATTTTAGTGACGGTTTATAGCATTTATATTGCGGCGGTCATTTTAGTCATGGGGCATAGTAGTTTGGTCTCTGGCGTGTCTCTGGTCGGCGGGGCAATGCTTGCAATGATGCTCATACGGCGACGCTATGTATGGAACGCCTTTTTAGGGCATGTCATACTAATTTTGGCGTTTACTATTTTTCCCTATATTGGCTTTACGTTGCCCAATATGCGTCAAACAGCTACTACCGCTTTCCCCGTCGTGACTTATAGTTATCTAGGCTACACCGAAGTGACGGCGGTCGAAAGTACCATCCATGCTTCCATTGTTCAAAACGCCAAACTAAGCTGGGACACTTTGAGTCAGTTGCTCTTTTCTTCCACGTTTTTTTGGCGTGCTACTCATCTTTATCTGGCGCTACCAAAAGCCATTTTTATCATTTATACCTTCCGTACTTTGTTATTGATATTGGATGACAGCAAAAAAGAAATATTACAGCATGCCAATCAAGATGATTTGACCCAGCTCAAAAGTCGCCGTTATGGTTTAACGCAAATGAAAGAAGCGCTGATCGCAATAAAAGATCAGCAAGACTTCAGTGTCATTTTATTGGATTTGGATTGGTTTAAAGAGATCAATGATCAATATGGTCATGAAGTTGGTGACCGAGTATTGATGGAAGTGGCACAGACGCTAATGCAGTCGTTAACGGATGAAACCATCATTAGCCGTTATGGCGGTGAAGAGTTTTTGATTGTATTACCTGATACCAAACACGATAGTGCGATGACCATTGCTGAACAAATACGTTTGAGCATCGCAAACCATGCTATCACTGTTGAGGATGGTATCACTTTCAATGTAACCACCAGTTTAGGGCTGTATACGCTGACCCATGAAGAGCGTAACTGTATCAAACAATCACAAGAAATATTGGCTCAAAGAGAAGCATCCAATACTGCTGTAGAAACAAAGAAAGCAAAATCACGCGCAATCAAGTTCATGGGTTCTCAAGTTAATCACCCAGTCTCCAACTATCAGCCTCCTCACGACATCTGCCAGCGTCTCATCTGTGCAGCAGACCAAGCTTTGTATGAAGCCAAAGCCCGTGGCCGTAATCAAGTGGTCAGTGCCAATGAGATGTATGCCTCAAGAGAGGGAGTGGCAACCTCTCTTTATGGTACTTGAGCTAGTACTATATGCAGCTACAATAATATATAGTAGCCATAATTAGTGCTTGTATTGCTTGCTACGATGAGTTTTTAGCTAGGATTCTAATTGCTGCACCAAGCCTGCCAATACGCTGGTTGCAAAGCTGCCAGTTGTCAAGGTGAAGCTCAACACTAGTGTCTGATCATTTTCCCATTTCCAAGACAATGCTTTGATAGGTAACCGCAGCGCTCGCCGTTGTGCCTTAATATCACGCGTCTCTAGGCCTTTTGCTAACTGTACTAATAACGAATTGTTTTGGACGGTGTCGTATTCAATAGTGGCTGCATTTGCGCTGACTTTGTCATTACCTGTACCCCATAAAACGCCAGTCGGATGAATGTCACCGCTGGCAAGTCGCGCCTGTAAAGTGTCGTCCATTGTCTCGCTTGTAAATATCGAGCCTGAGCCATCTAAGTTAAACACGTCACCATCTAGGCCGTGATTCCAACTGCCATCATTTACTCGTGCTGCTAATATCTCATTAAATATCAAACTACGCGCAGCGGACAACTCCATGGTGTTTTGTTCACGTGGCGCGCGTTTGCGTTTACTTTTTTTCGGTTGCGGCCGCGCCTCGCGGAGAGGACGTGCAAACAATGCTAAGGCCTCTCTAACATTATTGCCATTACGTCCAAAGCGCTGCGGACCAAAATAATTGGGCACGCCATTTTCGCTCAGAGTTTTTAAATGCTGCTCGATACGTTGCTTGGCAATTGGTACTTGTTCAGACGTTTCATTGTCTAGACTTTCAAACTCAATATTGCGCAAAGTAATAATAAATTCATTGGCCTTATGTGTACCGCGATTGAGCTTTTTATTGTGCCAATGTTGGGCGAGAATGGTGACCGATTCATTGTCCCCGATATCCACTGGGGCAAATTCAGTCGTGGGCAATTGCTTTTTTGGTATTCGTAGGCTAAACCACTGGGTTGTCACTGCGTGACGGTCTTTGAGTCCTGAATAGCCCACATCGCGTAACGGAATCTCCGCCCACTCCGACAGTAATGTTGCCAAATACGCCGTATTCATGCCTGATTTTTGAATGTGCAACCACAAGTGCTCACCCTCATCAGTAAAGGCTAATGGCAATATCTCGTTGACAATAAAGTCGGTCGCATAGGTTTTGTAATTGGCACGTTTTAACGGTGGCTGTACTGGCTGTGGCAATTGCGAGGTATCAGTAGCTACTGCAATATCGATATTTGAGAGATCAAATGACTCGTTATCCAGTGTTTTATTATTAACCGTTTCATTATTAACGGTTTCGTTTTGAGAAGTGGCTTGAGGATTGCTCGTTGAGTCTATTGTTTCGTTTTGAGGCATTGTGACAGTCATAACTGGGTCTTTTATTTTGAGTGTAGGTTTTAAGAACTGGGGTAAGAAAGTAGACAAGAAGCGGCGCATTACGTTTTGCAACGCAGTGAACATACAAAAAAACATGCTGCGCTAACGGATATTGATATCATCAATGACAATGCTGTTATAGATGTAGCGTTACTTCATTTGAGACGACCGTCTTTAACATGCACTTATCAAACAATAATTATAACCGTTAGGGAAAACTTATGAGCAATGCAATGATTCAAACCATCACTATCAGTAAATCGGACATCCCAATTGGGGGTATGAAATCTTATAAGCAAGATGACGATAGTATCATCTTAATCACGCGTAATGAGGACAAGTTTAGCGCATTTGACGGTAAATGTCCGCATGCCGGGGCAGATTTGGGGGAAGGGTTGCGCTGCGGTAATCGCGTGGTTTGTCCATGGCATCATGGTACTTTTGATAGCCGAGATGGCACGCTATTGGAGCCAGTTGCAATGGAGGGCTTAACTCAATACGAGCTCACCGAAGACGGCGAAAACTTGCTGGTTGATACCTCAGCTAAGATGGATAAGCAGATTGAGACGGACAAAATGACCGACACTCACACCATTATCGTAGGCGGGGGCGGAGCAGGCTTTATGACAGCCGACCAACTGCGCAAAACTGGCTACGGCGGTAAAATTACCTTAATCAGTGCGGATGACACGGCTCCCTATAATCGTCCTTTATTGTCCAAAGCATTTTTGGCAGATCAGATGGGAGAAGACAAATTAATGCTGGGCGGTACTGATTGGGCCAGTAATAACAATATTGAGCTACGTCTCAATCAAGTAGTGAGCGAAGTGTTGCCAAATGAATGTACCATTATAATGAAAGACAGCGGTGGCAATACCGTGCGCCAAACGGCGGATTTCTTAGTAGTGGCGACGGGCGCTGAACCAAAGAAGCCGTCATTTGCAGGCGTTGATCTTGAAGGCGTCTATACGCTACGCAGCATGGATGACGCAAAAACCATTAAGGCGGCCAGTGATAATAAGCATGTGGTAATCGTAGGCACAGGATTTATTGGAATGGAGACGGCGTCAGCTTTGCTACAAGCAGGCAATGTGGCTTCTGTCACTATTGTGGGTCGCGACCGCCGTGTCATGAGTAATATTGTCTCAGAATCGGTTAGTAATGCTTTGATCAATCTACACGAAGACAAAGGTGTTAACTTTGCATTCGGTGCTAGTGTCGATGCAATCAACGGTGATAATGGGTTGGTCAGCGGTGTTACGCTGTCCGATGGTAGTACGCTTGCAGCGGATGTTGTCATTTTGGGAACCGGCGTGTCCCCACGCACTGAGCTACTCAATGCAGTCAACAATCCAGATGGCGTACAAGTGGACGATCATCTGCAATTGCGTGATGGTGTTTATGCGCTAGGTGATATTGCCAAAGCGCCCACTCAGATGGGTCGCATGCGTATTGAGCATTGGCGCGTGGCCTTGCAACATGGCCTTGTGACGGCAGCCGCGATATTGAATGATGAGACAGTTGACTCACTAGAAGCGCGTACGCCTTTCTTTTGGACGGCGCAATACGGTAAAAGCCTGCGTTATAGCGGACATGCAGCTACGCCAGATAACGGTGTCTTATTAGGCACGCCTGACGATCTGGATTATATCGAATACTACTTCGACGATGAAGGGGAAGATACGCGTGCTAGTGCCGCAAGTTCACTTGGACGTGATAAAGAGTTGATTGCTTTCTCTGAGCTGTTACGCCGTGGTCATGCGCCAACACGGGCACAGATTAATGCTGGATTCGATATTATCAAGCAAGCAAACGCGTTATCGCTCTAGCATCTAATGGACAATACGTATTACTATAAAGGCTGGCCTGATGACTCAGGCCAGCCTTTTATAATAAGTCGATACTGAATAAAATGGTTACACAATATTATGAGGCGAGACTGGGATAAATTTTTCTTGCTTGCTGTGTGCTTTGCACTCCAGAGGCGTCAAAAAATTTATCCCAGTCTCGCTGGCTCTCTTTTATATTAGCCTAACTATAAGTCAATAAAAAAGGAAAATTACAATATGAATAAGGATGCTGTGTTTTTACGCCAAGCAGAAGCAGGTGACATCGGCGCACTTGAAGTCTTACTCAATCGCTGTTATCGGCAGACAGAAGGCTGGACCAATGAGGCGGATTTAATTGGCGGTATCCGAATTACCCCCAATGAGCTGACAAACACCATCGCCAATCCGAACCATTATCTGTTTGTGTATCCAAAAACGACGACAGGTGAGCGTGACGCGGAAGAGACAGGTGAGATGCTTGGCTGTATCGCAGTCGATATAAAAGTCGATGCTGATGCGAACAAAAGCGCTTATATTGGCATGTTTGCCGTCCATCCTGAGCTACAAGGGCAGGGCGTTGGTCATCAAATATTGCAAGCAGCAGAGACATTTGCTACAAGGCATCTGCAATCAAGTGCACAAGATGCTCAAACAAAACCCGCTCGCCTGACCATGTCAATTTTAAGTCATCGTCCTGAATTACTCGCTTACTATCAGCGCCGTGGTTATGAATTAAATGGTAATAAAATGCCATTTCCAAACGATGGCAATAATGGCGAACCTAAGCGTCAAGACTTAGAGCTATTAGAATTAGAGAAAATCGTTAGCGAGTAGAGCTTATCGTTGATCTACTATAAAATAAATACAATGGCCTGTTACTGCACTACTGAGATATATTTTCCGCAGCCTCTGGCAGCCTCTGGCAGCAACGGCACAGCAAGCAAGTAAAAATTATCTTAGTTGGACATTGTAATGTTCTTGTTTTATGCAAGACTGACCTATCTTGATTGACCCCAAAAATGACCAAAAGTCATAAATAGCCCGATGCTTAGCAAAATAAATGCCACAACAATTAGGCGCTTAAACCAGTTAAACGCAGGCAAGCGCGTGGCATTGTCATCAGACATTAGGTATGCAAAAAAGAACAGCAAACTTGCCGCAAGCGTCATGATTCCAAGACCAATCGGTAATATAAAAAGGTATACCTGCCACACAGTCATCTCTCAACAGTCATTATTAAGCGCATCATAGCAGTAACAGGATTGCGCTGTCAGTATAGTCACTCTACTATCAAAGTGTTACGACGTTAACCCTGTCTGAAGTATGACATATACATCTGTACTCGGTTGCCTTGTACCACTTTCAAATTGAATCGACTATACGAGTAGTTTTTAAACCTGTCCTCAAACTAAAAAACGGCCAAGGCTGCAATCCAAATAAATAGCATGAAATTAAGTTGGGTTCGGAGCATTAATTATATATAGTTCAGGTAACTTTATAACCATAGTGAAAGTGACGTGAAGCAGGTAAAAAAACTGAGCGTGATAGCGTTATTGATTCCACTATTTAGCGCCTGTTCGAGTCCGCCTTCTGAAAGCATCGTTGAGGGTCTAATTGAAGATCAATATGAACAAGGCGATCAGATAGTGAGTGATGCCGTGGCAAGTGCAGGCAATGATAAAACAGCAATAACCATGAGCAATATGATGGAACGCATGATGCCAAAGCTTGAACGCATCGAAAATATCAATTGTGATACTACAGAAGGCTGGAATACTTATGTGTGTACGGCTGATATCACACAGACGATTGCCGGTACTAGCCGAATCGATAAGACCCGCTTCAAATTGTCTAAAGTAAATGGTGAATGGGCATTAGATAATTAAAAATATACTCAGGTGGGCTGTTGCTTTTCTGTTTTCTCATACTGTTAAGGATGTATATGACTATCCCTTTTATCCCTAAAAAATTATTCAAGTTATCTACTTTACCAGTCACATTTCTGTTTTTACCGTGCTTAATCTGTCCTGCCGTTGCTCAAACATATCAAATTCAAGATTTCTCGGATGATTATGATGCCGTTATCAAGACCGTAAACGATGAAGACAGTGAGGCAAATAGTGTCATCAATATTATAGATATCAAGACCAAGAAAGTTCTTATTAGTCAGCCTGCTGACATCAATATAGATTATGAACTAGATAATGGTGAAGAACATCAGCTGGGTAAAAACATCAGCGCCAATATTGTCAGTATCCCGTATGGGGAACATAGCGTATTGATTTATAAGGATTTTAACTTTGATGGGCAAAAAGACTTGGCATTGAAAGATGGACGCAACGGCTGCTACGGTGGGCCTTCTTATCAGGTATATTTAAAGAAAGGCGCTAAATTCGCTCATAGCGAAGCATTTACCGAATTGGCACAAGGTTATTGCGGATTTTTTGGCGTTGATGAAGACAGCCAAACCTTGAGCACTATGACTAAAAGTGGGGCAGCATGGCATCAGTTTTCTGAGTATAAAGTGATTGATAATAAGCCCGTAGCTGTCCATATTATCGAAGAAGAGTATAACGCTAGAGGGTTGGTTTCTATCACTGAAAAAACAAAAGTGAATGGCAAGATGTTGGTAGGTAACTATGAAATGCTACCACCGAATGATGGTTCAAATGAAGATGAAGTATCTCCTTATGTTTACAGGTTTGATTTGGAAAACGGTAAAAAAATGGTGCTAGACAGTACTGACGGCGAACAGCTGTTTTATGTGTTTGCAAACAAACGCGGTAGAGTTGAGCTGTTTTATGATGGTCGTTTTGACTATGATGTGTCGACGCAAACGCTTAGTTTTATCAATAAGCCAGTGCGCTATCAAATCAACCAAAAAGGCATCGCGGTAAAACTGTCCAATAAAACCACTTTGTTAAAATCGCAGCCCAAAAGCGAGCATGGCAGTTTGGACAATCTTGCTCAGTTTAAGAATGTAAGGGCTAGATAAGAGTAATCGGACAGATAATAGCTTGCCTGTGATCTAAACGATCGCACGACGTCTATAAAATAACAGTCCCGGAATGGATAAGCCAAGTACCAAGGCAGACGTTACAAACAAAGCTTCAAAAAAATACACCATCATTTGATTAAATAACTCGTCTGAATAGCCAAAATAACCAATCTGTACCATACTGACCATGGCCTTATAAGCGGCAATACCCGGCATCATACAAATGACACTTGGCGAGATCAGCGCTTTGGGTGGTAGGGTATATTTTTTAGAAAAATACACACCTAAAAAGCTGGCGAGCATCGCCCCAAAAAAGCTAGCAACCACAATATGCACGTGCTGATAGACAAGCCCTGTTTTTAATCCAAATCCCAAAGCGGTCATAAGCAAACAAGGCAAAATATACCGTTTGGGTACGGTAAACATCAGGGTCCAACCAAGGGTAATGATGCAAGCCAGCACCACGGTTTCTATGAACCACATGTCAAAACCCCCAATGCTGTATTCTAAGTAACACAAGTGCCATTACGATGCCCACGCAAGCTGACAAAGTCAACATATAGGTAAAAACAGCCCGTCCAATACCAATATTGACATAACCTTTTAAGATGTCTGAGAAAGAGTTGATCAAAGGAAAGCTTGGCACCAATAGGAGCACGCTAGAGGCAACCGCAATATCTGCATTATTTCCAATATCAAAATAATATGTCGTCGCGCCAATCAATGAGGCGATAAAAGCTGTGGCAATGACTGCAATAAAGGGATTGAAATGGTGCTTGGACAAATAAATACGCGTCAGCATCGCCACCATACCAGCGGTAAAAGTCACGGCAGTAATCGACCAACTCCCGCCATTGAGATAAGCGAAGGCAGCACAAGACGCGCCTACAAATATGCTCACCAACCACGGTAGGTAAACCGCTCTATCCAATTCATCAAAAGCTTGCGTGGTGAGTTTTGTCAGCTCGTCACTATCGGTAGTAGCTTCAGTTTTATTGACAATTTGCTGGATTTGTACCAATAAATTGACATTGATGCTCTGATTGATCGTGTCTCTAGTGGTCGTAATACAGCGCTCATCACAGATGGTGGTCAAGGTAAGCGCATTAAAATTGAGCGAACACTCCACACTGTTCATCCCTAACGCAATGCCTAAGCGCTTGGACAAGTCCACCACAACGGCAGACTCAGCACCATACTGCATAAGGAGTAAGCCGCAGCGCACGCACAGTCTGGTAATGCGCTGCTGCTGGACGTAACTGATAGAAGTCATGGGAGAGATACGCAAGTTGGCGAGTGAGACGCTATTATAAAGGGTCTGGGCGATGATAGGGGATGGTTTGAATAAGGTAATCGCATAACTTGAGATATTTATTTAGGTAAGGTGCGTATATTATGTTTCTTAGATTTTAATTTATTCAGGTCTTTAATGTTGATTAAAAAACTAAGCAAATTGATTGCTATGGTAATGATTTTTACGCTCGTTACCTCCTGTAGCGATGTATTTTCTGCAAATTATATTGGTGATTTAGGTGGTGTTCCCGTTGATCTACCCAAAAATCTCATACATTTGGTTGAGTATAACGGCGACCCTGCATGGGGCAAAAAACGAGAAGGTGCAAAGCCCACGCGTAGCTATGACTCAAAGATTAATAGCTTTGGCTTTGATGTGCGTTATACCGATAACACCATACTTGATAAAAGCAGTAAGGAGATTAAACGGGCTTATGATGAACAAAAAAATTTAGGGAATAGTCCTTGGATTTCAGTCAGTGTCTCTTCTGGAGATAGATACCATGGGGTAGGCGCCACTCACCGTATCGGTGATGGGACAATTAGTGCAAGTGACGTAAACCCTGTTTATCGGTATGCAAAGCTTGATAAAGAACAATATGGATTGGAAGTTTACGCATCGCCTGGTATAGACCCGAAGACTAATGAACCGTGGCGCGAAGACAGTAATGCAGAGGATGTGTTTATTCAACGAGATGAAATAGGACAAATCATAACTTACATAAGGTGTAGTAATAGAGATGTGCCAAGCCCACCTTGTAGTCACAAATTCGATCTAGAGCCACAGATGGGTTTATATGTCAATGTACAGTATTCTCGTTATAATCTTGAGGATTGGCAGCAGATTGAGCAAGTGGTCAGACAACAGATTTTAAACTTTCGTAAGACGTCGTAATTTTTGCTATCAAACTTAACTTAGGAGTATGGAGAATAGGATGTATATCGCTATCTTAACGCTCACCTTTACTTTACCCGGATGTAGCTCGTTAAAAGAAAAGCGCCAACGGATGGGCGGCTTACATGAGCGCTTCGGTCGTAGTCCAAGTGTGGCAGTGTGTGAAAGCGGTGAGCGTGATCGGCATGACGCTAGTGAATGGACGTTTGTGATCGTTGGACTGTCCAAACGTGAGGTTGAGTCACAGTGTCGTGAGATTGAAGAGAAGATAGAACGTATTGTGGATGCGCGGGTGATGGATGTTGAGCGGGAGTTTATTTAGGCTGAGGCTTTTATAGAAAACTAATACCTAATCTGCCATTTTAATCACGTCCAAGTTATGCTCCGTGACCATGATGTGACTACGTTTGATCTATTGGCATCACTTGATGCCTAATAAAAAATAGATTTCCAAAATAATATAAGAAAATATCGATAAATTATGTTGAGTTATGTAGAAATAATCTGTATTGTACCGTAACAAAATTTATACATTATAGTTCAAGTAAAGAGATCGTATCAGACGTTTATAGCTTATAAATCAAGCGTCAAGCTAATAATGAGTTATGTAGTCTAAGATTTGATTTCTCTATGATAAACCGCAATGGCATTAAAATTTTGTCAGTTAGGTCAACTTTATTATTAGAGAAATATTATGCTAAAAAAAATCGCTTTTTTAACCATGACTTCAGTCCTATTTGCCGGTTGCGCTTCTATTCCTACAGAACAAGCGCAAGTATCTGATGTATTAAAGCAGGTTCAACCGCCTGCGAACGATAAAGCAGGACTATATATTTATCGTTCTAACAGTGTCGTGGGCGGCACTCTGAAGAAAGATGTTTGGATTGATGATGAATGTGTTGGTGAGACGGCGCGTGGAACATTTTTTCACCAAGAAGTGCAAGGAAATATGACGCATAAAGTTTCTACTGAGTCTGAGTTTTCTCCAAATGATTTGATGGTAAATACAACAGCCGGTCAAAACTATTTTATCAAGCAGTACATTAAACCGGGTGTGTTTGTAGGCGGAGCTGGACTGAAATTGGTTTCAGAAGCTGAAGGTAAAGAAGCGATATCAGAGCTTAAGCTGGGCGTAAAAGGTAAGTGTAGCAAATAATAAGGTTCATTCTAGTATAAGCTAAGCATGATAAACACTTATTAACGCATCAAAAAAAGCATCAGCAATTAAGCTGATGCTTTTTTAATGGTTCAGAACAAAGGGGCTTTTTAATTTTACTGACTATTATTGTTAATCCACTCAGTAATATAAGGCAACTGATTCTCCAAATCTTGTTTTAAGTGAGGCGCACTACTATTTATCCACGTTTCATCACACCAATCACAGCTACTGTATAAATTGCCAAGCCAACAAGGGTAGTATGCAACGATATCAGGTAAATTTCTTGGAGCGTTCATAAAACCACACTCAATATTGTTAATCACTCTACAGATATCTACAGGAGTGACTTCATCATTTAAATATCTTTTGATTAAGTTGATCAGATATTTAGCTGCTAAGATTTCTGCACTCAATGATTGTGGTAAAAAATCTGGTTCCGTAGTTACAGTCAGTCTGAAAAGAATATCTTCAAAATGATGTTTGGGCGCATAAAAAATTTCAAACACTTCTTCAGGAATGTTGTCGTGATTTTTAACGAATGTATCAGCCCATTGAATAATTGACTCTATGTCTGTTTTGTCATACCAACACTGTACTAATATTTCTTGATGAGATTTCATGGTATCACTCAGAATATGATGCTTTAGTATTAAATTTCTAGTCAAACCTACTTAAGTCATTTAACCTAAATGTTCAACAGGGTCCTCTGGTTTTTCACAATCCTTCTTGTTTAAATTTATCGTATGTATCAGAAAGTCTTCGTAAATCATTTTTTGATTCTTTATTTAGAGTATCGTAGATATCATCTCTTAATATCTCATAAGCCCTAATAAAAGCAAGTGTATTCTCATGAGTAAAGGGCTGTCTCATATCATGGTTGGTAAATGAGTTAACAGTGTTTAATAGCGCACCAAGATGGTAAGGATTATATTTTAAAGCTTGCAAGAAATAAATCAGTCCTGTTTCATCTTCTTCATATTCAGTATGACATGGAGCGGGTCCTGCAACTATAAATCCTTTTAAATTTAAAGCATCAGCGATCTCAAGATCGGTTGCTCGATTATCGGCAATAACTTCATTCAAAATAGCGAAAGCCGTCCCCAAATCTTCTAGCTTAAATTGATAAATGATATATTCAGCCTGACTGATTTTTTCTTCTATTGTCGTCATGCCTTGGTCTCGTTTTGCACTGTTTGAAGTATTGAATATAGTTAATACCAAAACATTATATTGAGCTTTCTATCTAATCGATTTTCGAGTTTACGTCTATACGCACTCTGAGCTTAAAAATATTCTAAAACAATAATACCGAACTAGAAATTTGTTTATTCATTCGATTATACTTAAGGATTAATAGATATATAAAGGACTGTCATGACCATCACCACTATCCAGCTATTTACCTTCATCATTGCTGTATTCATATTTATCATGACGCCGGGTCCTGGTGTATTTGCCACTATTGCTAAAGCCATGACACAAGGTTCTTGGGCGGCTCTGCCTTTAATCATTGGCCTTGCCGCAGGGGATACTATTTATATGGTTTTCTCAGCTTATGGATTGAGTGCATTGGCAAGCAATTTCAATACATTGTTTACTGTAGTTAAGTTTGCAGGTGCAGGTTATTTATTCTACTTGGCTTATAAAATGTGGACGACTGTGCCAAGTGAGATTATCGCTGGAAATGTAGCATTGAAAAGTAAGAACGAGGGATTGAAAAGTGTAATGTCAGGCTTTTTGGTGTCCATTAGCAATCCAAAAGTTATATTATTCTATATAAGCTTGTTACCGAGCTTTTTTCCAGTAACCAGTCTGACAGGGGTAGATATTACGATTCTGTGTCTGGTGATTTTTAGCTGCGCCATTATTGCTATGATGACGTATGCCTTTATGGCGAGTTACGCTCAAAAACGCCTGAAAAGCCCCAAAGCTCGTCAGAAATTTAACCGAGTAGGGTCCTCATTTATGGGGTTGGCTGGCACATGGTTGATAGCGAAGGGTTAAATTTACCATATAACATTGGGTAAAGTATGACGCCGAGCAGTTGTGTTCACGCATAAATGCTTGCAATCTATTTCTCATTACGGTAACGCCATGAATAAACAACGGTTTCAAGAAAATGAGGAGAATAGACTGCCTATTAGCACGCCTACCAAAGATGATCCTACGCTAGTTTGCTGCCCAAAATGTCGATCTAAAGCCGTTGTTACCTTATACAATGATGAGGCTCGATTGAGTTGTCCAAGTTGTGGCTACAACCAAGCAAAATTAGCTGAGCAGAGAACCTTCTATTGGGGCGCGGAAAATCCAACGGATAGTTATTTTGGCGCAAATTTATGGTTGCAAACCGATTGTGCAGGTCAGAGCTTGTGGGCATTCAACAAGCGTCATTTAGAATATTTGGAAGACTTCGTATCAGCCAAACATAGGCAACGTAATCCAAATATAGATACTTGGGTGAATAGTTCATTAGCTAGTCGTTTGCCAAAATGGCTTAAAGCTGCCAAAAATCGCGAGCAGGTTTTAAAGGCAATTGCAGTTTTGAAAAATAAGTATGATGATGAGTAGATTGGTATTGGGATGCAATACTTGACGAGATAATTTTGCGTAATATTGAATTGTTGGATTTTCTTCGTCAATCTAACCTACGAGCTAAAATTGATAAATCTATCTTCTCTTTGATTGAGAGAGTTGACTATAACTCTTATCTTTTTTAAATTTTGATTCAAAATGGTAATACCAATTCCACATAAATTTGGGTAGAAAACCGTTTTCAGATTTCACCTCATTCATCATGATGAATAATTCAACTTTAACATCATAGTCTATGCGAACAGGTGATTTTGTACCTTCAGCTATTAAGTCTTTTAAAATATTTATCTTATTATTTCCAAAATACTTAAAGTAAACGGATAGTATTTCTTTATCCTGTTTAGATAGATTTTCTTTATAGAAAATATACTTTCCAGCCTGACGAAAATCATTCTTTTCAATATACAAGTTGGCAAGGTTTTCACACAGAACAGGATGTCCGTAACGAAGTCGCATATATCCTTTTAAATTGTTAATAGCAGTATCTATATCATTATTGTAGATAATTTTGTTAATACCATTTGTCAGCTCAGCTTCAGTCACATGAAAACTCCTTTATTATATAGTGTTGAATAATCGATATTATTCTAAAGCACAAAAAAAGGCCACTCCTTAAAGAGTAGCCTTTTATCAATTTCTCACCAACTTTTATTAGCTTACGTCTTTCATGCCTTGCTCAAGCATTGGCTTTAAGAACTCACCCGTATATGAGCCTTTCACTTCTGCCACTTCCTCAGGTGTACCTTCAGCGATAATCATGCCGCCGCCTTTACCGCCTTCAGGACCAAGATCGATTACCCAGTCCGCCGTTTTGATCACGTCCAAGTTATGCTCGATGACCACGATGGTATTGCCTTTATCACGTAAAGTATGAAGGATATGCAGCAACTTATAAATATCGTGGAAATGTAAGCCAGTCGTTGGCTCATCCAAGATATAGAGCGTCTGTCCCGTATCACGTTTGGCAAGCTCACGCGCCAGTTTGACACGCTGCGCTTCACCGCCTGATAGCGTCGGTGCAGACTGACCCAAGCGAATATAACCAAGACCCACATCCATCAACGCTTGCAGACGACGATAAATCGCTGGAATCGCTGAGAAGAACTCAGTGGCATCTTCTACTGTCATATCAAGCACATCGGCAATGCTTTTGCCTTTGTAGTGAATCTCCAAGGTTTCGCGGTTATAACGCTTACCTTCGCAGGTATCACACGGCACGTACATATCTGGCAAGAAATGCATCTCAACTTTGATGAGACCATCGCCTTGACACATCTCACAGCGTCCGCCTTTGACGTTGAAGCTAAAGCGACCAGGCTTATAACCACGAGCGCGCGCTTCTTGCGTTTGCGCAAACATTTCACGGACAGGGGTAAACACGCCTGTGTAGGTGGCTGGGTTTGAACGCGGCGTACGACCAATCGGACTTTGATCAATATCGACCATTTTATCCAAATGCTCAAGACCACTGATGCTATCGTGCTTGTCCGCGATCAGCGTTGAGGCATTATTTAACTGCGTGGCTGCCAATGGCATAAGCGTACGGTTGATAAGGGTCGATTTACCTGAGCCAGACACGCCCGTGATACAGGTCATGATACCAACTGGTATTGTCAGATCGACATCATGTAAGTTATTACCAGATGCGCCTTTTAGCTCAATATTCATCGGTACTTTTTTGGCTTTGGCCTTACCTTTGACGTCCATATCGATGGTTTTGGCTTGATGACGAACCGTTGGAATCTCAATCTGTCTCTTACCAGACATATATTGTCCAGTGAGCGATTCTTTATTTGCCATGATGTCGTCGATGGTGCCTTGCGCGATAACGTGACCACCGTGTACGCCAGCACCGATACCGATGTCAATGACATGATCCGCTTGGCGAATAGCGTCTTCATCATGCTCAACGACGAGTACGGTATTGCCCAAGTCACGCAGACGCGTTAAGGTTTTTAGCAAGCGATCGTTGTCGCGCTGATGCAGACCGATGGACGGCTCATCAAGCACATACATGACGCCCATGAGACCGGCACCAATTTGACTGGCAAGACGAATGCGCTGGGCTTCGCCGCCGGACAAGGTTTCGGCAGAGCGGGCAAGCGACAAATAATCAAGACCAACACTCACAAGGAAGTTTAAACGCTCATTGATCTCTTTAAAGATTTTTTCAGCGACTTCACCTTTATGACCGCTAATTTTAAGCGTTTTATAATAGTCAGCCGCATCACCGATAGACAACTTAACGATTTCGGCAATGGTCTGATCATCGACGCGCACGTTGCGCGAGATTTCGTTAAGACGTGCGCCATCACAGACATTACAGGTGGTATCCGCCAAATACTTGGCCAGCTCATCACGTACCAGATTGCTTTGTGTTTTGGCATAACGGCGCTCTAAATAAGGCAATACACCTTCAAACGGCACAGTCTTATTGGTTTTGCGGCCACGCTCATCAGTAAAGTTAAAGGTCAGTTTTTCTTTACCAGAGCCGTGCATCAAAATGTCTTGCTGTGCTTTTGGCAGATCGTGCCATGGCGCATCCATGTCAATCTTAAAATGGTTGCATACGGTTGAGAGCAAACCAAAATAGTAGGCGTGACGCTTATCCCAACCATTAATCGCGCCTTGATTGAGCGATTTTTCATGATGAGTAATGAGCTTTTCAGCAGCGAAATACTGACGTTTACCCAAACCATCACAGCTTGGACACGCGCCGTATGGGTTGTTAAAACTGAACATACGCGGTTCAAGCTCAGGCACAGCGCGATCACAGACTGGGCACGAGTGCTTTGATGACATGACCTGATTGTCGTCACCGCCTTTTGGATTGCCATCCATAAAATGCAACGTCACAATTCCTTGACCCAAACGCAGGGCTGTCTCCAAACTTTCAGCGACGCGGTTCCCTAAGTCGTCACGAACTTTGAAGCGGTCGACCACGACTTCGATGGTGTGCTTTTTCTTTTTATCGAGTGTTGGTAGCTCATCGGTATCATAAACATCACCATCAACACGCACACGTACAAAGCCTTGACCAATCAGTTGCTCAAGCAAGACGGTATGCTCGCCTTTACGCTCACGAATCACAGGCGCTAAAATCATTATCTTGGTATCAGCAGGCAGTGCCATGACTTGATCGACCATTTCAGTGACCGATTGTGCAACCATTGGCTCGCCGTGTTCAGGACAATATGGCGTACCGATACGCGCATAGAGCAGACGCAGATAGTCATAAATCTCAGTAATTGTTCCAACCGTTGAGCGCGGGTTATGGTTGGTGGATTTTTGCTCGATGGCAATCGCCGGGGACAGACCTTCGATACTATCAACGTCAGGTTTTTCCATCTGTGAGAGGAACTGACGCGCATAAGCTGACAAGCTCTCGACATAGCGACGTTGTCCTTCAGCATAAAGGGTATCGAATGCCAATGAGGATTTGCCTGAGCCAGATAGGCCAGTAATCACCACGAACTTGTCGCGGGGAATGTCTAAGTCGATATTTTTTAAATTGTGGGTGCGAGCACCACGTATTGCGATATGGTCATGTGCCATCGGTTATAGGTTTCCTATTTGCTAAAATTTTATTTAAAAGAATGACTAAAATTTAAAAAAGGTAAATTGAGATGTGTTAAGTGATTTATCGAAAGCGTGGATAATGATTTACGTGTTTTAATTTTTATTTTACTAAGCGAATCTAAATCAAATAAGCGTTAAGTTACAGGTATCGTCTGTTATAGATTTGGTCAGATACTGTCATTTTATCGAGGCATTTGTCACAAATCTTATTGGGCAATAATATTTAAGACGCCTTACTTTATTGTCATGATGGGCGCATTATTCAAGGTACGATGTGGTATCAGATGCACTTGGTAACAAATTAGTGCGGTATAGTTATGGGAGAGCGCAGGTGTGGGTTAGGATGTCGCAAAAAGACAAAAGTTTCGGCAACATGATGGCGAATGTCTTATACTAGGGGGCCTGATTTTACGGCCGATGCCTTGATAGAGCTGTAATGGTCAATTGAGGCGCAGTTGTGATAAACGACCATAGGTTTGTAATAGTCAAAATGTAGTAGCGATAAACCAGCAATGATCAATCAGTGAGGCAAGTATGAATAGCGTAGAAAGGCGAGCAATCCTCGGGGTCGGTGGTATTTTTGCCTTGCGAATGATTGGCTTGTTTATGATTGTGCCTGTGTTTTCTGTTTATGGTAACGATTATGCGCATGCCACACCATTTTTGATTGGTTTAGCAGTGGGTATTTATGGGTTAGGGCAGGCCATCTTTCAGATACCAATGAGCCTCGCTGCTGATAAGTTCCCGCGTAAACCCATTATCTTTTTGGGTTTAATCTTATTTGCCGTGGGCGGTATCATCGCTGCCAATGCAACAGACATTTATGAAGTCATTATTGGTCGTGCGCTGGCAGGCAGTGGCGCGGTATCTGCGGTGCTCATGGCGTTATTGGCAGATGTGACGCGTGAAGAGATGCGCACCAAAGCGATGGCGACAATGGGATTAACTATTGCAACCTCCATTATGCTCGCTTTTGCTTTTGGCCCCTTACTGGTAGGTTCGCTCGGTATCTCAGGACTGTTTTGGTTGACCGCGGGCTTTGCGGTTTTGGCAATGGTATTGCTATTGATGGTGCCCACACCGCTACGAGTGCTTAAGCACAATTTAGATAACAAATCGATCGGTGAGCAGTTAGCGACCGTACTCAAAATAGGCGATTTGAATCGTTTGCACATCGGTATTTTTGCTCTGCATCTTACCATGACGGCGATATTTGTCATTTTGCCGCATCAGCTGAGTGAGGTAATGGGTTTATCTGTGCGTCAGCAAGGCATGGTGTACTTGCCACTTTTATTCATTGGCTTTGCCATCGCGATTCCTTTTATCATCATCGCTGAGAAAAAACGTAAAATGCGCCAAGTCTTCTTAGGCGCGCTGGCATTAATGACGGTTTCTTTGGTATTACTTGCGCTTGGCAGTCAGGTCGGTGTGGGCATTATCTTAGGTTTGTTGTTGTACTTTATGGGTTTTAACTTGCTGGAGGCCACGATTCCTTCATGGATATCCAAGCGTGCGCCTGTTGCTAATAAAGCGACAGCGATGGGCTTAAATTCCTCCAGTCAGTTTTTGGGTGCTTTTGTTGGCGGTGCAATGGGCGGGCTATTACTTAGTCAGTCCAATCTGCTGGCATGGGGCATATTGGCAGTCATTATGGGCGCAGCCTTGCTTCTTATTATTCCTATTGCCCAGCCTCCCTACTTATCGAGTACGACAGTCACTATTCCCAAAAACATCAATATCCAAGACTGGTCACGTCAAATACTGGCGGTAGATGGGGTTGATGAATTGGTGGTTATGGCAAAAGAGCAGGTTGCTTATTTAAAGTTAGACAAGACACGATTAACAGATGATTCACGACAAGCGCTGTCGCATTTGGCACAGCGCCCCCTAGATATTTAAACAAAAATTGGTTAAAGTAAAATCGTATTGTTGATAGTATGCATTATTGCTATCAGATAACGATTCATCAGATTATTCATAAGAAGAAGGACGACACCATGCGCGGAGTTAATAAAGTTATCATCATCGGTAACCTTGGAGCAGACCCTGAGGCACGTCAATTCAATAATGGCGGTAGCGTAACCAATATCTCGGTTGCGACATCAGAGCAGTGGACAGACAAACAAAGTGGTGAAAAAAGAGAAGCGACGGAATGGCATCGTATCTCATTATTCAATCGTTTGGGCGAGATTGCAGCCCAATATCTGCGTAAAGGCAGCAAAGTCTATATCGAAGGCAGTTTGCGTACACGTAAATATCAAGATCAAAGCGGCCAAGATCGTTATATCACTGAGATTCGTGCTGAGCAAATGCAAATGTTAGATGGCCAAACTGGCGGCCAAGACAGCAGTAACTTTGGTGGTCAAAACCAAGGGCAAGGCGGTTATGGCAATCAAGGTGGCCAAAACAACTTTGGTCAGCAGTCTAACAATCAGCAAAGTGGCTACAATCAAGCTGGAGGCGCTGCTGCTCAAGGCATGGTACAAGGCAATAACCAAAACAGCTTCAGCAATTCTCAAAGCGCTCCCGCTCAGCAAAACCAATTCAATCAACCGACACAGCAAAAGCCTACTGCCATGCCAGATGGTCCCGTAGACGACGATATCCCGTTCTAAATCATATACTTGAAACCAATTATAAAAATAACTAACCCCCGTAATTACGGGGGTTAGTTATTTTTAGAGAGTGAAAAAACATAAAAACTCTGCTACGGCAGAGTTTTTTAATGCCTATTGATAAGTAATATAAAATATTATCTTTAAAATTTTTTATGCAATTGCATTAAATAAATAGTTTAGATAAAGACAGTATATATAAAATTCATTCTAAAATTGGTTAAAAATAAAACGTTTGTTTGTTTTTATTTCGACGATTACTGCTAATTGCTACTTGTTCCTCACAAATAATTATCAAACTATTTAGAAAAAGCAAAATATTAATAAATAGTAAGTTTTATAAGTAATCTAATAACGATTTATAAATGTCATACGATACATCTTGTCTTAAATTTTATAAAAACTACCTTCATACCCTATATCAACCGCCTGTTCTATTGGTTTCAATTAGTACTAGGCGTCTATTTAAAGTGGTTGATATACTCCATTCAAATCAAAAGTCCAAATGATATTAAAGATTGGAATTTCCGCTAAAGTCATTTTTGATGGTCAAAAAAGTTAGAGTTTGGTCGTTCATTGGCCTTAAACATAAAAATTCATTTGGTCGGCAGCTCATAGTGAAGGTGCCCACCTTACTGTTATTGCTAGGTACAAAAAATGAATTATGACGATGTATTTCAAAAAAGCGATTTAGGTAGAGAAGAAGTAAAATCACAAACTCAGGGTATATTGCCGCGAGAAGCAAGAACGTTACTCATTATGATTGATGGTAAACGAGATTATCGAAGTTACCTTGATACGCTTGACCAAAGCAAAATGTTTGCTGGTTTTGGTGGCATAACGCCAATTTTAGAGCTTCTGTTAGAGCTTGAGTACATTGAAGTTGTCGCTGAGACCAAGACGACTTCTGCCGCTTTTAGTTCTCAACCAGTGCCTTCTCAACAAGCGACCTCTCAAATGATTGATCCTCAAGCAGCGCCACCCGCTCTTGATGTCAATATTGAGAAAGAGTTTGATCGTACATTCAATGATAGGCAGACGAGCAAAATAGTAGAAATTGGTAAAAGCTCAATAGGGAATATTTTTAAAGGCAAAAGATCCTATAACGATTATGAAACGATCAAATCAGATTTGGCTACTTTTATCGAAAAAAATGCACCTCCTGTAGAGGCGTGGGGGTATTTGCTCATGCTAGAACAATGTGAAAATAGCCAACATTTATTAAGGTTAGTAAAAGAAATACAGAGTACCAGTAATGGAGATCTGGCGCGTGGAATGACTGTGTTTATTAAGAAAATCCAACACTAATATCCATACTATTGATGCAGTAATTACTGGGTTATAAAAAAGAGCTGAACGGTCGTGTTTGGACAATCTCACAAACTAAATGGAGTGTTTTATGGAATCAGTTGAGCTTTCAGAATTAAATCGTCACAGAATGCTGCATGGAGAGCATATTATTGTGCGTCTGACCTATATCAGTCGTTATAACGATAATAACCCCAATGGCGAAGTGACTCGTATCCTTGCGCAAGCTCAAGAAAACAACGAGCGTAATGGCATTACTGGTGCATTGGTGTTTAACCATAATTACTTTTTACAAAGTATTGAAGGAGCAAGACCTGTCATTAATGAATTGCTCAGAAAGCTGGTCCAAGACGATCGGCATTATGCATTACAAATTATCGAATGCCGTGAAGTTGAGATGCGTCACTGGAATAAGTGGTCAATGAAGTATCTAATTCCAAGTGATGAAAACAAGGGCTTGGCGCTTAAGTTTTCAACAGGCTCTCAGTTCAATCCTTATCTAATGAGTACCAATCAAATTATAATGTTGATTGAGACATTATCAGAACTTCAAGAGAGGGAAGTAGTTACTGCCTCTAATAAGAAGAAATCTTGGTTTTCTATTGGTTAATTGGCGTTTATAAAAACTATCAAGCCCCAGACACTTTTATAAGAGATAAATATGAAACCAATGACTTCAGATGCACATATTTTAATGAGCATGACATACGCTAGCCGCGCCAATCCAAACGTATCTGCTAAAGACTTCAACGAAATCTTGCAACAAGCACAAGTAAATAATGCGGTTAACGGTATTACTGGCATGCTGACATTTAATAAAGACTACTTTTTGCAAACGGTAGAAGGTCCAAGAGCGCAAATTAACCATCTGCTTTATAGTTTGATTGGCGATCAGCGACATCATGATTTACAGATTATTGAAACTCGGGAATTAACCCACAGAGCATGGCCTGAATGGTCAATGAACTATGCTTCACCGACTGAAAAAAATGCTGCTATTTACTTAAAGTATTCCACCACGATCGATTTTAATCCGTACTTACTGAGTGCCAAGTCAGCCCAAAACTTGATGACTGAGCTTAGTAATCAACGTGACTAAAATGAGAAAGTTTTTTACTGAAAAGCATACTATTTATAAAATAGTATGGGCGCTGTGTAGATAAAAGTAAGTATCACCTTATAATGATTTCAATGCTTAATATCTATATTTAAAAAAATGATGACCATTTGATTTTTAGAAGTCTGTACATAAAGCAACAGACTTCTTTTATTTGAATTTTTAAATCGTTATTTTTATCAATAGATATAAATTATTTTTATAAATAAATGTTTGTAGATGATGTTTTTTTTGACATTAAAAAATAAATAATACGTCATAAAATCGATCAATAAATATAATTTTTACTTATTCGGTTTTAATGTCTACTAACTACTTATAAAAAAATAATAATCTACTATTGATTTATCATAAATTTTTGTTTATATTATACGTACTTATAAAAACTATGACTAATGATTTTTAGTCATTTGAAAGTGCCATTGATTCATAATTTTATTCAATGACAAATGAGTAAATAACACTAGTACTTAATAGTTAATAATATATCTATTGAGGTTATATCTCTTATATTACAATTGGATTTACCATGAGCAAAAATAACGCAATCGACTTAGACAGTTTGAACGTAGATGAGCTACGCGCCATCACTGAAAACGCCCAGCAACTTATTGCTAAAAAACAACATCAGCGTTTGTATGATGCTTATATGCAGTTTGAACAAATTTCAGAAGACAGTAATGCAACTATCGAAGAGATTTTGAAAGCTGGCGAAAAGCTTGAGAAAAAGCGCAGTATCAAGTATCGCAATACCGATAACAACGAAGAAACGTGGACAGGCCGTGGTCGCAAACCTACTTGGTTGGTTGAAGCATTAAATGCAGGTCATGATATTGAAGATTTCGCTATCTAAATAAGCCTTTTTCAATCATGCAAAGAACAAACGCTACTTTATTTGTAAGGTCTACGTATAACGCTTTATATAATTAATAATCTTTATTGCAGCCAGACCTAGTGCTTATAAGTACTTATAACAGTAGACGGAAGCCAGTATCTTTATTGCCAGTATTTTGGTAAAAAGATACTGGCTTTTTTTCTGTCATCTGTATGCCATTGTTTGTTATGATAATGACGTTTTTGTCTCATAGAAGAGTTATGCAACTGTGCCCCAACTATCTGCATCGTCTCATAAACACCCTCGCAAGCTATGGTGGCTGGTTGGGCTCATATTATTTGCATTATTTGCCGTATTGCAAATGCCAGCGGCATGGCTAGTGGAGAAGTATGCCCCTGATACGCCCTATGTGCAGCATGTGTCTGGCAATCTATGGCAAGGTTCAGTCATTTGGCAGATGCCATCTTCAGCGACGCCCCTTACAGGCACAGCAGAGTGGTCGTGGGAACCGTGGCATTTATTTTTGGGTAAGCTTGGTGCAGATGTTGATATCCAGTCAGAACAAACTCGGTTAAATGGCCAAGTCAAAATAGGCAGCGACTCTTGGCAAGTGGCCAATATGAGCGGTAAGATTGCCCCTGAGACTTTGGCCAGTGTGGTCGATTGGAAATTGCCCAGCACACCGATTCAAGTCAACAACGTTTCACTCAAACGTCAGTCTGGTTCAGATACTACGGATAATGACTCAAGCAAAGATTCGTCTGGGTTCAGCCAAGCGGATGGTCAATTGACGTGGGTTGGCGGCGAAGTCGGCTATCCTAGTGGCGGTAAGGTGTTTTATATCACGATGCCAGCCATGCGCGCTGAACTCAGTGCAGAACAGAAAAACAATAAAAATCTTTTGCATGTCAATTTGCTCAATAATCAAGATAAGCGTCTAGGCGACTTGTATCTCGATGGCGATAACATGTTGGATGTCAGTTTGACCCAGCGTTTATTAGAAAATATGCCTGAATACAAAGGGCAAGCGCCCCAAGATACACCCGTTGTCAGTGTGCGTCAGCCGCTGCTCGCTGGGCTGGGGACGCGTTAGATGATAAACATCTCTACAAGTCTAAAACCTGTGCTTGATGTACTCAATCGCTTCTCAGGTTGGTTGTTATTATTGGCCATGGTTTGGTTGTGCTGGACAGCGGCGCGATTACTGTGGTTATTATTGGCGGCGCCATTAGCACCTGCATTGCCATTAGCACCTCTGCAAAACACCACTACCTCTAGTAATGATTCTAGTAGCTTATTCGCTATTTTTGCTGATCCTGATCCGGTGGTCGCCGCTGTTCAGCCGCCACCCAATATCGGTTTGAAAGGTGTGCTATTGGCCATACCAGAGAGCCTGTCTTCAGCCATGCTAGATGTCAACGGTGAAGTAAAAAATTATCGCATTGGCGATCGTTTAAAAGACAGCGACTATACGCTTGTCGCGGTTGATTGGAATGCTATTATCATCGCTGATGCCCGTGATAAACAAACAGTAATTAGAATGCCAGAAGCCATGCCATTAGATCAAAGCGATATGATAGCGAATGGCGTTAGCAATCAGCGTTTACCGGACAACAACATGCTGCCTAGCGCTCCTCAAACGGCCCCGAACCCCAATCCTGAATCAACCGAGACTAGTGGTGAGAGCAGTCCGCAATCCGCTATCGAAGAAGCTGTCACAGCGTTACAAGAAAACCCAGCCAGTTACCTCAGCAGAATGGGTGTTATGGCCTCAGGTGAGAGCTATCAGGTGACGGCAGCAATGCCAGCTAAACTGCGTAACCGATTGGGACTTGAACCAGGTGATCAGGTGCTAACAGTAAATGGTCAAAGCGTCGGCAACAATCCTGCACAGGATGCAGGTGTGCTACAACAGGTACAGCAATCAGGCGAGGCACAAATAGAAGTGCGACGCGGCGAGCAAGTCATTACCATTCGTCAGCAATTTTAGACAGATTACATAGGCTAGAAAATTTATTTAAAATAAGTAAGACTTTGGCTGGTGTTACGGTAAGCCATGCGCTCACCGAATACTCTTAGAACATCATAAACCCAGTACATCCTAAGCGACATCACTGTAGGTAATCATCAATATGGTAAGTTCTCATAATTTTTCAGTTACGCCTTTGCACCATATTTTGCAGCGTTTGATGCGACTGTGTCGTCCTCTTTGCCTTGCAGTGCCATTGTGGGCTGCTGGTACAGGTCTTGCTAATGCTGAGAGCTGGAAGGTCAACTTACAAGATGCCGATATCAAAGCTTTTATTAATGAAGTGGCCACCATCACTGATCAAAACTTTGTCCTTGATCCCCGTATCAGTGGTAATGTGACGGTGATCTCTAATAAAGCCTTGTCCCGTGATGAGATTTATCAGCTGTTCTTGAGTGTGATGCAAGTAAACGGGGTAGCGGCGATCAATTCAGGAACGACTATTAAGCTAGTACCAGACAATGTCGCCAAGCAGTCCGGCGTGGCTGTAGATTTGCGCGGTAATAGTGTGGGTGAGACACTGGCTACCCGCGTGATTTATTTGACCAACACGCAAGCGGCAGAAGTGCTGGGTGTCATTCGCCCATTGATGCCACAATCGGCCCATGCCGCTGCTGTGCCGGGTGTCAACGCTTTGGTATTATCTGATCGCGCTGAGAGTCTCAACCAGTTGACAGAGCTGATTCGTGATTTGGACAGCAACGTTAACGACAGTTTGCGTGTAATACCACTACGTCATGTCGATGCCGAGCGCATGATGGACTTGATCAGCTCACTGGTAATGACGACAGGAGGCGGGCAAGCACAAGGCGGCAGCAGCAATCAGCTCAAGGTCATTGCCGATACGTCCAGTGATCGACTATTGGTTAAAGGCAGTCCTGAGATGATTGCCAAGGTCCAAGAGATGGTCAATCAGTTAGATACGACACCATCAAGGCGTTTGAGTGGTTTGCGCGTCTTTCGACTAAAATACGCCAGTGCTGGTCATATTGCGGAGATGCTACGTGGCTTGCTTGCCAATCAATCTATCAATAGTGCCAGCGCTGCCTCCTCGTTAGAATCCGCATCATTGAATGATACCAGTAGCACAGGCGCTGCTCTGACTAGTGAGACAACAGGTCTTAACACCAGTGCTGCGAATTCAATTGCGGCGAGTCCAAGTTCAAGTGGTGGGGGTGGATCTACTGTGGGTGGTCGTCCTTTTAGTATCATTGCAGATGAAACCCAAAATGCCGTCATCGTCAATGCGGCGCCTGAACTGATGTTTGAGATTGAAGAGGCGGTTAATCAGTTAGATAATCGCCGCGCGCAAGTCCTGATTCAAGCGGCTATTGTGGAAGTCTCAGGAGATGACGCAACCCAGCTCGGTGTACAATGGGCGCTTGGTAATGCCAATAGTGGCTATGGTGTGGTCAATTTTAATAATGTTGGCGCCAGTGCGACTTCGCTTGCAGCAGCTGCTTTGGCAGGTGGCGCGGGTATTAGTGCAGCAGCAGGCTCAATAGCGGGTGCTTTGATTGGTATTGGCGATAGCCGCAAAGACAGCCGAGGAAACACCGAGTTTTATGGCGCAATCTTACAAGCGCTGGATTCTTCTACCAGTGCCAATCTACTGTCTATGCCATCGATTTTGACATTGGATAATGAAAAAGCCAGCATTTTAGTGGGTCAAAACGTGCCGTTCGTGACGGGTTCCTTTACGACCAGTGGCAACAATTCAAACAATCCATTCCAAACCATCGACCGTCAAGACATTGGTATCAATCTTAATGTCATTCCGCACATTGGCGACAATGGCACAGTACGCTTAGAAGTCTCCCAAGAGGTTTCGTCAGTAGTACCAGGCAGTACGGGCAACGCGAGTGGCTTGATTACCAATAAGAGCCTTATCAATACAACGATTCTAGCCGATGATCAGCAGACCATTGCGCTCGGCGGCTTGATGCGTGACAATACCACCACGCGTCAACAAAAAGTGCCGGGTTTGGGTAGCGTGCCAGTCCTTGGTCGATTGTTTCGCTCGGACAATGACACGACCCAAAAAAGCAACCTGATCATATTTTTACAGCCAACCATTCTTCGTGATGGCGGTGCAGTCGCTAGCGTCACGGAACGTAAATTCAATCAGATGCGCGTCCTACAGTTGGTCATTGATAAAAACGGTACGATTAAGCAATTACCACTAAGCGGGACGGAAGGCTGGAACGGCAACGTCAGTGCAGATTATGAGTTGATGCCACTTAACCCGCTTGTGCCTAAACGTGATCAGACGCCAAAACCAAAAGCGGCGCCTCAAGGTTTCACTAAGGTAGACGCTCCAAGTAGTGGTATAACCACCTATCCCTTAAGTCGCTAGTGTCTTGAGCACTTGCTTTTTTCATAACACATTAATAAAGCGACATCATTCTATTATGTTGACCCTCCAATGTACGGTGTAAGCAGTAAATGCTATACCGTACATTAGCTTGCGTATTCATAACACAGATAAACACAGTAACTTTTGTATGTCCGTATACTAAATACTAGTTATAGAGTCGATTTATTTTAAAAATGACGTTATATTGAGAGTGTGGCTCTCATTTTAGAATAGTTTTTTAGATTGATTGTTTTAGACTGAGTGTTTTAAATTGCTAATAATAAATGTGCATGCTGTTAGACAAGAACAATAAATGTCGATAGAAACATAAGGGTAAAACTGGCAATGAATACTACTAAAATAAAAAAATGGTGTGTCTTGGGCGGGGTTGCAACAGCATTATTAATAATTCCCAGACGCAGTAGCCAACGGGGTGATACAAAAAACGCTACTAACTCTAACAATAAAATAGATCATGACAGTAACAACAATATTTCTACGATGAAAAAGATGAATAAATAGCAACTATATATTCATAGAAAGTTTCAAGATTTGCTTATTATAATATTTTTTATTTTTTGAGAAAAAGTCACAGACAAAATAAGTATAAATTTGAATGTTTATGTAAGATTATAATAAATAAAATAATTTACTAAAAATAATAACTTTGGAGTCTGTTTATGACCCATAACCATATATCTACAATGAATGAGCTGCAATTATCCAGCATCTATCCGCTGATTGACACTCACACACACTTTGATGCGCCAGTTTTTGATAACGATAGAGACGTGCAGGTGTATAACGCTTATGATCAGGGCGTGCGCCATCTGGTCTTAGTGGGGTATTTATACAAGCACTTTGAACGTATGTATGATACTGAGCGATCAATTAAGCACTTCCCACAATCTTCTACTACAGAAACTGATGGTCAGAGTGAGCCCCATATAAACGTTCATGTTGCGTTAGGTTTGCACCCTTTTTATATCGAAAAGCATACTGATAATCACCTCAGGGACATGGCAAATAAGTTGGCTGAGCAGCGCCCACTTGCCATTGGTGAGATCGGTTTGGATACCTTCACAGCAGCTATGAAAGCGCCAAACGTGGTTGCTAAGCAAGAGCGATTTTTTAAGGCGCAGCTGGACATGGCTGTGGCGCATCAACTGCCAGTCATGCTACACATTCGCAAGGCACATGCAGAAGTGCTAGCCATATTAAAAGCACATGAGTATGACGCCCATAAGCTTGGCGGCATTGCGCACAGTTTTAGTGGTGGTGTGCAAGAAGCAAAGGCATTCGTGAAACTCGGTTTTAAGCTTGGCATTACAGGGCAAGTGACCAACCCCAATGCCAAAAAACTGCGCCTAGCCATTCAAGCAGCGGTCAAAGAATATGGCATTGAGTGCTTGGTGATAGAGACGGACTGTCCAGATATGACGCCCATTATGTGTCAGACAAAAGAGGATGATCTATCAGTACTTGGTCAAGACTCAGATTACAAGTATGATGACGCCCCTATCCACGATAGAAATGTACCAGCCAATCTACCGTGGGTATTACTGAGTCTCAGTGAGTTACTTGGTGTACCGCCAGCTGTCCTTGCTGAGCAATTGTGGCATAACAGTTGCGCCGCTTTACAAACGTCATGGACTTATCCAGAATAACAGATAGGGTTACGAGTGACTCAAGTAAGCGCAACTAATATTATTCAAAATAAAAGAGCATATAATTGGTTATGAGTGAAACACGACAATTTGAGCAATCAATGACAGTACCCGTTGCTATCGAACCTTCTTTGGCGCCAGAAAACGTTGAGACCAATGAAGATAGTAATGAACAATATGAACGTCGGTTTCAGGGCACAAAAACGCTCTATGGCACGTCAGCAGTTGATACGTTTGCCGCAGCGCACGTTTATGTCATTGGCGTAGGGGGTGTTGGTACTTGGGCAGCAGAAGCGCTGGCTCGAACCGCAGTTGGGACGATCACTTTGATTGATTTGGATGTATTGGTCGCCTCTAATGTCAATCGACAACTGCCAGCGCTCGACAGTACCTTTGGTCAAAGTAAGATCGCAGCTATGGGGATGCGTATGCGTGAGATTAACCCCAAAATCACGCTGAATTTGGTAGATGATTTTTTGACAGTAGACAATGTCGAGACACTGTTGCCCAGCCGTCAAGAAGCAAAAGACGCCGCCGCTCAAGGCAAGCCTATTGTTATATTAGATTGTGTGGATGACATGAATGCTAAGCTGGCCATCGCGCTGCATTGTCGCTTTAATAAACTAAAGCTGGTTTGTGCTGGCGGGGCAGGTGGTAAGACTGATCCCAGTCAGATCAGAGTAAGTGATTTACGGGAGAGCTACCAAGACCCATTACTTGCAAAATTAAGAAACAAGTTGCGTCATGAAAAAGGGATCAACAGTGCGTTAAAAGAGAAGTTCGGCATCAAATGCGTTTATTCTACAGAGCCGCCTCGGGTAGATAAGAGCTGTCAAACGGGGGGATTACATTGCGGTGGTTATGGCTCAGCAGTGGTAGTGACATCAGTGGTAGCAATGATGATGGTAAGCGAAGCATTACAGTTGCTGATAAAACAGGCGGATACAAAATCTAGCGCCTGATATTACTTAAGGGAGTCTATCTTGTCTATACTCAACTCACCTAAACACAGTTACCCAGTAGCGGTAGACGAAGCAGAACGCATCAATAAGCTGAGAAAATACCAAGTGCTTAATAATAATGATGAGCCTGCATTTAGACGGCTGATTGATCTTGCAAAGTTATTTTTTGACATGCCCGTCGTGACCATCACCTTCATGGATGAAGAAGTACAGTATCTAAAATCAGGCTACGGACTCGGTGATATTTGTCAGACGTCACGTGAAGCTGCTATTTGCAATTATACGGTATTGTCCAACGAGGTTTTTATCGTACCTGATTTATCCAAAGACAGTCGTTTTAGCCAAAATCCATTGGTGGCACAACCGCCTTACTTGCGGTTTTATGCGGGTGCGCCGATTATCATGTATGAGGACAATAAGAGCTACCGCTTGGGGTCTTTGTGCTTGATGGACATGAAGGCCAATCATCACTTTAGTGAGCAGCAAGCGAAGATACTGGCACAGTTTGCAACGATGGCAGCAGATGCCTTGCAACTACAAGACAAGCAGCGTGATGCCAAACATGCCAACGAGATGAAATCAGACTTTTTGGCCAACATGAGCCATGAAATCCGCACGCCAATGAATGGTATTATCGGTATGGTAGAGATGCTGGGAGAAACCAAACTCAGCCGTGAACAGCAAGAGTACATAGACAATATTAAAGTGTCTAATGAGCATTTGATGTCAATCATTAACGGCATCTTGGATTTGTCAAAAGTAGAATCTGGCAAAATGATCATCGATTCTGTGCCAGTCAATTTGTCTGCACTATGTAATGAAGTGGTCAGTCTTTTTGCGGTGAAAGCACGTCAGCGCGGATTGATTTTAGATTACCACTACACTGAGTCGTTATCACCTTATGTACAAGGGGATCCAGTACGCCTCAAACAAATCTTGGCAAACCTTGTCAATAATGCGATTAAATTCACTCGTGAAGGCGGACGAGTCAGTATCGATGTCAAGCATTTGTTAAATTGTCATTGTCATGACCATGATGATCATAATATTCAAGCACACCGTAATAACGACGTTCAAAAAAGCCCCATAAGTAACCATGCGGTTTCTGGTGCTTCTAATGGTCAAAATCTCAGTGGCCAAACTGCTAACAGTATGAATGGACATCGTGAAGTCATGACCTTATGTATCGAAGTCAAAGACACGGGCGTGGGTATCAAAGCAGACTCTTTAGAAGCGATATTTAATGCCTATGATCAAGCAAATAAATTTACACATCGTCTTTATGGTGGTACTGGGCTAGGGCTTTCTGTTTGTAAGTCTTTGGTCGATTTGATGGGCGGCTATATTGATGTCGATAGTGAAGTTGGAGTCGGTACTACTTTTAGTGTTCTGTTGCCGCTACCTACTATCAATGAAAATCAATATGAGACATGGCAAGAGACGAATGATTTTACTTTGGTTGAGCCGACCCATGAGCGTGCAGGTCATATTCTGTTGGTTGAAGATGATGCCGTCAATGCCATTATTGCCAAAAAAGCCCTGACCAACAGCGGTCATACAGTCACGCACGTCACAGATGGACAGCAAGCCATTGAGATGTTTGCGTTGTCGCCTGAACGTTATGACGTCATTTTGATGGATCATCATATGCCGATTTTGGATGGGGTGCAGACCACTATTAAGTTGCATGAACTCTATGAACCCCATTTATTGCCGCCTATCATTGCTTTAACAGCCAACGCGATGGATGGTGAGCGCGAAAAATATTTAAAAGTGGGTATGCAGGATTATTGCACCAAACCGTTTAAACAAGAGCAATTAAACGCATTGGTACAATACTGGCTGATACAAAAGCAATTGGACGAAGAAGAGTAGGAATTCAGAAGTTGCTGATAACGGGGGCTAGTAGTAGCTATCGTGTGATTATAGTAATCGTAAGCGCAAAAAAAGCTGAACCGCTTGATAAGGGTTCAGCTTTTTTATTGAAGCATGGATAAATAGTATCCATGCTTACTAAGTATTATTAATTAACGCGAGTTTGATAATCACCAGTACGCGTATCAACACGCACGACTTCACCTTGCTGTACAAATAATGGCACACGTACGACAGCGCCTGTCTCTAGCTTAGCAGGTTTACCGCCGCCACCTGAAGTATCACCGCGCACACCAGGATCAGTTTCAGTGATCTGTAATTCCACAAAGTTTGGCGGGGTGACTGATAAAGGTGCACCATTGAACAAAGTGATAGTACACAGTGCATTGCTGTTTTCTTTTAACCACTGAGGCGCATCGCCTATTGCATTTTTGTCCGCTTGGATCTGCTCAAAGCTTTCAGGATGCATAAAGTGCCAAAACTCACCATCGTTATACAGATAGTTCATTTCAGTATCCATTACATCAGCGGCTTCTAAGCTGTCGCCTGATTTGAACGTTTGCTCTAGTACTTTACCACTACGAAGGTTGCGCAACTTAACGCGGTTAAAGGCTTGACCTTTACCAGGTTTGACAAACTCGTTTTCAAGGATGGCGCATGGGTTGCCATCGAGCATAACTTTTAGACCAGCTTTAAATTCATTAGTAGAAAAACTTGCCACAAGAGACTCCTAGGGGTTGTAAATATTATGATAGGTAGGGCTTACTATACAAAAAGCTGCGGTTACGCCAAGTGCTTAGAGGGTAACTGGTATACTTTGATAGGGTACACCGTAAGGGCGTATAATATCGCCTTTTAGGCACAGATAGTAGGCTGTCATGATAAACCATTTAATCACACAAAAAAACTGGCAAACGCAATTATCCGAAGCCATTACCTCTGTCGACGAGCTGCTTGGCATACTAAAGCTTGAATCATTACGTGCAGAGGTCTATGTGCCTAAGCATTTTGAGCTGCGAGTGCCGCGTGCGTTTGTGGCAAAAATGACTGTGGGTGATAGAAATGATCCTTTATTAAAACAAGTATTGCCAGATCAGCGTGAACAAATCAAAGTAACGGGCTATGTATCAGATCCTTTGAGCGAGCAAACGCAAAACCCCGTCAAAGGCATGCTACATAAATACCAGTCAAGGGTATTATTGACCATTACAGGCGCATGTGCCATTCACTGTCGCTACTGCTTTCGTCAGCATTTTGACTATAGTGCCAATATGCCAACGGCTGATGCAAAAGAAAATATCATTAACTATATCGCTGCCCATCCTGAGATCAATGAGGTCATTTTGAGCGGTGGCGATCCTCTAAACGTGACAAACAGACGTTTATTTGCTTGGTTGGATACGTTAGAGTCCATTCCGCAGTTGACCACCATTCGACTGCATACCCGCTTACCATTGGTCATTCCAGCACGTTTAGATGATGCGTTATTGGACAGACTGTCTCAAAGTCGCTGTCATATTGTGATGGTTATCCACTGTAATCATGCCAATGAGATTGATGCATTGACCGCAGAGCACTTGCAACGCGCGCGCACGGCTGGCATTACTTTATTGAATCAAGCTGTTTTGCTAGCAGGCATTAATGACAGCGTTGAGGTTCAAACACGACTGAGTCAGCGTTTATTCTCCGCTGGCGTGTTGCCTTATTATCTACACGTACTGGATAAGGTAGCGGGTGCCGCTCACTTTGATAGCGATGAGCGATCGGCAGTTGAGCTTTACTGGTCATTGCTAGCAGCATTGCCTGGATATTTGGTTCCTAAGCTGGTAAGAGAATTGCCGAATAGGCACTTTAAGGTACCAGTTGACGTTTACAGTAACGCTTAATAAAGACATTATGATATATTAAAAAACTGATAAAAAAGAAGGGTTGTGAGTGCGTAAAGCGCACAAAACAAATAGATAAGTAGGCTTGTTCTATTCTATTTTTGAAGTGGTTACATACAAAAAAAGTCCTGCTAGGTATGTCCCAAATTGGTTCGATAGTAATTTTGTCAGACCGTAAACGGTTAAGTTTATGCTAAATGGTGTCAAGCTTTTGATTAATATGTAAATATTGTCTGCGATTTTTTTTGTTGATTAAAATTTATCTCATTTTATAAAGATGAGGACATGCCTTAGTTCCTAGGAATACTGATGATCACTTTATCAACGTTTCAAGAGTATCTATCTTCTAAAGAGATCTTATCTTCTAAAGAGTCGCTATCAGAGCCACCGTTACCACTATCGAACCGATCAGTTGATGGTCAAGAGCATTATTTGCTCAAACTATTGGCGATTTTGCCTTCTCAAACGCCAGCACAACAAGCTGAGCAATTAGAAAAAATACTCATCGTATTACGCAGCACCAATATAGATGAGCAGCAACGTCTGAAACTCACAGCGACAGTGATAGATGCCACAGATCAACTCATCGCGACTTTACGTCAACACTATATTTATGAAATAGGCGCGCTTAGTGATGGGCAGATAGCTTATGCCGCTCAGGTAAAATCACTCTATTATCTCATCATAATGGTTTATGACAGAGTGATATGTCATAAACAATCATTGCCCATCAGTCAGCGAAAATATCCTACAGGCAAAGTCTGGCAACGCTATTTTAAAACCAATAGAGCCTCCTCAATAACGCTTGCTACGGCTATTTACCAGGCGCTACTCATGTACCAAAAGCTGATGGTCGAAGATGCCATGTGTTACCAAAAACCCTCGTCTTACTTGTGGGCCAAAATCAATCAGCTGTATTCTCTTGCGTATCAGCACCATGTAGTCAATACCAATTTGAGTATGATCAATCTCACTAAAGTCACTCAATATGCCAATACGGTGCATCAGCTTTACTGTCAAATTTGTTTGCACAGTTTGTTGAACGTACGTGCCATGCCGCGCCCCAATATTTTGCTTGTACAGCGTTTGTTGCCTGAATGGGCTAGGCATATCGTCGCAACGATAGAGCCAAGGACGGAGACACGGGTATTCGTCGATTTGCAGAGCGATAATCCGCCCACTTATTTGACGGCCAATTCTGACATTAATCCATACGAGGACCATTGTCAGTGCTTATTTATAGAACTCACGCCCGTGGTTGATCATCTTGAGACACGTAGGCAAGCCTTGCTTGAAGAGGGGAGTGAAGGTGTTGAATATTGCTTATTAAATAAAATAGCGATGATGATTGCGTATCGCTATTTGCAGCCAAAACCTAGTCTAGCAACGAAGTTCCCTATCAAAAAAGAAGCCGTTTTGATGACAGGCTTTAATACCATTCACTACCATGTTAGCGGTTCAAAAAACTTTGCAAACTTGATTGCAATGAAGGATCTGCCAGAGGAGCAGCGACCTTATTATGATACAGACGGCCAAAAACAGAATGGCCGCCGCCTATTGATCAGCGAGACTTTGGGTAGTAATAATGAAGCATCCTTATTTCGTACGTTTCAACTGGCTACAGACGCAGGCAGTCTATTGACGATCAATAAAAACGACACACAAACACTCTCAAACCGTGCCGAAGCAGTAGCGAATGATGCCATTATTGTAGACAATGAGAAAGTCAACTTGAAAGCAATGACTGCTAATGATGAAAATGATGAATTGGTATCGACTGCTCCGCCACCGCTGGCTGTCATGAGTTTGGTTTTGGTTTGCCGATCTGATGCGAGCGCGCCGACTGATTGGTCAATGGGAATAGTTCGCTGGCTGAACTTTGATAACGAAGAGACTGAGGTTGACTGGCAAGTGCTTGGACATACATTAGTAGCTTGTGGCTTGCGTTTAGAAGGTAGAGAAACCCGCAATAAACATTTTGTGCCAGCATTTATCCTTGGTAAAAACGAGCAGCTAAAAACCACAGGCACATTAATAGTGCCAACGGCCTATTTTCAGAAAAATGACAGAGTAATCATGCGTATCAACAACAACCAAACTCTTTTACGTTTGGGGTCTAGACTACTGGTCACTGATGAATTTAGCCAATATGAGGTGGCAAAACTATAATTTGCTCATGTTTTTGTTTAAATAGTCGCACCAGTTCAGGATGAAGGTAAGTTAAACTGCAACCAGATGAATTATTGTCTATAATGACAGGTAAAGCAAAATATAAAAATAAGTTCACAAGATTCTAAAGGCTTCTTATGCGCATTCAGTCCACTTTAAATCTATTAGTCATTGATGACGATCAGCTCTATGCTGAGCGCCTTGTATCCTTGTTAGAAAATTATTATGACACCGTAAATTTGGGGTTTTTGGATGACAAAGAGGAGTTATTAAAGTCGCTGCGGCAACAACCTTGGGATACTTTGGTATTTGGCAATGCGTATGATATGAGCTTTACAGATGTGGTGGCTATCGTCCAAGAGCAAGGGATTGATCTGCCCATGATCTGCTTAGCGAGTGAAGAGATGGCCACAACTGCCTTTAATGACGAAGGATTGCCTATTACTATTAGTGGCACCATGGTCAAAGCGCTTAGAGCTGATCAAGAGATGGCAGTGGTGATGTCTATTTGTTTGCAGCATGACAATTTACGCAGTCGCCGTGAGCTCAAGACCTTACGTCATGTCATCTCTGAAGCAGAGCAACGTGCCAATGTTTTGATCAAAAACTCTAAAAGTGCCGTTGCTTATATAGATCAAGGTATTCATATCTTCGCAAATGACCCTTATCTTCAGCTTTTTGGTTTTGAATCGATGAATGATGCCATCGGTGTACCTATTATTGACCTGATTGCAGGCGGTGATAACGTCAAGGGTTTCAAGCAGTTTTTGCGTCAATTCGATAAAGGCAGTCGGCAAGAAGTAGAGTTTAAATTTGAAAGCTTACGCAAGGATGGTAGCACCTTTGAAGCAAAGCTACAGTTGGCTGCAGCGACCTTAGAAGGTGAGCCAGTTACTCAAGTCATTATTCAACAAAACAGTAATAACAGTGCCGAAGTGGCCAAACGCTTAGCAGCGGCTGAACGTAAAGACAGCTTGACAGGTATTGATAATCGCCTTGGCTTTGAAGAACAAATAGCCATCGTATACCAGCAAGCGCAGCAAGGTTTGCTGACGGCAGCGTTGTTTTATATTCAGCTTGATAATGTCGGTAAAATTAATAGCAGTCTGGGCTTACAAGGAGTGGATGCAACCGTCAAACAGGTTGCTTATACGTTAGATGAGCTGATAACAGACGGACATGTAAGCCGTTTTAGTGATACGGCATTTACCATTCTTGTAGAAGACAAAACGACATCAGAGCTTGAAAAGCTGGCCAAGCATATTAACTTGCGCATCAGTGAGATGTTTATTGAAGTGGACAAACGCACAGTTAGTACCACGGTCAGTATTGGTGTCGTCAAGATAGAGAGAAATACAGCCGAGCCCAGTATACTGCTTGAGCGTGCCATGCATGCCATTAATCAAATTATGATAGAAACCTCTAATCATGGTGGTACTTATCATTTGTACGATCCAAGCGAGCATGCAAATAGTGATGATCATGCGTTGGCTGAATCTTTGGTTGATGCGATTGCCAATAATCGCTTTGAGTTATCATTCCAGCCTATATACGATATCACTCATGATCGCAGCGATTTTTTTGAAGTCTATCTACGATTGCCGTTGGCGAATGCCGAAAACACCGTTCTAACTCCTGATCAGTTTATGGCAGTGGCCAAAACACACAAATTGCGCGAAAAGATAGATCGTTGGGTGCTAATCAATGCTTGTAAAAAAATAAATGAGGTTCGAAAAACGCATCCTGAAGCCAGATTGCTGGTGCAATTGACCAGTGCTTCATTGGTTGATAAAAAACTGCCTGATGTGGTCAGCCAACTGATAAAAGCTGTCGGCGGCGCTGCTGGCACGTTGACATTGCAGTTCAATGAAAAAGATATCTCAGATCATTTAACGGTAGCAAAAAATCAATTTTCGGCACTGGGTCAAGTCAGTTGTCAGATGGGTATCAACAACTTTGGCTCTTCTGCCAGATCGATAGAAATCGCCAGTTTTGTGCAGCCAGACATGGTGCGTTTGGCTCATAGTTATGTAGAAGGTATTGATTCAGCGGACAATTTAGAGGCGGTTAAGTCTCTTATTGGGCGTACCAATGAGGTCAATGTCGACGTACTTATGCCTTATATTGAAGATGCGGCAACCATGTCTGTTGCGTGGAGCGTGGGCGCACGCTACTTGCAAGGCTTTTATTTAGAAGAGCCGAGCAGCACGATAAAAATTGCAAATTAAATACCAGTTTTGATAGTTACACTATGGCCCGTACCATAAAATCTACAGATTACAATTATTCTATAAGCGTTGTTTATTGGGTTAGGCCCTCCTAGACAACGCTGTGTTTTTACAGACAGTTAGGGATAACTGATGTTACGTTGTCTGTGTTTCATTCTACATTATGGTTGATATCGTTCATCCTAGCTGACACTCCTCAACCAAAGATTGCTAAAAATGTCTATTCTTACGAGATTTCAATTAAGCGGTATTTTTGCCGCTGTTTTATTACTTACCGCTTGTGAGCATACGCCACCTGATCACCGTGCACCTGTTACATTACCTTTGTATACTGAGGGTGACGCTACTAATGGCGCGGCTATTTATAAACAAGCCTGTAGCCAGTGTCATCAGCTCAATGCTGGTCTCAATAAAAAAGGCCCACAGTTGATGAACATATATGGTGCGCCAGCCGCTCAGCTAAAAGATTACAATTATAGTGAAGGGTTGATGCAATCAGGTTGGGTATGGGATGCAAAAACACTTGATCCTTATATTGCTGATGCTCAAAAAGCCATGCCAGACTCAAAGATGCTCTCAGACCCTATGCCTGATGTTAAAGAGCGTACGGATTTGATTGCTTATTTGTCAACGCTTCGTGCCGCAGCACCAATAGTAGAAGATAATTCATAGTAAAAGACAGTAAAGAGCATTTCTTATTTAATATCGTTACTCCTATAAAAGTGAGCCAGTAAATTACTATGACCCATTCAGCGACCGACTATCGCCACAATCAGCAAAAAATCGCACAAATGATGCTGCAATTGAATCAAATTGTGTTGGATAAGCCAGAAGCCGTTAAGTTGGCTCTCAGCGGCATCTTGGCGGGTGGACACCTATTGTTGCAAGATTTGCCAGGTATGGGTAAGACGACTTTGGCACAAGGATTGTCACAGTTGCTAGGATTGAGCTTTAGCCGAGTGCAGTTCACTAACGATATGTTGCCTGCTGATATTCTGGGTATGAGTATTTATGATCAAAGCAAATTGAAATTTGAGTTCCGGCCAGGCCCTATTTTTACCCAGCTTTTACTCGCTGATGAAATCAACCGCTCTAGCCCTAAGACACAAAGTGCTTTGTTAGAAGCAATGGAAGAGCGGCAAGTGACGCAAGATGGGCAGACGTATCGTTTACCGCAACCATTCTTTGTGATTGCGACGCAAAACCCTTTACAGCAGGCAGGTGTATATCCACTGCCTGAATCGCAGTTGGATCGTTTTTTACTATGTTTGTCACTGGGTTATCCTTCACCTGCCGCAGAGCGCGAATTGCTAAAAGGTGAAGATCGCCGCGAACTCTTAAAAGACTTAGAGGCAATGCTTGATACAGAAACGGTGTTGTTGGCACAACAAGGGGTCAAGCAAGTTTATGTTGCCGATGTGGTCTTAGATTATCTACAGCGTCTGGTTGCGAAAACTCGAGCGAGTCAAGAGTATCATGGTCTATCACCACGTGGTGTATTGTCACTACAGCGCGCTGCACAGGCTTATGCGTATGTGTCGGGGCATATGGAGATGACGCCTGAAGATATTCAAGCGGTATTTGCAGCAGTCACGGATCACCGTTTGGGCCAGCGGTTTGTACCAGCCCATGTGACGGGCGGTGGACAAGCGCCGCAGACCATTGCACAGCGTATCTTGGCAGAAGTTCCTGTTGTACATTAAAAACCCAAATGCTTGTGGTGTTTTCAATTCGATAGTAAGAATAATAGGGTAATCATGAGACTTTTGCCAGAAGCCTTAACTGCTCCTGCAACGTCAGCATTAAGTCGTTGGTTTGCCTCGCGTGCGCCCAAAGGTGACAGTGCGACACTCAATTTGCGCAATATCTATATTTTTTTTAGCCGTGAAGGTATGTTGTTTGCAGTGCTATTGGTCATCACCTTTATCGCTGGTATCAACTATGGCAACAATTTGGTGCTGGGGTTGTGTTTCTATCTAGTCAGTGTTTGGCTGATCAGTTTTCATGTGACCTTTGCTCATGTTTCAGGGTTACACGTATCTTTGCTCGAAGTGACCATGACAGAAGCAGGTGCGCAAGCTTGGGTGTCTCTGCGCATACGTAATAATAGTGGCCAACCAAGACGCCAACTACTATTTACCTTTGATCAGCACAATAAGAAAACGAATAAACGCGCTGATAAAAAAAATAAAAACAACGAAGACAGTCAACATTCTGTACTTGTCACCCAGCTACAAGATGAGCAAGTCATTCATTTGCCTGTGCAGACCTATCATCGCGGTCAGCTCGAATTGCCAAGATTGACAATCAAAACGGTTTATCCTTTGGGTATTATGCGTGCATGGTCTTATGTGTATTTTGCGCGGACTACTTGGGTTTATCCGAAGCCAGAAGTATTTGATTGGCAAACGCATTACTCAGTAGCAAGCTTGGAAGATCTGCCAACGGGCGGTCAATATCGACAAGGTCAAGATGATTTTGACCGCTTAGACACTTATAGAGAAGGAGAGTCGTTGGCGCGCGTTTCTTGGGGACATGTTGCGCGTGGACAGGGCATGTTTACCAAGCACTTTGCTGATCCTGTCGGTCACGAGCAAACCTTAGATTATCTAGATATGCCAGCTGCGCATCATGAGCAGAAGCTTGCCCAATTGGCGTATGGTGCGATGACGTTGGGTCAATTAGGTGTACCATTTAAAATGCGCTTACCGAATGACGGACCCTCTACTGTACCACTGGGTGAAGGTGACGGGTTTGCACAAACCTGCTTGCTAAGATTGGCGAAAGCACCATGACAGACTCTCAACGCTTTATAAAAACCCCGTCTACAAACGCTTCTAGAGATGTCTCTAACGCCGGCTCTGTTAGTTTCGAGCAATTAGCATTAGGTCGGCGTATCAAATCTCATGCCACACCGAACCGCGAAAATAAATGGTATCGAAAATTATTGGCACTACCAGCGTATCATTGGGTATTAATCGCTCAAGTGATTGTAATTTTGCCTCATGCAGCTCACTTGCCTTTGTGGTTAATAGGATTTGCGATAGTCAGTATTATCGCCCAGCTACCAAGGCTAAAGGCACGTTTTAAAGAAATACGTCATTTAAAACGCGTGTATCAAGGCATGCAAATGCTTGGCTTTTTATTGGGGCTGGCAGGTCTGTGGCTGACTTATAGCACAGCATTTGGACTGGATATGGGTGTGGCATTTTTGGTGCTATGCCTAATAAGTAAGCTTTGGGAGTTGTATAAGCGCCGTGATGCTTATGTCGTACTGAACTTATCGCTGTTTGTACTTGCTGCGCTATTTTTGATGGATCAAGGCTTGGTGACAACGCTAGAAGTGGTCGTCGGTGCAGTCATTGTATTACTGGCGTTCATTGCACTAAATGATGATAGCAATACTCGCGGTGAGGGTCGACTACGTACGCTCGGCGTCTTGGGTATCGGCGCATTGCCATTATTGGTGGTACTGTTTTTATTCTTTCCGCGTCTGCCGCCACTATGGTCAGTACAGCTATCAAGTGGGCAAGCGACTACTGGCGTGTCTGACAGTATGTCTCCCGGTGATTTTGCCAATTTGGGGCAATCTACTGAGCTGGCATTTCGTGTGGAATTCGAAAATAATCGCCCGCAGCAGCAGGAGCTTTATTGGCGAGGATTGGTATTTAGCGATTTTGATGGTGTCACATGGCGGCCAAGTCCGCAGCAAAGACAATGGCGACCGTCACAGCAAATGCCTGTTTGGATAGAAAATGCGCTTGCTACAGTCCCTGATGAGGCAAAAACATCACCGGAAAGTTATAAGATTGTTCTAGAACCCACTCAGCAAAGTTGGCTGTTTGGACTCGATTATCCTTTTTCGCAGCGCTCAGACGTTAGTGTGACATCAGACTTCACGTTGTTAAAAGATCAGCCTGTCACTCAACAGCTGCGTTACGATGTTCTACAGTTTACGCCAATGCGTATCGATCCCGTTTTGAACGAAGGACTACGCCAGCTAAATCTGGCATTGCCAGCCGACGGTAATCCGCAAGCGCGTATACTGGCCAAGCAGCTCTTCGCTCAATCAGGGTCAGATCCTATTCGCTATATAAGTGCGATTGAGCGTTGGATTAACCAAACGGATTTTCGTTACACACTATCGCCGCCGAGGTTAAATACCAACCGTATTGATGAATTTTTATTCGAGACCAAAGCGGGGTTTTGTGAGCATTATTCTTCAAGCTTTACCTTTATGCTCCGAGCGGCAGGTATTCCAGCGCGCGTTGTGGCAGGCTATCAAGGTGGAGAGCTGAGCCGTGGTGGTAATGTCTGGGAAGTGCGACAAAAGGATGCGCATGCTTGGACGGAAGTCTGGCTTGAGGGTCAAGGTTGGGTACGTGTAGATCCGACAAGCTTTGTGGCGCCTGAGCGCGTAGAGCAAGGTATGAATGCATTCACGCAGTCACGAGGGGCGTCGATGTTTGGTGATGGCGCTGGTGCACAAATCAATTATCAGCAGTATCAAATGCTACAATCTTTACGTCGTTTGTCAGATCAGGCCAGCTACTATTGGCAAAAGGATGTCGTCGGCTACGATCAAGGTAAACAAGCAGATTCACTCTTAAAGTGGTTTAATATCCGCTCGGTCATGGAGCAAATTATCTGGTTGGCGACGAGTGCTATTATAGTAATGGTGATTTTGGTGTTGATCATCTGGCAACGTCGCCGCAAGCGCTGGCATCCAGTAGACCGACCATTGGCGCGACTGTCAAAACGTCTCAGTAAACGAGATAAGTTGCTGGCGCGACAAGATAATGAAGGGCAATTGGCTTGGCTTGAACGCTTGGCAAGAACGATTGATCAAAACAATCAAGCGAGTCCTCAGATTGTCAGTAATCAAGACAGTGATAATCAAACTGGTCGGAGTCAAGGAAGTCGTACTGATACAAGAGATAGACAGGCTAAAATTGTGTCCATTCAACAAGACTATCGACAGTTACGTTATGGGCGCCTTAACGTATTGGATACCAGTGATGCTGAGTATCAAAAAGTGCTGGAGCAGTTAAAAAAGAATATACGTGAACTGCGCTAACGTTTTACGAATAAGAGAGGTAAGGTATGGCGATATATGTGGATTTTGTACGTATAGAGTTTAAAGGCCACAGATGGTGTCATATGCTGGCAGATACGCTGCAAGAGTTGCATGAATTTGCGGCATTGATTGATGTAGACAAGCGCTTGTTTCATCGCAATGCCAGCTATCCACACTATGATGTCACGGTACAAATGCGAGAGACGGCGATTGAGTATGGCGCGCTCCCCGCCGATAGAAAGAAAATTATCGAGTGTGCCAAGAAGCTAAAAATAGAATTGAACCATCAAGTCGCGTTGTCCGAGCAATCTATATAAAGCTATTCTTGTCAAAGTTTTATTAAACTAAGTGCTCTGCTAAATAATCTACAAGCAATCTAATCTTAGGCGATAGATGACGGTTGTGCGGATAAATTGCCCAAATACTTTCCTCAGGCTCTCTATAACTATCCAATATGCTGACCAGCTCCCCTGTTTTTAAATACTTTTGCACATAATAATCAGGCAATTGCACAATTCCCAACCCTTTTAGCGCTGCATCAACCAAACTATGACCGCTGTTATATTGCACAGTGCCAGACACTGGCAGGTTCCTTTCTTTACCGGTTTCTATAAAGCGCCAATAGTCGCGAGTGCCAAGTAAGCAGTTATGTTGACCAAGCTCGCTCAACGTGCGCGGAGTACCATAATGGTTAAGATAAGCGGGGGCTGCACAGACAAAGTTGGTACGACGACTGAGTTTTTTGGCCATCAGTGTCGAATCGCTTAATTTGCCGACACGTATTGCTAAATCATAACCGCCTTCAACCAAATCGATCTTTTGATTGCTCAAAAAAGCGGTTACTTCGATATCGCGATACTGCACCATGAAGTCATTGATCAGCGGCACCAATTGTTGTTCGCCATACGTCACAGGCGCAGTCAGTTTGATTCTACCTTGAGGTTTTGATTGTAAGTTACTGACCGCTTGCTCAGCCGCATCCAAGCCATCGAGCACACCGCGGCAGTGTTGGTAAAATACGCGGCCTTCTTCTGTCAGGGAAACCTTGCGAGTAGTACGATACAAGAGTTTAATACTAAGCCTCTTCTCGAGTGCGCTAATCTGCCGACTGACCTGCGCGGTGGATATTCCAAGCTCTTTTGCTGCACGCGTGAAGCTTTCGTATTCAGCTACGTAAACGAATTCACTAATGCCATCCCAGCGCATGATTATTACCTCTGTGTAAAAGATATTTGCAAATATAGCATATTGTTATCTCTACAGAAAAAACTATAATAGTAACCATTAAGATAAATAGCAAAAACGCTCCTGCATCTCAGCTTGCCTGCACTTAAGAAGCAAGATAAGCTAAAAGCGTGTTATTTAAAGCAGTTATTACCGCGTTACTTATTCTTTATAAGAAGTTTCCTATCAAAAGTACCAATAGATTGTATTTAACTAATGGTCATTGCTTAAGTGCTGTAGCGACAATTATTGCGTAAAAATAATCAATTAAAAAAGAGAATATTCCTATGTCAGACAAATTTATTAAATCCAAAGCCGCCATTGCGTGGGGGCCAAATCAGCCACTATCGATTGAAGAAGTGGATGTCATGCTGCCCAGAAAAGGCGAAGTCTTGGTCAGAATCGTGGCAAGCGGTGTTTGCCATACAGATGCGTTTACGTTGTCTGGTGAAGACCCAGAAGGCGTGTTCCCTGCAATCTTGGGTCATGAAGGTGGCGGTATCGTCGAGCAAATCGGTGAAGGCGTGACTAGCGTCGAAGTTGGTGATCATGTCATTCCTTTATACACAGCAGAATGCGGCGTCTGCAAAATGTGTACCTCAGGCAAAACCAATCTTTGCTCTGCGGTACGTGAAACTCAAGGCAAAGGCCTTATGCCAGATGGCACTACGCGTTTTTATAAAGACGGTGAGCCAATTTATCATTACATGGGCTGCTCAACCTTCTCAGAATACACCGTTTTACCAGAGATCTCTTTGGCCAAAGTCAACAAGGAAGCACCATTAGAAGAAGTTTGCTTACTTGGGTGCGGTGTCACCACAGGTATGGGCGCTGTTATGAATACTGCTAAAGTCGAAGAAGGCGCGACCGTCGCCATATTTGGCTTGGGCGGTATCGGCCTATCAGCAATTATCGGCGCTGAGATGGCAAAAGCCAGTCGTATCATTGCCATTGATATCAATGAGAGCAAGTTTGAGCTGGCCAAAAAACTTGGCGCCACCGACTGTATCAATCCTAAAGATTACGACAAACCTATTCAAGAAGTCATCGTTGACTTAACCGATGGCGGCGTTGATTATTCGTTTGAATGTATAGGTAACGTCGACGTCATGCGCTCAGCACTTGAGTGTTGTCACAAAGGTTGGGGCGAATCGGTCATCATCGGTGTGGCAGGGGCAGGGCAAGAAATATCTACGCGTCCATTCCAGTTGGTGACAGGTCGCGTTTGGAGAGGTTCAGCATTTGGCGGTGTCAAAGGTCGCTCAGAATTGCCAGGCTATGTTGAACGCTATTTGGCGGGCGAGATTCCTCTACAAGACTTTATTACGCATACCATGCCATTAGAAGGCATCAATGACGCGTTTGAATTGATGCATGAAGGTAAGAGTATCCGTTCTGTGGTGCATTTTGCAGAGTAATTTGCAGAGTAACATCTAGCTAACGTATCAGAACCACAAATTAAAAATGCTACTCCTATAAAGGGGTAGCATTTTTTTATAAAAAAACAGTATAGCAGTGGTATTTTGCTGCTATAAGCTTGTCCTACTTTTAATCAGGCATATTTGCTAACTGCTCTAAAATATTAAGGTAGTTATCAACGCCCTGCGCTCCGCTAACCAAATGCCGCTCATTAAAAATGATGGCTGGCACGCTTTGAATACCTTGCTGTTGCCAATGTTTCTCAGCGTTTCTTACTTCCTGAGCAAACCGTTGATCTTTAAGAACGCTCAATGCTTCATCACGATTAAGTCCAATCTCTGCTGCGATATCGGCTAGTACTTGGATGTCAGAGATGTCTCTGTTGTGGGTAAAGTGAGCCGTGAACAATGCTTGTTTTAACTCATGCATATGTCCTTGCTGTTCTGCCCAATGCAAAAGCTGATGCAAGTTAAAAGTGTTGTGCATTCGAGTGTCATCATTAAAATTGAACTCAAAGCCAACCTCGTTACCAGCTTCCTTCAGTCTGACTCGGCTAGCATCAGACTCTTGCTTAGTAGATCCGTATTTTTCAATAATATGCTCACGCATATTTTGGCCCTCGCTTGGCATGTTGGTATTCAATTCAAATGGATGCCAATGTATCTCGTAATTGGTATTCGTTTGTTTAAGTGCGTCATCCAGCTGACGATAACCGATGACGCACCAAGGGCAGACGACATCAGAGACAATGTCTATGCGTAGTGGTTTTTGAGTATGTTCCATAATGCCTCGCGTGAGTGATTTTGTCGTTTTATTAAAAACGTACAGTGTTTACCGTTCTATTCATATTAAAAAAAAGTTGGCACTACGATAGTGGAATCCAAGTGACGACTAAATAGCACATCTATAATTTCGATAATATGTGCTACAAACCCTTCATAATGCCTAACTATTGATAAATCAAGGAAAATACTGTTGTGCAAATGGTATTTGGGATTAAAAACTACACTCTAATGCCTACAAAGTGAAAACAAAACAACGTAGTCGATAAGTCATAATCAATTCATCGACGCAACTGTTAAGAAGCGTTTGTAAGTATTTTTCTTTTAAGATCATTCTTTCCTGTTCATCTGCCAGCGAGAAGCCAGCATGTCTACTTTGACGTTAAAAATTAATAAGCGGGATTATCCCCTCGATAATCTTGACACGCGCACGACATTGCTTGATGTCTGTCGCCAGCACTTGCAAATCACTGGACCCAAAAAAGGCTGTGACCACGGTCAATGTGGTGCCTGCACAATACTCGTCAACGGAAGACGGGTCAATTCCTGCCTGACACTTGCTGTCATGCATGAGGGTGATGAAATCACTACGATTGAAGGTATTGGCATGCCTGACTCATTGTCAGCGCTGCAACAAGCGTTTAATGACCACGACGCGTTTCAGTGTGGCTATTGTACGCCTGGCCAAATTTGTTCAGCGACCGCATTAATAGAAGAGGTCAAGCAAAATTGGCCAAGCTACGTAACTGCTGATCTAAAAAATCCTGATGGATTATTGGTGCAAGAAATCGCTGAGCGCATGAGCGGTAATATTTGTCGTTGTTCAGCCTATCCCAATATCATTAAAGCCATCTCACAAGTGCTCGAAAGTGAAGTTGCTGAGCAGTCTTCAAAGTCGAACACAGAGGCAGCACAAGGATCGCAAGTGACCGGTATCTGGTCACCGCCGCCCAGCGAAACGCAACTTGGTAAATCATCAAATAATACTCAAGCCACCAACACGTTAGGAGGTCGCTCATGAGACGTTTTGAATATGATCGTGCTGATGCACCACAACAAGCTGCCATGTCAGCAAGTGCAAAAGAAGCTGCTTTTATCGCTGGTGGCACCAACCTATTAGATTTGATGAAGCTTGAGATTGAAACACCTATCAAGCTGGTAGACGTGACGCGTTTACCGTTAGAGCAGGTAGAGATGACAGTTGAAGGCGGATTACGTATCGGTACGCTCGTCAGTAATAGTGATTTGGCAGCCCATCCTGAGGTAATCGCCAACTATCCAGTACTATCACGAGCCATTTTGGCGGGAGCCACAGGTCAGCTACGTAATAAAGCCACGACAGGGGGTAATTTTTTACAGCGCACCCGTTGTTACTATTTTTATCAAACCGACAGCCCATGCAACAAGCGCGAGCCGGGTACTGGCTGTCCTGCTATCAACGGTGAGAATCGTACCCTTGCAATCTTAGGAACCAGCGATGCCTGTATCGCTCAGCATCCTTCTGATATGGCGGTTGCCATGCGTCTGCTCGATGCAAAGATCGAAACAGTTAAAGCAGATGGCAGTACGCGTACTATTCCTGTTAAAGAATTTTATTGCTTACCAAAAGATACGCCGCACATCGAAAACGTGTTGGAAAGAGGCGAGCTTATCACTCACGTTGTTTTGCCAGCACCTATCGATGGTATGCATACTTATGACAAAGTGCGTGACCGCGCCTCTTATGCATTTGCATTGGTATCCTGCGCTGCCGTCATAGATGCTGATAATAATGGCAACCTGACTAACGTACGTTTGGCATTTGGCGGTATCGGTACTGAGCCATGGCGTAATGAAGAAGTTGAGACGCTATTAACGAACACAAATGGCAATAATGAAGTCATAAAGCAGGCGGCAGATTTGCTATTGCAAGATGCCAAAGGTAATGGTCAAAACGACTTTAAGATACCTTTAACGCGTCGTCTATTAAAACAAGTCATTCAGCGTGCATTAGCTGGCGAAGGAGCATAATCATGTCATTATTGGACTCAGTACTTCCCTTAGAACCTACCAAAAAAATGACGATGGATAAGCCAGTCGAATCCTTGTTTAACAAAACAGCAAGCAATCTGGTTGGCAAGCCAATGAACCGCGTCGATGGCCCATTGAAAGTCAGTGGTCAAGCGCCTTATTCGGCAGAGATTCATCGCGAAAACCAAGCTTATGGCGTTTTAGTCAGTGCAAAAATCGCTAAAGGGCATGTCGAAAGCATCGATAGTAGCGCTTTGGACAACATCCCTGGTATTATCAAAGTAGTGAGCGATCCTGAGCACTTTTTGCGCAATCCACAACAAGGGACTGAAACCAAAGCTCCCACGCAAGGCGCCAGCGAGATTTTTTATCATGGTCAGCCTATTGCCGTTGTTGTCGCTGAGACTTTTGAAGCGGCAAGGGAAGGTGCTAACGCAATCCGTGTCACTTATAAAAACGAGACTGAACAGGCGGCCTTAGATTTTACTAAAGAGCAGTCCAGCGCTCATGAGGTAAATGAAAAAGAAGGTTCAGATAAAAACGCGGTAACTGGTGATCCAGAGCAAGGTCTGGCAGATTCGCCTGTTACTCTTGATCGCTTTTATCATACGCCAAATCAGAGTAATTCTGCTATGGAGCCTCATGCTACGTTGGCGTATTGGGAGGATGATAAACTTGTCTTGTATACATCCAATCAAATGGTTGCATCATGCAAGCAGCAAGTCATGGATGCCTTGAATCTTAATAAAGATCAGGTCCAAATGATTTCTTATTACGTCGGTGGCGGTTTCGGTAGCAAATTGGGAATCGCGCCTGAATCGATTGCAGCAGCCATTGCTGCCAAAGAATTGGATCGTCCTATCTTGGTATGCATGACTCGCCAACAAGTTATGGAAGCGACTGTAAAGCGTTCAAATACACGTCAGCGCATTGCCATTGGCTGTGATGAACAGGGAGTGATTAATACTCTGATTCATGACTCTATCAGTAGTAACTTACCAGGTGAAGGTTTTTTTGAGCCTTCTGCTTTGTCTACCCATTACTTGTACCGCGGCGAAAACCGCCGAGTAAATTACAAACTGGTCGATATGAACCAATTGCTTTCGGGCTCCATGCGAGCGCCTGGCGAGGCGGTGGGTATGATCGCACTTGAGTGTGCAATGGATGAGTTGGCAACCCAGTTGGATATTGATCCGATTGAGCTGCGCCGTCGTAATGAGCCGACGCAAGATCCTACTCAAGAGATTCCGTTTTCGACGCGCCAGTTACTTGCTTGTATGGAGCAAGGTGCAGAACAATTTGGTTGGAGCGAGCGCAATACCAAACCTGCCAGTCAACTGGATGGCGACTGGTGGATAGGAACAGGAATGGCGGCTTCTTCTCGCGGTAACTCACTACAGCAGTCAGAAGCCCGAGCGACTCTACAAGTTGATGAGTCAAAAGCGCTTGGCGTCAAGGCTGTGATTGAGACAGATATGACAGACATCGGTACGGGTTCTTATACCGTGTTTTCGCAAGTAGCAGCCGACTTATTAGGCCTACCCATTGATCATATTGAGATGAAGTTGGGTGATAGCGAATTACCACCTGCCTCAGGCTCAGGTGGTAGTTTTGGTGCTGCAAGCTCTGGTAGTAGTATTTATCTTGCTTGTGAGCAACTGCGTGACATACTGGCAGAAAAAGTCGGTCTTTATTCTGATACCATTCTGCTCGATCAAGGTCAAATCAAACAAGTTGGTACACATGAGCCTAGTGGGACTGAGACCGCTATTGAGACTATTAAAGACAAGGCCGAAGGTGTAAAAAACACCCTTGCCGAAAAAGCAGGGTTAACATTATCAGAATCCGCTGCTGAAAAGTATGACTTTGGCGATGCTCAGTCTTATGCTTTGGTAGATGTACTCGCTGAATATGACGAGCAAAAACTCAGTGCCAAAGGTCAAATTCAAGCAGGTAAAAATGAAAAAACCCATCGCCAAGCGTCTTTTGGTGCCAACTTTGCAGAAGTTGCCGTACACAAAGTCACGGGTGAGATTCGGGTTAAGCGCATGACGGGTGCCTTTGCGGCTGGCCGTATTCTTAATCATAAGACAGCCACTTCGCAATGTTATGGCGGTATGGTGTTCGGTATTGGTTCAGCGCTGATGGAAGAGGTCATTCATGATAAGCGCGATGGTCGTTTATGTAATCATGACCTTGCTGAGTACCATGTGCCAGTCAATGCGGATGTACCACAATTGGAAGTCATTTTAGTAGAAGAAGATGATCCCTACACCAATCCTATGCATATCAAAGGCATCGGGGAAACGGCTATTTCAGGCGCAGCGGCTGCGATTGCCAATGCTATTTATAATGCCGTTGGTGTGAGAGTCTATGACTTTCCGATTACCCTCGACAAATTGCTTTATGAGATGCCAGAGTAATTTTTGATATCCATTGTTCTACAAAAACCCGCTTAATTGGCGGGTTTTTACAACTTTAGTATTTATCGTATATAAATAAAATAAGAGGCGTTATGAATCAAATTGCTGACATTCTTAAGCTGGCAAGCGAGGCTCAGCAACAAAACGTTGACGCCGTATTGGCAACTGTCGTGCGTATTGAAGGCTCCGCATATCGCCGCGCTGGTGCCATGATGCTCATCTGTGAAGATGGTCGCTCGGTTGGAATGATTAGTGGTGGCTGCTTGGAGCCGCATATCATCAAACGTGCTTTTTGGCTCACGCGTGATGGTGCCAATGTGCAGGTCTATCAAACAGGCGATGATATTGAATACACAAAAAATGGCGAAGCAAAAGAAGCAAATCAAAGCGATAAAGAACCAAACCATAGCAAAGATAGCATTGAGCTTTTAGATGCTAATGTAGCGACTGATTTAAATGATGATTTTGAGAATGATTTTGAAGATGATGCTTATGGTGAGTTAGACGAGCTAAATTTTGGGCTAGGTTGTAATGGTCGGGTACACGTGTTGTTTGAACGAGTGGCGACTGCGAAACCTTTGTTAGAAATAATCCGGCAGGTTCGTCATACTCAGCAGCCTTTAACAATAGCCACTTTAATTCGGGCTGACGGTGGGCGGCTTTTGCCTGACTTACACATTGGTATGCGAATTAATCTGGACGACTATACTCATTCAGGACAAGTAGCTGATATTGCTCACAGTGAGTTGGCAATCAGTAGCTCTGAGGCATCAAGCACATTTACCAACATGATTGACGCATTAACAGAGCAGGAGATGTCTGACAAAAATGCTGAGTATGTGGTTTTACGAGATGCAGATGTATCCACAGAATGGCTAGTACAACGACTACAACCGCAGATCCGCTTGCTGATTTGCGGCGCAGGTAATGATGTGATGCCGCTGGTCACTATGGCAAAGTTGCAAGACTGGCATGTCACAGTCATAGACAGCCGTGCTCAATATGCGACGCGTATGCGTTTTCCTCAAGCGGATGCTGTGATACCGCTACCATTGGATAGTACTGAAAAATTACTCAAACTGAGTAGTAATGCTGCTGTGGCTTTGATGTCGCACAGCCTTAGCCAAGATCGTGCAAGACTGGCCACACTGCTGGAGCATCCTAATAACTATAGATACATTGGACAGTTGGGACCGCGCTATCGTACCGAACGCTTGATCCAAGAGATTGGCGCTATCAAAGACGATCCTGCAACCATAGCAGAAGGTATTAACAAGATGCATTTTCCTATTGGTTACAAATTGGGTGGAGACGGGCCAGAAGCATTGGCACTTGGCATCATTGCCCAGATCAATGCGGTTATGTATGATCAAACGCCGCCAGTAGGATTTACCGATACTGATCTTTCAAATACAGTAACCACAAGTAGCGATATGACGATGAGTTTGGTATGAATGGCAATCAGTCCATTCAAGTATCTCTGGAACCACAAGCATCGAACCATGCCGTTATTATTTTGGCGAGTGGACTCAGTCAGCGTTTAGGTCAGGCGAAACAGTTACTCCACAAAGATGGCGAACCGTTGATTCGTTATATGACCAAACTGGCAGTAGCTACCCAGCCGCAAGCCATCATCGTAGTCATTCCTGATAATAGCTCTGCAATCGATAGCGCGATAAACGAATTAAGTGTTCAGTACTCAGCGATTCAAGTAGTGGTAAATCTCTTGCCCGAAACAGGCATGGCTCACAGTTTGTACTTAGGAATTGAGGCGTTGACTGACGTTACAGACCTATCGATTGAACGAGTGCTAATTATGGGGATTGATCAAATCTTACTCGATGAGCCGCATTTAATTGCCTTGCTGGCAGGTAAGCAGGCAGTGGTGGCGAGTGGTTATCATAGCTGGACGTATTTAGATAAGGCAAATACCACTGATACACTTAAAAAAGATATCATCGGACTGCCTTCAGTGATTGATTATGAGTTATTAAAACGATGGCAGTCGACGCTAATAGGGGATAAGGGTTTGCGTCACTTGATTAGAAGCTTGCCATCCAGTCGAATAAGTACAGTGACTAATGCGCAGCTGAGCTATGACATTGATACGCCTGAGCAGTGTGCTTATGCACAGCAGAGAGGCTGGCTGGATAAATAGCCTTGACGGTATCAGAGCAATATCAATCCTTAAGAGATAAAAATGACCAATGTGATAGAAACAGACCGCCTTTATCTTAGGCAATGGCAAACAAGCGACTTTGTGATATTCGCTGAGATGAATGCTGACCCCGAGGTGATGCAATACTTTCCAAAGTTATTATCGACTACTGTGAGCAACACTATTGCCAAAAAATGCCAGCAGCTTATTGAAGACAATGGCTGGGGATTTTGGGCGGTCAGCTTAAAGGACAGTTCAAAAAAGCGTAATAATTTTATCGGGTTTGTGGGCTTAAATGATACACATGCAAATATGTCGTTTGCCCCTGCGGTTGAGATTGCGTGGCGGTTGCGCAAGGAGTGTTGGGGACAAGGTTACGCAACTGAAGCGGCACGTGCAGCGTTACAGTTTGCCTTTACCGAGCTGGCACTTGATGACGTTGTCTCATTTACTGCTGTTATCAATAAGCGCTCGCAACTCGTTATGGAACGTATCGGCATGACGGATTCACAGGATAATTTTTATCATCCCGCACTCAATGCAGATCATCGACTTGCTGAGCATGTACTGTATAAAATAACTCGGCCGCAGTGGCAGAAAGCTGTCGCCCTTAAGCCTATGCGCTCTTTTAAATAGTCTAATAGCACACGCAATATCGTTGGGTTTGACGTAATAGTGGTTTAGTAAGCCAGCAGCAAGGATAAATGCTCAACCGAACCTAAAAATGCCAAGCGGGTTTAACTGAGAAACCTCAATCCAGACGTTTTTAGTGCCCATACCAGCTCTACAAAGGCACGGCTATTGGTCAATGGTTCCCCATCAATGATAAGAACGTAGCCTGCACCGTCAATCCATAAAAACACAAAGCTGGTTTCGGGAATCAGTAGATCCACTTGTTGAAAAAACGAGATGGCTTGGCTTTCTACTGCCCAGCCGCGTTGCTTTTGACGAAGCATAAAGCCTGAAAAATCAGCCGCCGCCACACTCAGCATGTCCGCTTCTTCTTGGCTGTAGCCAATGCGTGCCAGACAAAATCCTTCGTCAGAGCCAATCGCGGCACGGCGTTTGCCAGATAAGCTAGCAACCACGTACGGTAAAAACTGATCCAATGGCAAATTGGGCGCTGGCAAAAGGAGAGACAGCTTTTCAATCCAGCCTTGTTCTATAAAGCTCTGTAGCCATGCGTCAGAATAACGCTCGAGCCAATCAGCGGCAAGTAAAGTCTGCTCATAAGACAAAAGATCTTGTAGCGACCGCTGTTCATCGGTTGGTTCACTTTGTGAAAATGCCTCAAATATACCCGCTGGCGTTAAGGTCAGGTAGGTTTTATCAGCATTTAAGTAAGAGGACATAGCGGTTACCATTATGATAAGAAGTTTAAATAGAGGATAAATTAGGTCTTAATGGTTTGGTCAAGGCGTTGCTGACAATTGTTCCAGCGTTCACCAAATTGCCAGTCACTTTTGCCCAGACGAAACCAAACCAAAGAGAAGGCAAGGCGATCGTTGCGGGCAATACAATGGGCAAAGAACTCATTTTCGATTTGCTCAATGGTACTCCAATCCTTGTTATCGCGTGCTTGCATCAATTCGGTCGTGATGTCTTTAGAGATTTGTTTGGCATCATCGCTACTAATACGCAATCGCTCTTGTTGCTCATTGAGAGAGGGCGAAACCAAAACGCTCCAGCGAGTTGCCAGCATACTATTGCGCTGAATGTATCTTTTTTTACCAATACAATCTAGAAAACCTTGTTGCACGTGAGGAGGCAGACGATCCTTGATACGCGTAAACAAGTTGTTTACATCGTAAGGGATATCATACCAGCAGCCATAAAAGAAATCTGCGACCGCACCTTGCAGTGGCTCTTTCTCAGTCAAGAGCAACGCTGCATTGATACGTTGCTCGTGGAAATGACGATTATTCGGTGCCAAAAAAACTTTGCGCGAGTACAAACGAAACACTCGGCGCACTTCCTTCTCACTTTCTTTGATTAGGTCTAGGTCAGACATAAGGGTGTCCTTTAAGCCGTCGTTACTATTGTATTGCCACTATGGACAAGCAATAGGCTATGACTTATTTGAGCAAAAGAGTGCCACAGGCTAACGAGTGGCTAATCAAGCAAAGTTTGCATCAAATCTATCATAAATTCGCCATCTTCCTCGCTCATTGCCTCAAACCCTTGGGGCATGCCAAGCTCAGCCAATGCGTCTTTACCCTCGTCATCGTTGTGCAAGTTAAGAATAGCATCGATAAAAATCTGTGAATCAGCGAACCCATCCTTAATAAGAAGTACATGACTGATATCGGCCAAGTCGCTTTCGATAAGGACGGTCAGCTGGGTTTTGGTCAGGCGCGAAAAGCTGTGAAAAATCTCTGCCAAAAAGAAAGCTGCTTGCGCCTCGCCTTTGATAACCTTACGGGCAGCTGCCTGATACGTTTCAGTGACATCCCAGTTTAGATCAGAGTCTTCTAGATCAACGGCTTCTAATAAACGTAATCCTATTAGTTTGACATCACGGTTGTCCGCCATTGCGACAGTGGCACCAGCCTGAATGTCTTCTAGACGATGGATATCACTGTTTGCCGCAGCAGCAATAACCATTTCATCAGATTTGCCAATGGGACGAGCAACGGCTCGGTAACCATGCTCACGGATCAGCGTTGCGGCATCAAAAGGGTTGGCGTAGATGATCTGAGTATTGCCTGCATCAATGACCTGTTCTTGTTCAGCATGCGATGCAGGTATGTTTAAGTGCATATTGAGGTTGGCACGTTTTTGAATCAACGTATTGAACATATGCCAGCCTGCAAAACGTTCAGGCGAAAAATCAGGGGCGATTAACATATTGTGTGTCGTCATGATTTAGCCTTCCTCATTTTGTTTCATTTCAGCGTATTGCGCTATTGCCGCTTCGATTTTGCTGCGTGATGGCTTGCGGCGTACCGAGGTATAGCCGACTGTTTCGCCGCGGCGAACGTTGGGTACGACGGTTGCATAGACCCAATAGTGACTACCATCTTTGCATAAGTTTTTGACATAGCCATGCCATTTTTGTCCAGATGCTGCTTTTTCCCACAAATCTTTGTAAGCCGCTTTTGGCATATCGGGATGACGCAATATATAGTGCTGCTGACCAATTAACTCATCGATATGATAGCCACTGATTTCGACAAAAGCATCGTTAACGTGCGTTATGACACCATTCAGATCAGTTCGCGATACAATCAATTTACCATCAGGGTAGGCGCGTTCAATGCCAGTGTCATAGACAGTACGTGACATCCCATCATGATAAGTCAAGATAACTTGCTTGGCTGGCATATCAGGTTTATGTGCATCAGGGATCGGGGAACCCATAGTAATATCCTTCATTTATCGTTAGATTCATAATGATTAAAAAGCAAAAACCACTTAATCAGATAAGCTTTGCAAGAGCTTCTGAGGCACGTTTGATGTCTAAAAATATCAAACCAAGCTTCGCATTTGGCTTTGCCATAATAGTTAATACAGCTTCCTCTCCTGATGAGGTCATAATCACGTAACCTTTTTCGCCCTGAATCATAATGCGATCGATACCACCACGTGCCAGTTCACGACCTGCGCGGTCGCCCAATGACAACAAGGCTGCTGACATAGCACCAACGCGGTCTTCATCAATGCCAGTCGGTAGCGCTGAGGCAATCATAAGACCGTCGTTAGAAATAAGGGCAGAAGCTTCAACGTCTGCTGATGAGCTGTTTAGGTCTTCCAAAATCTGCTGGAATGAATCTGTGCGCATATCGATTACTCTGTACTGGTTGTTGGTTTATATTTATGAAATAGTAGGGCTAGCCAGAAATATCCTCATTTCAATAAGGGTATTGTAATTCCTTACTAATAATATTGATATCAAAATTTTTAGTTTAATTTGAAAATTTTGATATTTTTTACCGTTCATTATTTCTTCTTAACCGCCTGTCTCTGTCTTATGCTGATAAAAACACGGCACAAATAATACTTATAACTTTTTATGATGACGATATTTACTAGACTTATCTGATTTAAAAGTGATATACATTAAAAGGCAAAAATTTTTGTTTTTGAATTTGTAAGGCAAATAAAAATTCACGTAACTTTTTCTCATCTTTTCTATACAGAACAGCATGTAAGAAGCATTCGGGAAGTACAATCATCACTTTCACAAGGAAGATATATGAGTATCAGTCAGGCCATCGAAAAAATTGAAACACGTTACGCCCATCAACCTGAGTTTGTGCAAGCGGTAAAGGAAGTCGCTGTCACTATTGCGCCGCTATATGATGCCCATCCAGAGTACGATACCTTTAAAATATTCGAGCGCCTCGTCGAGCCTGACCGTATTATTTGCTTCCGTATTAACTGGGAAAATGACAAAGGGGAAATTCAAGTCAATCGTGGCTGGCGTGTCCAGTTCAGCAATGCCTTAGGCCCTTATAAAGGCGGTATTCGATTTCATCCTACCGTCACTCAGTCTGTTCTAAAATTCTTAGGGTTTGAGCAAATATTCAAAAATGCGCTAACTGGATTGCCCATGGGCGGCGGCAAAGGTGGCTCTGATTTTGACCCAAAAGGCAAAACGGACAGTGAAATCCGTCGTTTTTGTTATGCGTTTATGCGTGAGCTGCATCACTACGTGAATAAAGATGTTGATGTGCCAGCAGGTGACATTGGGGTGGGTGGCCGCGAGGTCAGCTATATGTTTGCCATGTATAAGAATCTCACGCACGAATATGGTGGTGTCTTGACCGGTAAAGGTGTGGGTTTCGGTGGCAGTTTGATGCGTACGGAGGCCACAGGTTACGGTGCTGTCTACTTCCTAGAAAATATGCTTACTGCGCAAAATGACGATATTAAAGGTAAAAGAGTGTTGATCTCAGGCGCAGGTAACGTCTCATTGCACGCGGCTGAAAAAGCGACCATGCTTGGTGGTATCGTCGTCACGGTTTCAGATTCTCAAGGAACGTTGTACGATGAGGCGGGACTGAATCAAGAAAAAATTGATTGGTTAAAAGCACAAAAAGCCAAAAGTAAACCGTTGGCAGACTATGTGGATGTTTATGGCGGTGAGTGGCTTGTTGAAAAAAAGCCATGGCAGATCAAAGGTGACATTGCGATTCCATCAGCGACCCAAAACGAAGTCAATGAAGACGATGCTAAGCTCATGGTCGACAATGGCATCAAATATGTCGTTGAAGGCGCCAATATGCCATTGACGGCGGACGCGATTGACTACATCCATGAGCGCCGCGTACATTACGCGCCAGGTAAAGCGGCCAATGCGGGCGGTGTGGCGGTATCTGGGCTTGAGATGTCGCAAAACTCAGTACGCCAATATCAGACCTTTGAGCAGATAGATTCGCGCCTCAAAGAAATCATGAAAAATATCCATGACTGTGCAGCTGAGGCCTCAGAGCAGTATGGCCAAACTGAGAATGGTTATATCAATTATATGGCAGGTGCCAATATGGTTGGCTTTAAGCGCGTGGCTGATGCCTTGGTTGCTTATGGTATTTTAAATTAAAGCAAGAGCATTTGATTTTTATTGAACTATTAGGGCGTGACTGGTACAAATTTTTTTGCTTGCTGTACCTATACGGACAGAGGCGGCAAAACTTCTCGTTTAAAGATAAGTATCCCAGTCACTTTTTATACTGACGTGATTGTAAAGTAAGTAGATAGGGCGGTTTTTGCGCCCTATATTTTTGTGCGCCATTTGCCCTGAGACATAATACCTTCGATAGGGTTAAGACCTATTTGATACGCCAAATCAGCAGGGCGAGTAATGTCCCATAATGCCAAATCCGCATCGCAGCCCACTTCTATTTTACCTTTATTTGTCAAGCCCAAGGCCTGCGCAGCATAAACAGTTGATCCTGCCAATACTTCTTCAGGTGTGAGATAAAACAGCGTACAGCCCATATTCATCGCCAACAGTAATGACGTGAGCGGTGACGTACCTGGATTGCAGTCGGTTGAAATCGCCATGGGTACTTGGTGTTTACGCAAGGCATCAATCGGTGGCAGCTTGGTGTCACGCAAGGTGTAAAACGCCCCCGGCAAGAGGACTGCCACCGTATTGCTGGCCGCCATCTTTTTGATATCGTCTTCCGATAGATGCTCAAGATGATCGCTAGATAATCCTTGATATTCAGCGACCAACGCACTTCCGCCTATGTCAGATAATTGCTCAGAGTGCAGTTTGACGGGCAGACCTAATGAGCGTGCGACTTCAAAGACGCGCTTGATTTGTGCAGTGCTAAACGCGATGTTTTCACAAAACCCGTCAACTGCATCGACCAAACCTTCTGAATGTAGTATTGGCAGCCATTCGCAAACTTGTTCAATATAGTCATCGGCACGGTCCTGCATGTGAGACTGGTATTCAGGTGGCAGGGCATGAGCAGCGAGATAGGTAGTGCTGACATGAATATTATATTTTTCACCAAGATTGCGAGCGACCGTCAGCATCTTGCGTTCGGTTTTTAAATCCAAACCGTAACCGGACTTGATTTCGATACTGGTTACGCCTTCCTTTATAAGTGCGAGCAGGCGTTTTTCACTTTGGGCAAATAATGATTCGATACTGGCCTCACGGGTTGCGCTGACGGTGGCGACAATACCGCCGCCTTGTGCTGCGATGTCTTGATAGCTGGCACCATGCAGACGCGCTTCAAACTCATTGCTACGGTTGCCACCATAAACGATATGAGTATGACAATCGATTAATCCGGGCGTTATCCAGTGACCGTTTGCGTCTGTTATCTGATGGTCTTGATAGGACGCAAGATGCGGAGTCATTTGCTCATGCGTACCCATCCATGCAATTTTGCCAGCTTTGATACCGATAGCGGCGTTCTCTAACTGACCGTAAGGTGTGTTGTCTATGGCTGTCGATTCGTTGTTCTTTTTATCGGTATGACTGTCAAAACCATAGTGCGCTGAAAACGTCGCAAGATTGGCGTTAATAATGATGTGATCGAATGAGGTTAAGTCATCACCGAGCATCTGTGCGGGCGAGTTGGTCATAATAAGCTCCTGCTTCGTACTGACTGTCAGACGAACATATAAAATTGATTTATAAAGTGAGTAGATGCTGTTCACTAACGGTCGCTAACAGGCGAGCGGCGACCTTACAGCTACGATTATCAACATCAAAGGTAGGGTTGATTTCAGCAATATCCGCCACTTTTACTTTGCCAGATTGCATAATCAATTTGACCGCGCGCTCAACGAAACTCAGCTCAATACCGTAAGCCGCTGGCGCACTGACGCCCGGTACGACGCTCGACGGTAAGCAGTCCATATCAATGGTCATATAGAGCAGATCTACTTTACTGATAAATGTCTCAATTTGCTTGGCAAGACTATCCCACGTCTGATGATGACAATCCTCATCGCTGATAATATGAATGCCCAATTGCTCAGCACGATCAAAGAGGGCGGCGGTATTAGAAAACCGACTGACGCCAATGCAGCAATAGTTAAATGGCTGATTGCGTTCGGCAAGATGTTCGGCAATTTGGCGGAACGGTGTGCCAGATGTCGCCATATCAGACTGACGAATATCCAAATGGGCATCGAAGTTGATAATGCCTATAGTTGGCGCTTTATCAACCGTCACATCGTCTGCTTTTGCCAACGTTTGCCACAACCCTAAAAAACTGCCGTACGCAATGGCGTGACCACCGCCAAGTCCGATGGGTAAACCGCCTTGCTGAATAACATAGCTTACTTTATCGGCATATTTGGTTTGAGCCTGTTCAAGCGTGAGCGGCGCAAAATCATCATCGTCATGACAATGGATATCGCCTGCGTCGCCGAGCAGCGTTGACAGCTGCCCATCGAAGCGTTGTTGCAAATCATATATGACAGGTAGAGTAGCAAAGGCTTGACGAATCAGAGGCGGCGCGGCTCTTGCACCCACGCGTCCTTGGTTGCGTCTAACCCCTTGATCACAAGCGAAACCGACCAATCCAATGTGCTGCTGCTCATAAGGCTGTACCAATTGATACCAGTAGCGTGCACGGTCAGTTTCAAATGGCTCTGCACGTCCTGTCCATCGAGTCATATCTGCGCCAGTGTGGCTAACCGTTGCATTGGTCATCGCAGGTCTCCTTATTTAGAATCGTACCAGTCGTTACGTAGTGATTGCCAATGCTCAGCAAGCGTGCCATCTAACACCAGCTGCTTCGCCGCTTCGATATCAGGAGCAAGGTAGCGGTCTTTGTCATAAAAAGTCACTTGCGCGCGGAGCTTTTGATGCGCTGTCGTCAGCATCTCTGAGGTCTCAAGGCTACGATGAAAATCAATACCTTGACCTGCTGCCAGTAGCTCAATACCGATAATGGTGGCGGTGTTTTGCACCATTTCATACAGACGGCGCGCGCAATAGGTCGCCATCGACACATGGTCTTCTTGGTTGGCAGAAGTTGGAATGCTATCTACGCTACCCGGATGAGCGATGGATTTGTTTTCTGAGGCAAGCGCTGCTGCGGTGACATGGGCAATCATAAAACCTGAGTTCACACCCGCATTATCCACCAAGAATGGCGGTAGTCCGCCTGACAGAGTGGCATCGATTAGTAAGGCAATACGGCGCTCAGACATAGAGCCAATCTCGGCGATTGCCAAGGCTAAAATATCAGCAGCAAAGGCAACTGGTTCAGCATGGAAGTTGCCGCCTGAGATCGCAACAGGACCATCGTCATTATTGAAAATAAGCGGATTGTCGGTCACGGCATTGGATTCAATTAATAAGGTTTTGCCCGCTTGATTGATAATATCAAGGCACGCGCCCATAACCTGCGGCTGACAGCGCAAGCAGTAGGGATCTTGTACTCTATCGTCTTGCTCGCCATCATGAGAGGCACGGATGGCACTGCCTTTAATCAACTGACGGTGTGCTTTAGCGATTTCAATTTGGCCATGATGACCACGTACTTCATGAATACGCGCATCAAATGGGGCATCTGAGCCTTTTGCCGCATCAATAGACATGGAGCCAACGATGGTTGCGGTTTCGAGCAAATCACGCGCTAAAAAATAACCACGTAATGCCAGCGCCGTTGATACTTGCGTACCGTTAATGAGGGCAAGACCTTCTTTGGCAGCCAACGTTATTGGCTCAAGACCGTGTTGTGCTAAAGCGTCGGCCGCGAGGACTTTTTTACCATCGACATAGACATGACCTTCACCCATCATCGCCAGCGTCATATGCGATAAAGGCGCTAAATCGCCAGATGCCCCAACCGAACCTTTCGCCGGAATATTTGGGGTGATTTGATTGTTAATCAATCCTAATAGACTGTCGACCACTGCGCGGCGCACACCAGAGACGCCTTGCGCTAGGCTTGCCACCTTCATCACCATAATCAATCGCACCACATTATCTGGCAGAGCCTCACCCGTACCTACCGAATGAGAAACGATCAGGTTACGCTGAAGTAGCTCAAGCTGGTCATCACTAATACGGGTCTTTGCTAATAGACCAAAGCCGGTATTGATACCATACGCACTTTTATCGCGTGCAATAATGGTTTGTACGTCTGCATGTGACGCATCTATCGCTTCATAAGCGCTGTCAGGTAAGGTCAATTTGACAGGGTGGTCATAAATATCGCGTAGCATCTCAAAGCTAAGTTGACGGGGATGCAGAGTAAATTGTTTGATATCAGTCATGGGGTAATCCTAATTTTATAAGCAGTATTAATAATAATATGTATTTTTATACATCGTTTGCAGTAACGGGGTTTTGGTCTGACAAAACGATTCATTTCGTCTAAACCGACTGCTGTTATTTAATTCGAGTCATATCATCCAATCCAATTCATATATAAGGCCAGTTGCCCAAATGCGGCTGCCAGTAAAATACTAAGTACCACGCGCTCAAACCAAATAATGACCATTTTACCAACAGAGATGGGGATTTCGGTCGCTAGCACGCAAGGAATCATGGCAGAAAAAAACAGCACACTGCTAATGGATATCACGCCTGCGACATAGCGGGTCAACATATCCGCCTCACTCAGCAACAGCGCTGGCAAGAACATCTCAGCCAATCCTGCTGACATTCCTTTGGCTGCGACAAGTGGCTCTGGTAAACCGCCCAACCATGTAAATGGGTAGAGGAGTAGTCCTAGGGCATCGAACACTGGCGTATATTTTGCCAATAATAATCCGGTCAATCCCACAGCGATAATGGAAGGGACAATTGCTGCTGCCATGATAAGACCGTCACGAAAGTTTGACCACAAAATATGTTTGAGGTCGGTTGCTCGTCTGGACGTGGACAAACCCAAATCAAACGCTGCCGCCAAGCGTTTACCACGTTCGTAATCAAGGGTTGGGCGGTCAACTTCGTTATCAAACAGACTGATCGGTGGAATACGAGCAGTAATGGCAGTGACGATAAAAGTAATCACCAGCGTCGACCAAAAAAACAGATTCCAAAATTCCATTAAACCGAGCGTTTTTGCCACAATCACCATAAATGCGGCAGATACAGTAGAAAATCCCGTCGCAATAATAATAGCTTCACGCGCCGAGTATTGCTTTTGCAGATACACGCGATTGGTGATGAGCAAGCCAATCGAGTAGCTGCCTACAAAAGAAGCGACGGCATCAATGGCTGATGCACCAGGTGTTTTCCAGATGGGTTTCATAATAGGTTGCATTAGTACACCTACCATCTCAAGCAAACCAAAACCGACCAAAAACGCTAAAATCAATGCCCCAAGCGGTACGATCATACCGACTGGTAAAGCCAGTTTTTCAAACAAAAACGGCAACATGTCCGTTTCCATCATAAAGGCCGGGGCTGTACCTGTGATATACATCACGGCCAAAACCAATCCCAGTACTTTAAAAGCGGTCAAAATTTTATGGGTCAGGTTCTTGCGCCATGAGCCATCTATGAATGGTTTGCTCACCCCAAAAATCATGAGCATAAATAACAAGGTGACAGACAACGTATGCTGTTGATTGACCAAGTAGGTTGCGCCATGATCGAACAAAATAGTGCTTTTCTCACCGATGGTAAAAGGGATAAAGAACATTACCAATCCGATGGTACTAAACACAATCAGCTGTATCAGCGCTACAGGTTTGGACAACAGCTTTTCTGGTGGCATCGCTGCCGCATCGTTGAGGTGGGAAGCCCCATTTTGTTCATTCATATTATCCTCCTTGATAAAATGGTCCAAGTACGCTATTTAATCATCGGTAGGTTTAGACCATAGTCTTTGGCTGTTTTGATCGCTAATTCATAACCTGCATCCGCATGGCGCATGACACCTGAACCGCAGTCATTGACCAATACGCGTGCTAAGCGTTTGGCTGCCGCATCCGTTCCATCAGCGACGATGACCATGCCAGAGTGCTGCGAGTAACCCATGCCAACGCCGCCGCCATGATGAAGTGATACCCAAGTGGCACCGCCTGCGACATTGAGCATACCGTTTAATAGTGCCCAATCAGACACGGCGTCTGAGCCATCTTTCATACTTTCGGTTTCGCGGTTTGGACTGGCAACGGAGCCAGTATCCAGATGGTCACGGCCAATGACGATAGGGCCTTTAAGCTCGCCATTTTTGACCATTTCATTAAATGCCAAGCCTGCTTTGTCACGTTCACCCAGACCCAACCAGCAGATTCGCGCTGGCAAACCTTGGAACTGAATGCGATCTTTTGCCATGTCAAGCCAGCGATGAATGTGTTGGTTTTCAGGGAACAATTCCTTAATCTTTTGATCCGTCTTATAAATGTCTTCTGGATCGCCTGACAGTGCTACCCAACGGAATGGGCCTTTGCCTTGGCAAAATAGAGGACGAATATAAGCGGGGACAAAACCGGGGAAATTAAAGGCATCTTTGACGCCTTCATCAAATGCAACCTGACGGATATTATTGCCATAATCGGTCGTTGGAATGTCCATGTCTTGAAGATCCAGCATCGCTTGCACATGGACGGCACAGGAAGCAGCCGCCGCTTTGGTAAGTGCTGCGTGTTGCTCTGGATCTTCTTGGGCAGCTTTCCATTCTTCAACCGTCCAGCCACTTGGTAGATAGCCGTTGATTAAGTCATGGGCTGAGGTCTGATCGGTAACCAAATCAGGCTTTATTTCGCCTGCACGCGCACGCTTGACCATCTCAGGCAAAATGTCTGCGGCATTACCAAGTAGAGCGATTGAGACCGCTTCACCCGCTGCGGTATGCTGCTTAATTAGCTCATAAGCATGATCGAGATCATCCGCTTGCTTATCGACGTAACCCGTACGCAAACGAAAATCGATACTAGACTGTTGGCATTCGATGTTTAGAGAAGTTGCGCCAGCAAAAGTTGCGGCGAGTGGCTGTGCGCCGCCCATACCGCCAAGTCCCGCGGTCAAAATCCAACGTCCTTCCCAGCTACCATCATAGTGCTGACGACCCGCTTCGACAAAGGTTTCATACGTGCCTTGTACGATGCCTTGTGTGCCGATATAAATCCAGCTACCCGCCGTCATTTGACCGTACATAAACAAGTCTTTGCGATCAAGCTCATTAAAATGCTCCCACGTTGCCCAGCGCGGTACAAGGTTTGAGTTGGCAATCAACACACGCGGTGCGTTTTCATGAGTTTGAAAGACGCCAACGGGTTTACCAGACTGCACCAATAAGGTTTCATCGTCTTCTAATTCTTTAAGAGATGCCAAGATTTGATCGTAGCTTTCCCAGTTACGCGCAGCGCGTCCGATACCGCCATAAACCACGAGACTTTTTGGGTTTTCGGCGACGTCAGGATGTAGGTTGTTTTGTAGCATGCGATAAGGCGCTTCGGTGAGCCAGCTCTTACAATTCAACGTGCTGCCAGTGGAGGCCGCAATATTGCGACTCTCGTCACGGCGGGTAAATTTGTTGTTTTCGACTTTTGCGGCTTTACTCATTCCATTATCGGTAGTCATGATCATTCCCTATGTTATTGAGGCAGTATTATTTATGCAGTTTTCTAGTGAAATTATTTGAGATATTCAGAAGTTGTATATACAAATTATCAAAGATTATTTTTTCATGCAAGCAGTTTTTTATAAATGGGTAAATTATTGATGGAATGAGCATAAATGATAGAGTGATCTGAATAAGGCCTAACGTGATTGTCATGATATTATGACGCTATTCTCATTAGTGAAACTGACGGTTAAAGACAGATATGACAAAAGCAATTCCGGCATATCAGCGGATTAAAAATGCAATACTGGACAATATCCATTCCGGCAAATGGCAGGCGGGTAAGGCGATCTCAACAGAACTGGCATTGGCAGCAGAGTTTGGTGTCTCTCGTATGACGGTCAACCGCGCTTTAAAAGAATTGAGCGAGGAGCGGGTATTAGAGCGCAGGCAAGGATCAGGGACGTTTGTCGCCCAGCAGCAGTTTAATCATACCTTTGTGGAAGTGCGTAATATTGCGCAAGATTTAAAATCAGCCAATCGTGATTACCAAGCGGAGGTAGTGAGCAAACGCGCTGTTACGGCAGATATGCTTGATGATGAGCTGCGGCGTAAATTTGATATTGATGGGGACTCTGATTCGAAACAGACTGATGGTGTCGATAGCAACATGGAAGTGCCTGTTTTATACGAGGTAAAGATTATCCACTTTGCTGACGGTGAGCCGATACAATTTGAAGAGCGCTGGGTTGATGCCAAAAAAGTTCCCAAGTTCATCGAGCAAGACTTTAGTGTGGTCAATACCAGTGATTATTTAATTGCAAAAAGCCCGCTAGAGCGCGGCAGTTATACCATTCGCGCACTCGCAGCACCAAATAAGATTGCGGAGTTTTTACAAGTTGCACCCCAGTCGCCAACCCTAGTATTGTGTCGTCAAACCTACTCGGCAGGTCAGGTAGTGACCTTTGTCAAAATGTGGCACGCAGGGGATCGTTATCAATTTTCGGGTGAACTATAATAACCTTGCGTATGCTCACTGTTTTTGTACGTTTATTCTTTCTAAAGTGCGCTACTATGTGGCTTTGCTGCCATTGACAAAGCAACAGTACAATCAAGATTTGCCATAAAACTGTCTAAAAGTTTAAAATAACATAGAAACAGTATTGAAAAATATGCTGAGTATCCTCAAATCGGGCAGCCAAAGCAAAATATAATGCACAGCAGGTATTTTATTGTAATATCTGTCTGTGCTAGTTTTAGCTTATTTGCTGGCATTATGGTATTGATATAACAGTCTCGATTCATTCATTTACCCTTATAAGGACGTCCTATGAAACGTCGTACTCTCTTAGCCCTTGCCGCTAGTACAGTCCTACTTGCCGCATGTGGTCAGTCTACTACCAATGACGCTGATACCACAGCGACGGACAACGCTGCAACAGGCGGTTCTGATTTGCTGCAACGCATCAATAATGGTGGCACCATCAATGTCGGTACAGAAGGCACTTACCCACCGTTCACTTATCATGATGAGAGCGGTAAGCTCACAGGTTATGATGTTGAAGTCACGCGTGCGGTTGCTGATAAATTAGGCGTTGACGTTGAATTTAAAGAAACTCAATGGGATGCGATGCTGGCAGGTTTGGACTCAAAACGTTTTGATATGGTTGCCAACCAAGTCAGCTTAACGACTCCTGAGCGTCAAGCAAAGTATGACAAAACCACTGCCTATAGCTGGTCAGGTGCGGTTGCTTTGGCACCAACTGATGACAACCGTTATAGTTCTTGGGATAACCTAAAAGGTCTACGTACCGCTCAGTCGCTCAGCAGTAATTATGGTGAGTTGGCAGAACGCTACGGCGCAGAGATCGTCCCTGTGGATGGTATGGCACAAGCGATTCAATTGGTCAAACAAGGCCGCGCTGACTTTACGATGAATGACAATCTGGCGGTATTGGATTATCTAAAAAAATTCCCAGATTCAGGGCTTGAGATTAAACTGACTGCGCCTGCGAGTGAACAAACTGGTTCAGGTTTGGTGCTAATCAAAGGCGATGACGCTGTTGTAGCAAAGCTGAATGAAGCGATGGCTGCGCTACAGGCCGATGGTACGCTCACCAAACTTAGTGAAGAGTTCTTTGGTGCCGATATAAGTCAACAAAAATAATGCTAGGATCTATAATGTCAGTGTCGTGGTTAGCTGAATTATTGGCATTATTGCCATTTATGAGTCCTGATCGGGCGCAGATTGTTATCTCGTCTTTTTGGCCAATGCTAAAGGGCGGTATCTACTATTCAATACCGCTGGCGTTGATCTCATTTACGATTGGTATCATCATTGCGTTGACAGTTGCACTGATTCGTATTGTGCCGCGTGCTGGCTGGTTCCATGAGATTATTTATCGGCTTGCCCGTGTTTATGTGTCTGCCATTCGCGGAACACCGATGCTGGTCCAGCTGTTTATTATCTTTTATGGATTGCCAAGTGTTGGGGTCAAGCTTGATCCCTTTCCCTCAGCCATCATTGCTTTTTCGCTCAATATTGGCGCTTATGCGTCAGAGACGGTACGGGCTTCAATCTTATCAATTCCGAAGGGGCAGTGGGAAGCAGGCTCAACGGTTGGACTGACATACTTACAAACGTTTCGCCATGTCATTTTGCCGCAAGCGCTTCGAGTATCCGTACCGCCTTTATCCAATACCTTTATCAGTTTGGTAAAAGACACCTCTTTGGCCTCATTGGTCTTGGTGACGGAGCTATTTAAACAAGCGCAAATTATTACGGCACGTAACTATGAATTTATGCTGGTTTATACGGAAGCGGCGATTATTTATTGGGGTATTTGTCTGTTCTTGACCTTTATTCAAGGCAGGTTGGAGACAAGACTTGATCGTTATGTGGCGAGATAACAGCTTGTAGACACTGTGAGCGCATTTTTCACCACGTATTGCTGCTATATTCGATCCACTATAAAAACTACATTGCTACTAGCGCGTTATAAGGTTTGTCTTTGTTTTATTCAGGACTGACTATAGTAATAAAACAGACATCAGTACAATAGGAATTTTCATGATCAAAGTCACTAATATTCATAAAGCCTTCGGTAAAAACGAGGTGTTGAAAGGCATCGACTTGACCATTAATAAAGGCAAGGTAGTCGTCATATTAGGGCCTTCAGGATCAGGTAAAACCACTTTTTTACGTTGTCTTAATGCGCTGGAGATTCCTGATAAAGGCGTCATTGCCTTTGATGATGGCAGCTTGACTGTTGATTTTGCGACCAAGCCTAAGAAAAATACTTTGTTGGCACTCCAACGTAAGTCGGGTATGGTTTTTCAGTCTTACAACTTGTTTCCCCATAAAACCGCGCTTGAAAACTTGATGCTTGGGCCTACCGTCGTACAAGGACAAAGTAAAGCGCAAGCACGCGAGCGGGCACTTGTGTTACTGGACAAAGTGGGACTGTCGGACAAAGCTGATCTGTATCCTTTCCAGTTGTCTGGTGGCCAGCAGCAACGCGTTGGTATCGCCCGTGCACTTGCTATTGAGCCGTCATTACTATTGTTTGATGAGCCAACGTCCGCGCTTGATCCGGAGCTGGTGCAAGACGTTCTTGAAGCCATGAAGCAGCTGGCCTCTGAAGGTTGGACAATGGTCGTTGTGACTCACGAGATAAACTTTGCTCGCGATGTCGCTGATCACGTAGTCTTAATTGAAGATGGTGTGGTGGTTGAAGAAGGCAGTGCTAAGCAGTTGTTTGAAGACTCGCGCCATCCACGTACGCAAGCATTTTTGCAGCGTATCGATCAGAAGTAGCTTATGTCGTTGTAACGTGCACAGCTGTAAAAATAAAGCCCATTCAGGGCTTTTTTTATGTCTATCATTTGAGTTTGACGGCTAGAGTATAAGATAAAATACTCCTGTGCACTCCCGGTATTTACAGTGTTTCTTGTCTGTCCATATAGTAAATATGCAATACTAGCGAGCTACTACATTGCTTTACGTCTATGGTTTCATGCAATTTTTAGTTGTCCGAAACGTATGTATTTTTTAGCACTCAAGCAAATGGCTCTTTCAAATCTAACTCCATTTACCATAACATTCCTTGCGGGAACAAGTGTGGTTCCTTAGTGAGGACTTGAACCTTTGGCTGTCACTCCTCTTCTAATCCCTCAGCGTACTTTCTGATACACTACTATAATTTTAATAGGGAATTAAGCATATGACTAAGCTACAAATGGTTACTTTAGGGGCATGGTTGCTGTCCATACCTTATTACTTTATTAGCCAACGATTAACAGAGGATATGATTGCTCCTATCCGTATTGATCTATTGGCTATCTGTGCGATATTAGCAGCATTAACATTAGCTACCTTGATTCAGTGGTTAGTTAAGCAATATAAGTTACGGTCAACTTAAAATTATTTATAAAATAATCCGGTGGTGTTCTAAAAAGCATGCTGACATCAGACACAATTGACATAAAAGAATACCAAATCAAATATTTTAAAGTAATTATCGAGAAAAAATGAGTATAACCTAAATAGTCACAAGCTACGTTTCTATACCAAAGCTGAATGGAGAATTATTTTAAATAGAGCTAAGAGATTTAGGTAGTGACTAAGTTTTCAATACACCAATCCCATACCGCATCCACATTCTTCCTAGATGCAGTCACTCGTTTTCGGACAAGATAATAATCTGGTTCTACGATTAAATCCGACTCACTAACTTGAATCAATCGACCCGCCGATAAGTCTGCTTGTACAAAAGCCTGACAGGCAATCGCAACTCCTTGACCAGCCAAAGCAGCATCTAAAGCGAGCGCAGTTTGGTTAAATACTGCGCCCGGTAATTTACCTGTGATCCCAAAGAAGCGTGGCCAATGATTGTGCGAGTCGTGCAATAGTGGCATATCACGCAAGTACTTAAGTGACATAGGAAGTGTTATGTCACCGATAAGATAAGGGCTGGCAACTGGCACAAGTTTTTGTTTAAACAATAGCTGCGTCTCAAACGACATAGGGAATGGTGGATGAGTGAAACGCACAGCAATATCCACCTGATCACGATCAAAGTCTGCAATGGATTCAGTCGCTACCATGCGCAAATCAATATCAGGAACTGCGGTCGTTAAGACAGATAGTTGAGGCAACAAGATTTTAGTTGCAAACGCAGGTGTCACGCTAATGGTGACAGTTTCAGGCTCTTTAAGTAGTTGTACTGTTGCCTGGTTTATAGTGTCAAAAGCCTGTGTGATTTCTGCAAAATATACGCTTCCTTTATTGGTAAGTGCAACGCCTCTAGGTAGCCTCTGAAATAAGGAAAAACCAATATATTCTTCTAATATGCGAACTTGCTGAGCAACTGCTCCTTGGGTCACAAAGAGCTCATCAGCTGCTGCACGAAAACTTAGCCTACGACCAGCAGTTTCAAATGCACGTAAGGCATTTAGCGGTGGCAGAGAACGAGAATGACGTGACATAGTAATCCCTCACACAATAGATTTTCTATAGTCTAACACCTTTTAATATCATGCAAGGCATTCACATTCATTAGCTATAATGAATAAATGATAGCTAATGAAGTAGAGAGTGACTGTAGAAAAACTTATTCCTGTTACAGCAGTAGATCAAACACAGGTGCTATTCCAGCTCATAAACTTCTTCAACATAGTTGTCTTACAGCCATACTCTCATTTATGGGCCAAATGCGGCTTAGGTCATATTGGTTCTATGCTTGCTACCTATTGATGAGGGTTTGTTCTACCTCACAAGTGAGGCAAATCGCCGTCTAGCTACTTAGATAGCTTTCGAATTTTTAAGGTGGCTTTTATGTTTAGAGTATATGCAGCGCTCATTTTACTGGGTGTGATTTGGGGGTCAAATTTCATTTTTATGAAGTGGGCTACAGAATTAATCTCTCCAGCTCAAACTGTGTTTTTACGAGTATTATTTGGTTTTTTGCCGTTGGCACTAATCGCATGGCGTAGTAAGGTCATTACTCGTAAACAACTGCCTCACATACCACATTTTATAGTGATGTCAGTGCTCGCAACTTCCTTTTATTACTATGGGTTTGTTGCAGGCACTGCATTATTACCCAGTAGTATCGCAGGATTACTGAGCGGTTCAATTCCCATTTTTACTTTTTTAGGTGCTGCGTTATTCTTGCCTGAAGAGCGACCAACTAAGCAAATGGCTCTAGGCGTTTTGTTAGGGTTTGCTGGTATTGCATTAAGCGCCCGACCTTGGCAAGGGGCAATGGGTATTTCTCTCATAGGCGTATTATGGATGTTAGCAGGATCTCTGAGCGTCGGTGCATCATTTGTATATGCACGTCGTTTTTTATCTCCTTTGAAACTACCACCACTTGCGTTGGCAACTTGGCAGACGGGTATAGCCGTTATAACGCTGTCAGTACTGATTGATTTTGAGGGTATTACTAAGATAGCAACAAGCACGAAGGCAATGTGGGGAACAGTACTTGGACTTGGTGTATTAGGAACAGGCGCAGCTTATCTCATCTATTATTTTATTATTGAAAAGTTAGGTTCTGTGAAGGCTGCTGGTGCTACTTATATTGCGCCAATCGTTGCTGTTATCATTGGTGTCATAATTGGAGAGAATATCACCAGTTTAGAGATCATAGCCTTAATATTGATCCTTAGTGGCGTTCTATTGATCCAAACTGGCAAAAAGGCTTCAGTTTAGGTTATATTTTTTAGACGTACTTCTCATTCATACTTAAAAGGATATATTTATGCCGCATTTAACCATTCAAGCGACACCGAATGTCAGCATTACTCATAAAGAATCACTACTTAAATCTTTGAACAAGGTGCTCTGGGAGAGTGGACATTTTGGTAAGCCCACAGATATTAAATCCCGTATGATACCTATCGATACGTTTTTAGTGGGCCTTGAAGATGAAGAGCAAACAAACGGCTTTATTTATGCAAATCTAAAAATAATGACAGGCCGTAGTTTGGACATTCGTAATCAGTTGTCAGAACTGCTGGTAACCACCATAGAAGTGGCGTTAAGTGAGAAACAATCTGAACGAGTCGACTTGCAAATATGTGTAGAAGTAGAGAACGGCAGCGGGGTTTATCATAAAAAATAATGAAACTTCATCTCAGAAAAATACTATCTAAGGTATGTCCTTAATCCAAACGATAATATATAGATGGGGCAAAAACGTCTGAATGTCTGATTAATAGCTCAATACTGTTTATCTCGTTTGACTGCAATTTGTATTATGTTTATTACCAATTTTGAAATTGGGAATATGCCATAGATATCATTCTTTTGTTTTTTTGAAAGCGAGATATTAGGCGATGAGCTATGCTGAATAACTGTAGAAATTAATATGGAAGGATCCAATCAGACAGCTTGAGTGCAATGATTCAGGATATCGATTTTATAGTCATTAAGTTCATATTTAACATGAGCCTATTCTCAAAAAGATGATACGTCTCAATCAATCCATAAAAAGTAGTCAGGTTCTCGGCTGTCATTTTTCTGAATAAAGCAGACTTTTTCGGCTTGCGTTCTTGGTTGATGCTGCGCATTGGCACCGCAGTCTTTTGAGCGCTGTTTTAGCCACTGAATCTGTTCTTGCTTTAAGTCAGCCTCCATATGCTCACCGTGTAACCGTCTGACTTCATTTCGCGTTACTTGATAGCTTTTATTCAACGCCTTATCAGAAGTCGCATATTTACTATCAATAAGAGCCGCTTGTGATGTTAGTGGTAGATAGGTCGAGTTTTCCTTATACGTGACGGAACTGCCATCTAGTGTCCACTCATTGCCTGCATGTATCTTCTTTTCTATAGGGTTTATAAAGCCTTTGATACCGTTATCTTCAAATTGATAACCTTGAAATCCACATGGGGTCACGCCATCTTTGCATAAGCTATGCTTGGTCTTGGCAGAGTAAAGCTTGACGCTATAGGGTGACTTATCGATACTCTTATCGTATGGCTTTATGTGCCACAAGCGCTGTAAATCTGGCGCGACCAGTAGCATATTGTCACAAGTCACGCTGCCTTCTTCGCAGTCTTCATAAAGGTTCAGGCGTTGTCCTTGTACGTCCATTCCTAATACAAAGTTAGTCTCTGTAGGGACTACTGCTGTACTAAAAGACGCGGCTAATAAGAGACTGACACTAACGCCAGTCTGTTTTAATAAGCGCAACCTATATTGGCAAAAGGCACGTATCATGGGTTTACACCTGCTGTAAGAAGTTCTTGAGCAAGCGCTTAGCACCCTCAGTCGCAAAAGACTCTGGGTGAAACTGTACGCCCTGAATCGGGTATTCCTTGTGCTGTAATCCCATGATCTCATCACCTGCTAGCGCCGACTCAGCTAAGCTAAACTCGCTATGGTTATCATTAGTGACGACAGCTGTGACGGCTAAGCAATCTGGCAGGGTATTTGCTTGCACCATCAATGAGTGATAGCGCATGATCTCAAGCTCTTGGGGCAATCCTTGATAGACGCCTGCGTTGTCGTGACGAATCGACGAAACCTTACCATGCATCGGAACGCTGGCACGTACCACATCGCCGCCGAACACATGCGCAATGCCCTGCATTCCTAGGCAGACGCCCAATAGCGGCGTTGTTTTTCCCATGACTTCAATCACTTCGCTACAAACCCCGAAATAAGCAGGATCGTCTGGTGCACCCGGACCGGGCGAGATGATGATTCGGTCAAGATTCATCGCCTGTACATCAGCTAGAGTAATCTCATTATTGCGTTTGACGATGACGTTTGCTGCTTGACTGTCATCCATGGTTTGCAAAATCTCACCAATATATTGGTAGAGATTAAAGGTAAACGAGTCGTAGTTGTCGATAATTAAAACATTCATGATTTATAAACTCTTTAATAAAATAGGCTCAAGTTATGGCGTCATAAAGCTGTCTAAGACTACTTTCATCGCTGACAGTTTACGCTGGATTTCTAAATACTCATCTGCTGGATTGGAGTCATAGACGTTGCCACCGCAAGTCTGTGCGTAGGCGGACTCACCATTGATAAATAGGCTGCGAATAGGAATCGCAAAGATGCAATCGCCATTAAAATTAAAAGATCCCAATGCACCGCCATAAGCGCCGCGACCGTCTGGTTCCAGCTCATTAATTACTTTGATGGCTTCAATCTTTGGCGCGCCTGATAGGGTGCCTGCTGGGAAGTTGCTGGCAAGCGCGCTGAACATATCTTCATTCGGATGTAGGATACCAACGATTTCAGAAGAGATATGCTGTACATGAGAGAAGCGCTTGATGTCCATCAGACTGCGCACTTTTACCGTACCAAATTGCGCCACACGGCCGATATCATTGCGATGCAAGTCAACGAGCATATTGTGTTCAGCAATCTCTTTGGCATCGTTAAGCAAGGCGCGGGCAAGTTTACGATCTTCGACCACATCGACGCCGCGCTTGGCAGTGCCTGCTAGGGGATAGGTTTCCATCTCACCCTGACGCAAGCGAAACAACAGCTCAGGAGACGCACCAATAATGCATTGCTGGCTAAACTTCATAAAGTACATGTGCGGCGATGGATTAACGGCGCGCAGTTTCTCATAAATGGGCATCTTATCGCCAGCGATATGGTACTTAGATTTAAAACCCACTTCACACTGAAAAATACGACCAGAGACGATATCTTCTTTTACTTGCATGACCGCTTTGGCATGGTCTTCTTCACTCATGCCATCACCCAAAAATTCAACGGTGGGCGGCTCATAGCTGGGTATCTGTGCTTCAAGCAAGCGTTTAATCTGTTCTATACGGTTGTCTTGCTGCGCAGTAGGATAATAAAAATAGAAAATCTCACCCGTCATTTTATCGAGTGTCAGACCATCCAAATACACGCCAAACTTAAACGGTTCAAAATCTTCGCTCGCCTTAGCATTGAGACTGGGCTCAAAGAAATTCACACAGTCATACCCTAAGTAGCCGACAAGGCCGCCACTTTGATCGCGGGCAATTACATGTTGCGGGGTAATCTTACGTAGCAGCTCATAAGGGTTGTTAGTTTGATAGTGCACGGTTTCAGACGTTTTATTATCGGTGATGGCAAGCGTGGTGCGATCCAATGCAGCAATGGTCATAATAGGATCGAAACCAATGGCATGATGGCGTGAGATGTGACTGTCTTCGCCCAAAGATTCGAGCAAGTAACAAGTATCAAATTCACGCTCAATACGTTTGAATAGTGCAAAAAAGTCAATGTCTTGCGTCAGTTTTATGCGCTGCGGCTTACTGGGAATGTCAATAAGCTCAGGTTGCGTGAGTGTAGAGTCGGTCATAGTAAATCCAAAATGGTTCAAGTGGGTAAGAGAGGTATTCGGTGCATTAAGAACTTTGTCTATGCGTCGCTAGTAAGGCGCTAATATCATGACTTTGAATGGCTTTGGCCCCTCGCGAGACGGTCGCAATACCGACGCCTAACTGTTCAGATATATCACGTTGAGTAGCGCCGCGCTCAAGCAAGTCAAAAATACGAATGCGATTGGCAATCTCATATTGCTCTTTATCAGTCAATAGGGCATTCAATAACCCTTCAATATCATCATTGTCACTACAACTGGCTAGATGTTTCAATAAACTGCGATAGGGGTCAGTGCTCATAATATTTGATCTTAATAAAATAAAAAAAGAGATTATCTTGTTTCAGTATTCTAGTACAGTAGTACATAAAAGACAAGGGGAAGTAAGTTTTGGATTGATATTTACGGATATCTTATCGATGCTGCGTGATCTTAAAATCGTCAATGACAAGCAATCAATTGAAAATTATACTAATGCGGATAAGGCTTCTATTAGGCAAAGTAAATGCTACCTGATAAAAGCCTTTAAAATAGAAGTGCTACTTAATAATCTGCCTTCAAACTGTATCGACAATCACTGGACGACCTTGATGGTTCAGGACAGTGACATCGACGTTGTATAATTTTTTCATGGTTTCTTTAGTCAGAACGTCGGCGGGTTTGCCAACCGCCGTAACTTGCCCTGATTTCATAGTGACGACTGTATCAGCAAACTGTGCGGCTTGATTGATATCATGTAGGACAATTACGACGGTTTTTTGTTGGCTATGGCTCACTTCACGTAGCTCACGCATCAGGCGTCCAGCATGGTACATGTCCAAATTGTTCAATGGCTCATCGAGCAATAAATAAGGCGTGTCTTGGCAAACAATCATTGCAATCAACACACGTTGGCGTTGTCCACCCGACAAAGTAGACAAAAACCGATTGGCTAAAGGCTCAAGCTCGAAGCGCTCGATGATTTCCTGTACTTTTTGTTGATCGCTTGCCGTTGGTTGCCCTTGATGATAAGGATAGCGCCCAAACATCAGCAGCTCATGCACGCGCAGTCGACCTTGTACTTGGTTGTCCTGTCCGAGCATGGCGACGGTTTTAGATAATGTCCTTGCATGACAGCTGGCAATATCATGCTCACCAAAGCACACTTTTCCTGATTGTAGCGGTTGCAAGCGTGACATGACTGAAAACAAGGTGGATTTGCCCGCGCCATTGGGGCCAATCAGAGCAATAACTTGAGCGCTTGGTAAAGACAGGCTCACGTCATCTAGGATTTGCTGTTTGCCAATATGGTACGAGATATTATCTATTTTAATCATAGTGGTTCTTGCTTTTGCGAATGTTAAAGGGTCTTAGTTTGATAAGGTGTTAGTTAGTATTGGCGGCGCTGTTTTTAAAAACGTTATAGACGATATTAAATAAAATGGATACCTAAAATGATAGTGCACAACTGGTACAAATTTTTCTTGCTTGCTGTGCCTACGCTGACAGAGACCTCGTAAAATTTATTCGAGTCGCGCTGATTCTCTTTTACACTGGACCGACTGTATTTCTAAAAACGCTACTTTTAACGATACTTAGTCATAAAAATTAATAGTAAAAATACTAAGCCGCCTGCCAATTCAATGACGACTGATAGTACGCCTGCCATGCCCAGAATTTGCTCAAATACCGTCTGACCGAGCACTAAACAAATCATCGCCACCAAGCTGACCAGTATCAATCGCTCACTGTGATACATATTACGAGTAATACGATTGGTTAAGGCGCAAACCAACAATCCAAAAAAGGTCACAGGCCCGACGAGTGCGGTAGCAGTAGCGACCAATACCGCAATGACGGTGAGCAATCCAAACGCTAGGCGTTGATAGTTGATACCAAGATTGACAGCTTGTGCTTTACCTAGCATTAACACATCGCATTGATAACGCCAGCGCCAAATAAACAAGCCACTAATCACACAAATGACGAAGCTGATGCCAAGCAGTTGCGGATTGACCGTATTAAACTGGGCGTAGCTAGCAGATTGTATGACCACAAAATCATCGGGATTAATCAGTCTTGCGATCAAAGCCGATAGACTGCGAAACAATACGCCAAAGATAACGCCTACCAAAATTAGCCGTGTCAAATCTTGACTGCTTTTTGAAAACAACAATTGAAATAACAATAATGACGCGCCAAACATGAGAAAAATCTCAAGCATAAATTTGGCGATGGGATTGATGCTAGTAAAACTTATCGCGCCCAAAAAGAAGACCAGTAAGCTTTGTAGCAACACATATAATGAGTCAAAGCCCAACAAAGAAGGCGTCAAAATGGGATTGTGTGTCAAGGTTTGAAACAGTAAGGTCGATACGCCAATAGCATAGCCAACCACCATCAAGGCGAGCAGTTTTTTGCCGCGCAAGGGTAGGGCAAAATCCCAATACCCATTAACGTTGAGTGTCAAAAACAACACCATCGCAACCGCTAATATGAGGGCTGCGACAGATTTTGGATGATTGGTTATTAATGCCCAAAATTGAGCGAGGTGTTTCTGCCAAGTGGCAGAAGCGTCGTTACCATTTTCCGCGGCGCTTTTTTCTACAGAGCGAGGCGTAGACGATGAAAACATGGGCAAATCCTATAGTGTCAAGCTTATCTAATCAGACAAAAGGACAGTGGTATTAAAAAATAAGTAACAAGGGTTTATTGATCGGCAGGCGTGCGCAGTAACAGCCATAAAAACAGTACAGTGCCAACCACCCCAAAAACAGTAGCAACAGGCACTTCAAATGGATAACGAATAGAGCGTCCAATAATATCGCACAGTAGTACTGCCGACGCCCCTAATAACGCAACTGCTGGCAAACTACGACGCAACTTATCGCCCATTAGTCGGCTGACGATGTTGGGCACGACCAATCCGATAAAGGGAATCATACCAACCGTTACCACGACCACCGCGCTCATCATCGCTACCATGCCGACACCAAGCCACGTTACTTGTCGTTTGCTAATACCCAAGTTGAGCGCGATGTTATCACCCAGACCGACAATGGTCAGCTTATCAGCAATGATATAAGCAAGGACGCATAGACCTCCTGTTAGCCAGAGCAGCTCATAACGACCTGCTAACACACCTGAAAAATCCCCAAACTGCCAAACGCTGAGCATCTGTAACGTCTCAGTTTGATAAGCAATAAAGGTAGTCGCTGCCTCAATAATACCGCCAAAGACAATACCAATGAGTGGAATCATCAGAAAATCAGTGGGCGGAATGCGGTGGATGAGCGTCATGAATATCATCATGCCAACCACAGCTGCAATAGTTGCCACGCCCATTTTTACGATGAGGGCGCTGGCAGGGAAGAGCAGACTGACGACCAATAGTCCGAGCGCTGCGCTTTGGGTCGCACCCACCATGGATGGTTCAACGAAGCGATTTTTTAGTACAACTTGGATGATCATCCCAGCCACTGCCATAGCGATACCCGTCAAGATAATAGCAATGGTACGCGGTATGCGACTGACCAGCAGTAAGGAGCTGTCTGAGTTGGCGCTTTGACTGATTAGGCTTTGAAAAATACCTGACCACGAAAAATCTGCCACACCAATTGATAGGCTCAATAACACCAAAAGCCCCATAATAATGAGGCTACCCGTGTTAATTACCCACGGCGGTATGGCTGCACGTCGATGTTTAGGACTCAAGCCTTCAGCAGCCCCCTTTTGCCAGCTTGACGAGGTCTCTGGTAAAGAAGGGCTGGTCTTAACGCTGGTATGAGCACGATGTGGAAATAACGACATAGTGACTACTGGCTTAAAAAATGAGAGATTATAATTAACGCTTAGAGCAGTTGCCCAAACAGGTAATAAGGTTTATTTAGCGCCAGCAAACGCGTTTTTAATAGTGGTCAAGTCCTGTATCCACTGATAGTAGCCACCGAATGCAAGATAAGAGTCTGGACTTAGGTAAACCACTTGGCCTTTACTCCACGCATTGGTTTGCGCGACTAATGGGTTGTCCAATACTGCTTTGGCACCAGCACCATCTTCACCAATGGCGGCACTGCGATCAAGGACAAATAACCAGTCTGGATTGGTCTTTTGTAAATACTCAAAAGATATCGGCTGACCGTGAGGTGCGTCTGCGATTTGATTGTCGACCATGGGTACACCAAGGACGGTATGGATAAAGCCATAACGTGATTTATCACCATAAGCAGACAGTTTGTTGCCATTAACCATAATGACTAAGCCTGTGCCCTTATCTTTGGTTACAGTTTTAGTATCGTCAATCAGGCTGTCAATATCGCCTTGTAGTTTCGCCGCTTGATCGCTTTTACCAAATAACGCGCCCAAATCATGCAAGCGCTGTTTACTTGATTCATAAATGTTTGCCGTATCGATTGACATGTCTAGCGTTGGCGCGATGCTTGATAGCTCATCATATTTTTCTGCCATACGCGAGCCAATCAAGATAGCTTGCGGCTTCATCGCGTTCAGTGCTTCAAGATCTGGCTCAAACACGGTACCAACGCCTTTTGGCTCAGGCTGAGTTTCTGAATGTAAGTTATCTAACATGAGGTTGCTTGGCGTACCGTCAACAGCCACATTGAGTGCTGCCAAATCTTGCAACAAAGTCATGTCATAAACAACCAGTGGCGATGGGTTAATTGGTAAATCCACATCTCCTTTTACCGTATTTACCGAGATGGTCTCAGCAGAAACAGCGTCATTATTTGCCACATTTGGTGCTTCATCAGCGGTTCGGTTTTCATCTCCAGCTTCTGCTGGCTCAGAATTGTTAGACTCAGGCGCACTACAGCCTGTCACGCTGATGGTCGCTACAACAGCAGTCATGACTGTTGCCAATAACGGACGTTTAAATGAAGAGAGAGGAGAATGACTAGAAAATAAAGTAAAAGACATAAATAACTCGGTATACCAGATGTTTGGGCAAATATGAATAAAGCGATTGCCAATTGAGAGAATAAAAGCAGCTTGTCTGGGGTGATTACCTTCCATACAAGGCTCTGAGGTATTGCTGTAAACGTTGGTCGTTTTTATTTTAAAAAGTGTATAACCAATCAGCGGTCATGATAAATTAATTGAGATTCATTATCAATACCAATGATAATGATTTTTATTAGCGTCACCAAAGCTACCTTTATTATGAAGTTGTTGCATACGAAGTTCTGCTAAGCATCTAAGTTAAAGAGCAAAATTTACCTTGAAAATATTGGTGCTTTATTTAGTCATGATAAGGAAGATACGCAAAATTATTATTGATAATAATTATCGTTTGCATTATTATCTACAGCATTGTATTTCGGTTAATTTATATTAGGGTGTTATGAGTTCAACGGATTTAGAAGCGCCATCACGTAAACTTTTATTTGCGGCTATTATCATAGTTGTGGGGCTACACGTGTTGACGGCAATCGCATTGGCGGCTGTTAAAACTCCTGAATTAAAAGTGGATAAAAAAGATATCCCGCCTATTGAGATAGAGCTGATAACCCTACCTCCACCGCCGCCACCTGTTGAAGTGGAAGCAGTAAACCTTGAAGAAGAACCAAAGCCTACGCCTCAAGTGAAAGAACAGCCACCAGTACCTAAAGCCAAACCGGTGGCACAACCTAAGCCAAAAGCACCAGCGAAGCCAGTAGTAACCGAGAAAAAGACTACGCCAAAACCTGCACCTACAGTACCAGTAAAAAAACAAGAAATTGAAGAAAAACCAAGAGAGCCAGTGGTAGATCCGAAAATCGCTGAAGCAAATAATCAACGCAAAATCATAGTAGCGGAAGCAGAAAGAGCCGCTCGACAAGCGCAGGCGCAAAAAGCCACTGCCGATGCGAAAGCCGCTGCCGATGCGAAAGCCGCTGCCGATGCGAAAGCCGCTGCCGATGCGAAAGCCGCTGCCGATGCGAAAGCCGCTGCCGATGCGAAAGCCGCTGCCGATGCGAAAGCCGCTGCCGATGCGAAAGCTGCTCGTGATGCGAAAGCTGCTCGTAATGCTCAAGCCGCCGCTGCTGCCAGTAATACGCCGGTGAGTTTCAGTGGTAGTGATGCATCTTGGATAAAAGCGCCTAAATTCGATAAGATTTCCGCTGAACAACTAACGTTGACAATAAATTTCAAAGTGGATAAACAGGGCAATATTAAAGATATTAAAGTTAGTGGCACTAAAGATCAAAAGCTGGCACAAGAAGTTAAGCGCAGACTTCAACGTAGTAAGATAAGACCATTCATACAAAATGGCGTACCAGTTGTTGGTGCAGTTGCATTCAGTATAGTTGTAGAGTGATATATATAAAAGAATATGAAGTAAATTCAAAGCGGCAAATAATCACATCATAGCAATGAAATAACAAATCAAGGAGTCTGACATGGACTTTATGCAATACTGGCAATATAGCGACATGGTGACAAAAAGCCTGTTCTTTGTGCTCTTAGCCCTATCCATCATTTCATGGGTAACTGGCATCATTCGTGTGTTGCAAAGTCGCAAATTGGCGGTCAGTGTGGCAGACGATTTGAGTCAGAAAATTCAGTCAACGCAAGCTGAGCTGGTAGGGTCAGATGCTGCTACACGGCGTTTGACCACTGAGCAGACCTTGCTCAAGCATATCGGTCGTTACCGTTTTGCTAGCGAGCGCGGCTTACCTATCCTTGGTACCACAGCGTCAATTGCACCTTTTATCGGTTTATTCGGTACCGTATGGGGCATCTTCCATGCCCTTCATAATATTGGTACGAGTGGACAAGCAGGATTGGGACAAGTTGCAGCGCCCGTAGGCGAAGCACTTATTATGACAGGCCTTGGTATCGCTGTTGCTATTCCAGCGGTAGTGTTTTATAACCTTGCTGTACGTATCAACCGCCGTGTGATGTACCATGCCAACGACCGTGCACATGAATTACTGGCAAGCTCAGCTCAGCTGGCTGCTAATCCTCAGCCAACAGTCGCTACCAAATCAGTTGCAGCTCAGGCTCAGGTAGCAAAAGACGTTCAGCAAAGTACAGAAGAGGTTCAGCAAGCTGGTCATTATCGTAGCTCAACATCACAGCTGTAGTAATGCTTAGTTAATAGATCAGTTAATGAAAAACAAAGTCAGCGGTAAGCTCAAAGTGCTGGCTGTATTGAGAATAACCAAACGTATTGAGAATAATTATGGCATTTCAACTGGGTGATGATGACGTTCAAGGCATGAATGAGATGAACCTCATTCCGCTTATCGATGTCATGTTGGTATTGATGATTATATTTTTATTGACTGCGACCGTACTAAATCCGACGGTGCCATTAGACTTGCCAAAGACCAGCGCCGCAGTGAATGAGACCCCACCAGAAGCCATTCAAATCAGCATTGACAAAGATGCTGGTATATTTTGGGACAGTGATCCTATTAGTATGGAAGAGCTTGAGACGCGACTACAGCAGCAAAGCGCTGCTGGTACTAATCCTTCTGTACAATTGCGCGCAGACAAAGACAGTAGATATGATACGGTCGCTCAGGTGTTGGCAGCTACAAGTCAGGCTGGGCTTACTAAAGTTGCCTTTGTCAATGAGTAGCATTTGCTGGTAAGTATCCATGAAAATATCACCAAGATAATAAGAAAAAAATTAAAATAATAAAACTTTCCTTCTACCTCGCTTGGGCAACCTTGTGAGGTTTCCTTTATGTTAGCGTACCTCTAATATCAAGAGCGACGGGCATGGATCTTTAATGTAGCCATTTTATATTCTTCGCTCTCTATCAAGAAAGTGTCAGCGGTGCAAATAATACGTGAAGGTGGTAAGTGAAAACGTCCACGACGATTATAAATTACCAGCCATAGCCAAATGGACGATAACCGTAACCAAAGCGTCCAGGTCCATAGCCAAATGGGTAGGGCGAACGCAGATAATCGAGATCGCGTTGACGAATATAATAGTAACGCCCTTGAGAGTAAGCTTCTTCTAACTTTTCGATACCTTCAAGAGGACAGACAGGCTGCCAGTCGTAGCCTTCGCGTCCAAGCTTGTAAGCATTGAGCTCAGTACAATAGTTTTTGAGACCTTGCTGGCGTCCTTGCTCCCATTGTATGCGATTGGGCGTGGCACCGCCTACGCTTGCACAGCTATTGGCATAATGACCAAAGTAAGCACCTGAACGTCCCCTTAAACCATCTGCATAGCCAATTTCTTCCCAATTGCTGGCTTGACACTGCTGCGGCGTCAAGCTTTGGGTCGTTGCACAGCCTGACAAGGTCAAGAAAGCTGCACTCATCAACGATAGGGTAATACGACTGTTACCAGTGAGCTTTCTGGTTAATTTGCCAACGAAATTAGCAGTCGATGAGTTTAGCTCAATAAGATAATTCATAATAAACCTGCGCGCGTTTAAAATTATGGTTTATCATAGCACTTTTTAAAGCTGCCAACTTTTTATATCTGGTTATCATGTTGGTTTTTAGATACGCCAAGTGATTGATATGCCAATATAAATGGTGATGATAACACTAATTAAATTGTTTGGTTTTTACTAGTGCATTATTTGAGTAGCTTGATTTTTAACGGTTCGTGCTCATTATAAGCGTCTATATACTACTTACCTATCTATCCACTGCTTTGAGCGTAAACGGCAGTATAAACCTGACAGTTATATTTTTTAGACGTACTTTTATTTAGTCAAAAGGCCAGACCATCATGGGAATATTGATAGGTGTTATCATTGTGCTATTTGTATTAGGGAGTATGATGGCGCTCAAACCTAACGGTATCGATCAGCGTTTGGACAAACTGCGCATGACTGCCCGTCGTTTGCAGCTGAATCCAAAGCTCGTCACTTGTCCTGATTGGATAAAGGGCCGTGACAATGAGTACGGTCGCGGGATGATGGGTCAGTACTGTTTAGTGCTAGAAGACACGCAGTTGCCGCATACGCGCTATCAGGTAATTAATGGACAATGGCGACCAGACAGCATTTTTGTGGATACGAGTAAAGATACCACGCCACTTAGTATTCCAAGTGCGCTCCGCCCTAATCAAGGCAACACTAGTCCTACGGTCAAAAAAACCAATTTCACTTTGGACAAAACGCCACTGGATTTACCAGTCAGTATTGAGCCATTTGTAAAAGGTTTATTGACCAAAGCGAATAGCATTATTATTTATTGGGAAGACATCGCTTACGTGCGACCATCGACCAATCCCGCTTATCAACAAAAAGCGATCGAAAAAGATTTATTGGTACTAAAAAAGAACCTTGAAAAATGGGCGTTAGAGATGCAAAGAAAAACTATTAAGTAGTAAATACTTTTTTAATCCCCATTGATAGTCAATATGCAAGCGCTTTTGACAAACGCTCAGTCATTTATTGTTGACAGTTTAACGCTTAGCAGTGTAACGTCTTTATAACCCTATCTTTGTTTTATGGTTATCGTTTGTTTTATAACCATTTTTTGAGCAGCTATTATTACAATAACCAAGGCGCTATTATAAATTGCCGTGCTGCTGAAATTATCCTTATTTTTCATTTACTTATATTATGGTGTCGTCACATATGGCAAAAACAACAACCAAAAAAAGTCAAGCATCTGCTGCTGACAACCCAAAGGGTAAGTCTTTGGTGATTGTAGAATCACCCGCAAAGGCCAAAACGATTAATAAATATCTTGGCGATGACTTTGTCGTACGCTCAAGCATCGGTCATGTCCGCGATTTACCAGTTAGTGCCAGTAAAAGCACCAAAAAGCCGACCGCTGCAAAAAAAGATGAGAGTCTGAGCAAAGAAGAAAAAGCGCAACAAGCACTGGTACGCCGCATGGGTGTCGATCCAGAGCATGACTGGGCGGCGGTCTATGAAGTACTGCCAAACAAGACCAAGGTTATAAAAGAGCTTAAGGCCTTGGCCAAAGACGCTGACCAGATCTATCTCGCGACGGATATGGATAGAGAAGGGGAAGCGATCGCTTGGCATTTAAAAGAGGTCATCGGCGGACCTGATAGTAAATACCAGCGTGTGGTCTTCAATGAAATCACCAAATCTGCTATCCAAAATGCCTTTAAACAACCCTCAAAGCTCGATATCGACCGCGTCAATGCTCAGCAAGCGCGTCGTTTTTTAGATCGAGTGGTCGGCTTCATGGTCTCGCCATTATTATGGCAAAAAATCGCCCGTGGTCTGTCTGCTGGTCGCGTACAGTCGGTTGCTATGCGTCTCGTCGTTGAGCGTGAGCATGAGATTCGTGCTTTTATTCCTGAAGAGTATTGGCAGATTCATGCCGATACGCATATTGCTAATAGTAAAAAAGATGCTGAGCAAATCGGTATTCGTTTGGAGGCGACCAAGCAAGCTGGTAAGCCTTTGAAGCTCGTCAATAAAGAGCAAACTGATAAAGTATTAGAAATCCTAAAAGCCAGTGACTTTATCGTTAAAGAGCGTGAAGAGAAACCCACGCAATCGCGCCCAAGCGCCCCGTTTATTACCTCGACGTTACAGCAAGCGGCCAGTACACGACTCGGTTTTTCTGTTAAGAAAACCATGATTTTGGCACAGCGTTTATATGAAGCCGGTCACATTACCTATATGCGTACCGATTCGACCTTTTTGTCCGGTGATGCGCTAGCCGCTGTACGTGGTTATATCGAAGACAGTTATGGCACAAAATACGTGCCAGAAAAGCCCAATTTTTATGGCAATAAGCAAGGTGCACAAGAGGCGCATGAGGCCATTCGTCCTTCTAATGTCAATATGAAGTCAACTCAGCTAAAAGGGGTTGAGCGTGATGCCATTCGTTTATATGAGCTGATTTGGCGTCAGTTTGTGGCCTGTCAGATGCTACCGGCAAAATACCTGTCAGTGAATCTGTTCGTTGGTGCAAACGATGTTGAGCTAAAAGCGCGTGGTCGTACCTTGGTGTTTGATGGTTATACAAAAGTCATGCCACCTGCCAAGACTGATGATACCTTGTTACCTGATGTTAAAAAAGGCGATCAGTTAACCCTAGATAAGCTTGATCCGAGCCAACACTTTACCAAGCCACCACCGCGCTATACCGAAGCCAGCTTGGTAAAAGAGCTTGAGAAAAAAGGTATCGGTCGCCCATCGACCTATGCTTCTATTATCTCAACCATCCAAGATCGTGGTTACGTGAAGCTCGAAAACAAGCGTCTGTTTGCCGAAAAAATGGGTGATATTGTCACCGACAGACTGACGGCTAGCTTCCCAGACCTGATGGATTATACCTTTACGGCAGCGTTAGAAGACAAGCTTGATCATGTGGCAGAAGGCGAGCAAAACTGGAAAGACGTACTTGATAACTTCTACGGTGAGTTTAAAACAACGCTTGAGCGCGCCAAAGAAAAAGACGGCATGCGCCCAAATGATCCGACCGATGTGCCAGATGTGCATTGCGACATTTGTGATCGTCCGATGCAGCTGCGTACAGGCTCAACAGGGGTATTCTTAGGCTGTACTGGCTATAATTTACCACCAAAAGAGCGCTGTAAGGGCACCAAGAACTTAATGCCAGTTGAGGCATTTGCCAATCTTGATGAAAGCGACGCTGCTGATGAAACGGCTGAAGTCAAAGACTTGATGGAAAAGAAACGCTGTCCAAAATGCGGTACGGCAATGAACGGTTACATCGTCGATGGTGGTCTAAAGCTACACATCTGCGGTAATAATCCTGATTGTGATGGTTATATTTTAGAAGAAGGTAAGTTCGAAGTACCGGGTTCTGATGCGCCAACCATTGATTGTAATAAATGTGATGGGCAGATGGAGCTCAAGACAGGACGTTTTGGTCCTTACTTTGCTTGTCAAAAATGTGACAACACTCGTAAAGTGCTAAAAACGGGGGAAGCTGCGCCGCCGCGTATGGATCCTATTCACCTGCCCGAGTTAAAATCGACCAAGCATGATGATTACTTTATCTTGCGAGAAGGGGCGGCGGGTATGTTCTTGGCAGCGTCTAAGTTTCCAAAGGTTAGAGAAACGCGTCCACCGAAGCTTGCTGAGTTAAGAGAAATCAAAGACAAGATGGAAGATAAGTTCCAGTATCTGTTTGAAGGGCCAGATGAAGACCCTGATGGCAACCCAACTATTTTACGCTGGTCACGTAAGAAAAAAGAGCAATACATCGGATCTGAGAAGAACGGTAAAGCCACACGTTGGGGTGTGTACTGGCGTAAAGGCGAATGGGTAGAGGAATAGTTTTTCCATAAAAAAACCTCTTAGCGAACTAAGAGGTTTTTTTATTGCTTGAAGATAAAGGTTTAGTAGAAAAATACTGCTTTATCTCAAAGTGTTAAACCTTTTCAATGATACCACAAGCGATACGGTCGCCTGCATTACCAGCTGGCTGGCTCTTATAGTCATCAGCATTGGCATGGACAATAAAGGCTAAGCGATTTACGCTATATTTGCCTGTCTCAGCTGCAGAGATTTTTTTGTTCACATAGTTGATAGTAGCAACACCATCTTCATTAGCCGTTAAATTTGGTAAGTCGCCTGCATGACCGTTCATGTCATCCGGATGAGAGTGAGGCTTGTTGTCTGGATTAAAGTGACCACCTGCCGCTTTACCCATGTCTGCACAGCTACCAGTTTCATGAATGTGCAAGGCAACTGTTTTACCTGGTTGCAAGTTCATAAGCTTGCCATACACTTGGACACCGCCATCAACTGGACGTAAGAAAAGCTGCCCCACTTCTTTACTTTTACTATCAACAGTTTTAACAGTTGATTTTAGAGCTGGTTGATTCAAAGGATTGCCAGTCTGCATTTGATCTTGAACCGTTTGACACCCTGTCATTGCCAACGCTGAACCACATAATAGGGCACTTGCAAGCATCGTCTTATTCATTGTTATCTCCATTTATTTTTAATCGTTATGATGAAAGGTTTTATCCATAATTTTTTTAGAATCTTCAAACATTGCTTAATGTCCAGATTAGTATAGCCAAGGAACCACATTAGATATTCATCAAAAGCGCAACAATCGGTTAATAAATGTAAATAACGTATGGGTTTAAAATTTCTTAAAATATTTTTTTCTTTTATCTTCGCTTTGCCAAACTAAAATTTCACCTGATTCTAGCTTTTGGGTAAGCAAATAGTTAGGTTCTGATTGCTCCGTAAGTGTCTTTGCGTTGTTCGTATAGGTTAGGATTAGTTGGCTTGTGCTGTATAGCATCATCCTTCTGAGATGCTTTTCAATATTATTTCTAGCTTCGCTACAGCCCGTCATAATGGCAGGAAAGCCGCCAGTGATTAAGGTTTGATTGACAGAGAGCGCATAAGAGCCCATAACAATATCGCAGCCACCATAGACAGCGACGGTTTGATCGTAAATACCTGACTCAAACTTATCTTGTTTGTCATTCTCTCCGCTCTTGTGACTATTTAGATCATAGGAAGCAACAATAGGTCTTTCAGTTTGTATAAAGTCGCTTATGGCTGTACCCGTTTTATCTGTTACTTTTATCAGATGCCAGCGGTAATGCTCTAGCAGTGAATTGGTAATTGGCATACCAGCTACCGCATGTTTTGGCTTTGGTGAGCCCGTAAATACGAGGGTTTTACCTGTATTGGTCTTTAAGGCGAGTTGCTTTTCTATATTTCCATTCATAAACCCAGATTTCGATAATTGGGATTCAAGTTTAAAATTCGCTGTTATATACCAATCAAGCTTGAAAAAGTGATCTAATAGACGGGCAGTATCACTATGAACGACGGTATTTCCGCGCCTATCTTTGATGGTTGCCTCATACATTGTAATGCAGTCAGCAGGGCTGTTTGATGATTTGACTGTGTCCTGCAATTTTGTATCTGTATAAGGATAAGGCGTCGGTAGCCAAATATTGAAAGACACGCGGTATTGATAACAGCCATCATCAAAAGTTAATCGGTTAGGGCGAATATCGATCCTTAATGGCGTCTGAGGAGTTACAGGTATGAGCTTGTCTTTGTCATCACTGATATGGGTCAATTGCCAGTCATAGTTTGTGGCGGTTTGAAACAGTCTGGGTTTTAGTGTGGTCGCTGACCAATTTTTATCATCAATAATGGCACTGGTTTGCGCCATACGAGTGAGGTTATTGGTTTGGCAACCTAACAAAGACATTGAGGACAACAAGCTTATAACTAAAAGTGAAGGCATTAGAGTGTTTAACGTTATAACTGTCTACTTTATAAACATTTGTCTAAAATATAGCACAAAAACTCAACTAAACTTTATCTTATTCCGTGCATAAAAAAAGCCGCCCATCCTAACGATGAGCGGCTTTCTAGTTTTAAAATTTAACTAAGGGTTTATTAGTTATGTAGCGCTTTGCCTGAGGTTTTATCAACCGTGACTTTCGCAGGTTTTAGTGGTTTTGGCATACTGACCAACGCCACCTTTAATATCTCATCAATCGTCGCAACAGGCTGAATGATCAGACCAGCTTTGACATTGTCAGGGATATCTGCCAAATCACGCTCGTTAGTCGCTGGAATCAAGACATGCTTGATACCGCCGCGATGCGCCGCGAGCAGCTTCTCTTTAAGACCACCGATACGTAGGATTTTACCACGTAAAGTAATCTCACCTGTCATGGCAATATCTGGACGAATGGCGATACCAGTCAACGCAGACACAAGCGCTGTCGTAAGCGCCCCACCAGCAGAGGGACCGTCTTTCGGGGTCGCGCCTTCTGGCATATGCACATGGATGTCAGTGGTTTTCACCGTCTCATAGTCAATGCCTAGGCTTTCACCGCGAGCACGTACGACGCTCATAGCGGCACGGATTGACTCTTTCATCACATCGCCAAGTGAACCTGTAAAGCTAAGCTCACCTTTACCTTTCATGGCGACCGCTTCGATAGTGAGTAGCTCACCGCCAACTTGTGTCCAAGCAAGACCCGTGATACGACCAATCTCAGGCTCTTCTTCAGCCAAACCATAGTCATACTGATGTACGCCTAGATAGTCATCGATGTTTTTGTCATCGACCACGACCAGTTCGCGTTCTGCTTTTTTAGGAGCTCGAGCACCATGCGTTTCAACCGAACCGCGCACTACTTTGCGACAGATTTTATTCACTTCACGCTCGAGGTTACGGACGCCGGCTTCACGTGTGTAGCTACGCACGATGCTATGCAATGCCGCTTCAACGATCTCAATTTCGCCTTCTTTGAGACCATTTTGCTTAATCGCCTTTGGCACCAAGTACTTCTGCGCGATATTGACTTTTTCTTCTTCGGTATAACCCGGCAGACGAATCACTTCCATACGGTCAAGCAGTGCAGGCGGAATATCCATGCTGTTGGCGGTACAGATAAACATCACTTGTGACAAGTCTAAGTCCATATCTAAATAATGGTCATTAAAGGTGTCATTCTGTGAGGGATCTAATACTTCAAGCAAGGCCGATGCTGGATCACCGCGGAAGTCTTGTGCCATCTTATCGATTTCATCTAATAAGAATAGCGGGTTTTTGACTTCGACTTTTGCCAGTGATTGAACCACTTTACCTGGCATCGCACCGATATAAGTACGGCGATGACCACGAATCTCTGCTTCATCACGCACGCCGCCCAGTGCCATACGCACAAACTTGCGACCTGTTGCACGAGCAATCGATTCGCCCAATGAAGTTTTACCCACACCAGGAGGGCCGACGAGACAAAGAATAGGGCCACGCAGTTTTTTTACTCGCGATTGTACGGCGAGGTATTCTAAGATTCGATCTTTAACATCTTGCAAGCCGTAGTGATCTTCGTCCAAAACTGTTTTAGCTTTGTCTAAATTGATAGAAACTTTGGTCGTCGCATTCCATGGCGTATCCAAGATCCATTCAATATAGTTGCGTACCACTGACGATTCGCTCGACGCAGGCGGCATCATCTTAAGTTTTTTAAGCTCTTGATCTGCTTTTTTGCGTACATCGTCTGGCAAGTCCGCATCTTCTAGACGCTGCTCAAGCTCAGCCACATCATCTTCACCATCAAATGCACCGTCATTCATATCTGACAGCTCATTTTTAATGGCTTTCATTTTTTCATTCAAGAAGTATTCGCGCTGATTGTCTTCCATCTGTTGACGCACTGCATCTTGAATGTCTTGTTCGATGTTTTGCTCTGCACTTTGTTTAACAAGATATTCTGTCAAGGTATTGATATGCGTTTTGATGTCATCGTTTTCTAAGAAAGACTGCTTAACATCAAGATCCATCGAAACACGCGTCGAGATGAAATACACCAATTCTAATAAATCATCAATGCGTTTTGCCACGCGAGTCAGCTCACGCGCATTACGCAAACGCGCATCCGCATAGCTTTCAAACAATGTGGTCAGAGCTTGTATCGTGTTTTTTTGTTGGCTCTCATCCATGCTGACATCAAGATCAGCACGCTCAAATCTTGCCACCAATAGCTCGTCATGGTTTTCGATATTATCGACGCGTGCACGGTATTGGCCTTCGATCAATACTTTGATGCAGTTCTCATCGCTATCATGTGGCATGGTGCTAACGATGCGGCAAACCGTACCATATTGATATAAGTTTTCCTGATCGATGTCTTCAGTCAGTGAGTCTTTTTGGGCAACGACCAGTACTTTACTACCATACTCGGCTTGCGCCAACTCAACGGCTTTCACCGATGGAGCACGGCCCACAAACAAAGCAATTTGCATGTGCGGGTAGACGACGACGTCTCGCAGTGCCAATAACGGTAAATAATTCTCCGGTTTAAGGTCTTTGTCGCTGTCGTCAATCGCATTGTCTTTAACATCAGTAGACGCTGTGTCTGGCGCATCATTAGACGAGGCTTCTGTCTCGTTGTCTTCTGCAACAGTAGGTGAAACGTCGACATCGATGTCGATATTGTCTTGTGCTATTTTATGTTCAGTCATAGATTCTTCCTCGTTCACCAGACTTGTAAAGTCAAGTTCGTGGTTCATGCTTAGATAAATGGTGTTCACAGATAAAATTGCAAGTCTTATTGGTCAAGTCATACGCTTATCTGCGTTAAATAGTTTTATTTATATAAATTGTCTCACTGGCTGTTTGTGGATGGAGTAGAAGCAGCAAAAAATACATGTCAGGAGTAGGGTAGCACTTTTAAGTATATTGTTTAGCTCATCACCACCGGGTTCTATGCGTAGGTTTTATAAGAAAAATAAGGTAAACTGACGCCCGTCTAAAACAGAGCTGTCTAACGTAGAGTGTTTTAAACATTTCGTTTTATACGTTAAGACTGTTTTTATAGACTTTAAGACATTCATAGGTTGCAGTTAGACCGAACAGACGAAGCAGACAGGAAAAGGGGCAACACATGGCAATCAATGCGGTATTGATGGCAGTCATTATCATGCTAGGACTGTCACTTTCGCGAGTGCACGTGGTGCTCAGCTTATTAATCGGGGCATTGGCAGGCGGGTTGCTGGCGGGTCTTGGTATTACCGATACCTTGGAGGCCTTTCAAGAAGGTATTCGCAATGGCGCACAAATCGCGCTCTCTTACGCGTTACTTGGCGCATTTGCAGTGGCCATCGCTCACTCTGGATTGCCGCAATCCTTGGCAGGAGCGGTGATTAAGCGTATTGATGCGGGTGGTACCAGCGGTATGATTAAGTATATGCTATTTGCTGGCTTGATTACTATGAGCTGCTTTAGTCAAAACTTAATCCCCATTCACATCGCCTTTATTCCTTTGCTTGTACCGCCGTTGTTACTGGCCTTTAATCGCATGCAGATTGACAGACGACTCATCGCTTGCCTATTGACCTTTGGTTTGGTCACCACTTATATGTTTATCCCGTATGGCTTTGGTGACATTTATCTCAATCAAATTATGCTCAAAAACGTTGGCGAAGCAGGCATCGATGTTGCTAATATTTCTGTGGTGAAAGCGATGGCCATTCCAGCGTTAGGCATGCTGCTTGGCTTAATCGTAGCGGTGTTTGTCAGTTACCGCACACCGCGTCACTATCAGCAAGTGGCGATAGACAAAGCAGCTCATGATGCTGTGGTAGAAGGTGATGCGTTAAGCAAGACAGCAGCGGATGCACAAACGCAAAGTAAGCTTAAAACGTTGGTCGCACTGGCTGCCATTGTCACCGCATTTGTCGTGCAGCTCTATACCGATTCGCTATTGCTCGGTTCGATGTTTGGCTTTGGTGTCTTTATGGCGACTGGCGTGGTCAAATGGCGTGAAGCCGATACGGTCTTTAATGACGGTATCAAGCTGATGGCGATGATTGGATTTATTATGATTACCGCGCAGGGCTTTGCAGAAGTTATGAAAGCGACTGAGCAGATTCAGCCGTTGGTCGATGGCGCTGCGTCTTTGTTCGCTGGTAACAAGGCGATAGCAGCATTTATCATGCTTGCCATTGGTCTAATCGTGACCATGGGGATTGGCTCGTCTTTTTCGACCATTCCTATTTTGGCAGCGATTTATGTGCCGCTGTGTGTCTCTTTAGGATTTTCGCCATTGGCCACGGTTGCGATTATTGGTACGGCGGGCGCGCTTGGTGATGCGGGTTCGCCTGCGTCAGATTCGACATTGGGGCCAACCTCTGGTCTTAATATCGATGGACAACATGACCATATCAAAGACAGCGTAATACCAACCTTTTTGCATTACAATCTGCCGCTACTGGCGTTTGGTTGGATTGCAGCAATGGTGTTGTAGGTTGCTTTAGCTAAAACATAGTTCTATAAAAAGCCATCGTATAGATGGCTTTTTTGCTTTAAGGTGGGAATAGAAAATAGCGCATAAAAAAGGATAGAATAATGAAAGTTAAAGAACACATGAGTGCAACTCAGCTTAAAAAAATATTAAACGAAAGAAAGCATCTAAATGAGAGAAAAGTAAAATTTCTATTCATTATTCTTGAAGAACACTTAGAAAATATTACGCCACCTAAGACTTATGAAAAATCGCACTACACATATCATACTGATGACACCGTCTTTTATTCAATTGCTCATGGTCGTCCTGATTGTTATTTCCCTTTCATATTTTTAAATGAAAGATTTATCGTAGGCGTGGGAGTCAATCGTCCTAATATTGAGTTAGATTTTAGACATAATTTTAATAAACCAACAGAGCAAGATCAGAGGGAAGTCATTAATCAGTTGTTCGACATCGTCGAAAATGCAGACATTTTTTTACTTGAATGTATGACTAGAAACAACACAACCATTGAATTTGTAGGGGTGGAACATGAACATTAACAATAACAATGTAAGTATCTCAGTCTGAGTGTAATTAAAGTCTAGCGCACCAACAATAGATGGATGCTAGCTATTGATGTGCTGGGTACACGCTACTCAAATCAGAGATCATCTTCATCAAAATCTTTTATCTCGTCATTCAAACTACTCAAAAAAGCATCACTTTGCGCGAGCAACTCATTTAAGCGTTCTTCATTAATTAGCCTTGTCATCTCTTCAGAACTAAAGGGCTGTTCTTGACTGTAGTAACGTCGCTCTCTAGCGTCATCACTTCCGAATGTTTGCAGATACTCGTCCACCTTATCGGCGCTAGATTCTTTTTCATCAGATTGTTTATTATTACTCATCAAAACCACCTTATGCCATTTGGCGTAATCAAACCATCTAAAGGTACATCCCAAGGCTGACGTTGCAACGCGTCGACCACTTGAAAATCATAACACCAACCAATTTTTAACAGTTTTTTAGCGCCAGCTCGATAGCTCTTGCCAAGGGTCGTGTCATAAAAACCGCCGCCCATACCCATGCGGTTACCATGTAAATCTACCGCGACTAACGGGCAGATAATGACATCTAATTCGCGCGCCCAAAGCAGGCGACGATGATGGTTTTGCTTCATGCCTAAGCGATGAATGCGGGTTGGAATGTTTAATAATTTGGAGTGATAGATCGGTACAAAACGCAATCGCCTATCGTCATGACCTAATGAACCGACAACAGGCAAATAAGCAAAATAGCCTAAGCGATTACACCAGTCCAGCAGTGGCTGAGCGGGCAACTCACCAAAGCCATCATAGTATAAGCCGATACACGCATTTGCTGGCAACCGCTGCTGTAATTTAGCTAAATGTAGACTTGCTGCTTTGCCTAATTGCCTGCGCGTACTTTCGTTTAACTGACGACGCTGGCGCGTAAAGTGTCGTCTAGGTGGATTGCTAACAGTCATATTTTACCAATTCCCATATTCTTAACTGAAAGTGTAAAACATTTTTTGAGATTATAGTAAAGCAGAGTGATATAACCCTTTCAACATTAGAAATATTAACTTTAGGAGATAGCATGAAAGTTAAGCTTAAACATAGTAGCGGATGCGATGATTACTATAAAAAAGTTCTTGATAGAACTAGTTTGATACAAGGCAATACTTATCAAGTTATAGAAATTCAGAAAGAATATTATCGTATTGATGGAGAAGATGGCGTAGGACCTTGTCTCTACGATAAACGTATTTTTGATACTGTAGATCCAAGCATTCCTGAAGGATATATTTATCAATTCAATTATGAAGATGAAGAGCAGAGTCATGAAGATGACAAAGGATTTATATGGCGAAACTCTGTAGAGGATTACAACATTACACCAAAGTGTTTTGCCCAGCGTGCATTTTTTGACTTTTATCACGATGGCAGAGAAGAACAAGTTGCCATTTATAATGAATATATTAGAGAATTAAAGGATACGAAACTAGGATGAGAGTTTGGTTTGAATTGTTAAAGGGGCTTTTAAATCACCTATAAACCTAAATGCGTTTAGCATAAAGCCATGCTATCATAACGCCACTTTATATCGTATTCTCCTTTATGTGCAGCGGATGTTGCACTTTTTACGGCTCAGCCATAAAACAACAAACCATCAAAGAGGGTAGTTATGTCGACACAGAATCAGGCAACTCGTACCGAAAAAGACACCATGGGCAACGTGGAAGTCCCAGCTGATGCTTATTGGGGCGCGCAAACTCAGCGTAGCCGCGAAAACTTCAAAATCGGTGGCGAGACATTGCCGCGTCCGATGATTGAAGCAATGGCATTGGTTAAAAAAGCCGCGGCGATTACCAATGCAAGCCTAGAACGTATTGAAGATGACAAGCGTGATTTGATCGTACAAGCTGCTGACGAAATCATCAACGGTGGTCTTACGGGTCAGTTTCCGCTAGTGGTATGGCAGACAGGTTCTGGTACACAATCAAACATGAACATGAATGAAGTACTTGCCAACCGTGCCAACGAAATCGCTGGTTCTGAGCGTGGTAGCTACACCCCGATTCATCCAAATGACCATGTAAACCATGCACAATCTACCAATGACAGCTTCCCAACGGCGATTCGTGTGGCGGCTGCTCGTCAAATCAACAGCTTATTGATTCCAGCGGTAAAAGCATTGCGCGATACCTTGGATAAAAAAGCCAAAGAATTCGATAGTATCGTTAAAATTGGCCGTACGCATTTGCAAGACGCGACGCCTTTGACTTTAGGCCAAGAGTTCAGCGGCTATGTGAGCCAACTTGACCATTCATTAACGCGTATCGATAACGCGCTACAAGGCTTGTATGAATTGCCACTAGGCGGTACGGCGGTTGGTACTGGTCTAAACGCCCATCCTGATTATGCGGTAAAGTCAGCAGAACAATTGGCAACATTGACTGGTTTGCCGTTTGTCACGTCACCAAATAAATTTGAAGCGCTTGCCGCTCGTGATGCCGAAGTATTTGCTTCAGGCGCATTAAAGACATTGGCAGCTAGCTTAAACAAAATCGCGAACGATGTACGCTGGTTGGCATCAGGTCCTCGTTGTGGTCTGGGCGAGTTGACGATTCCTGAGAACGAGCCAGGCTCTTCTATCATGCCGGGTAAAGTAAACCCAACTCAGTCAGAAGCAATGACGATGGTTGTCGCGCAAGTCATGGGTAATGACGTAGCTATCAGCATGGCTGGCGCATCAGGTAACTTTGAGCTAAACGTGTATAAGCCAGTAATCGCGTTCAACCTGTTGCAATCAATCAAACTACTTGGCGATGCGTGCAATAGCTTTAACGAAAACTGTGCGGTTGGTATCGAGCCAGTAAAAGACAAAATTGACGACTTCTTGCATAACTCATTGATGCTAGTGACGTCATTGAACCGTCATGTTGGTTATGAAAATGCGGCAAAAATCGCTAAGACAGCTTATAAAGAAAACAAAACCTTGAAGCAAGTGGCGGTTGAGCTAGAGCTATTAACTGAAGCGCAGTTTGATGAGTGGGTAATTCCTGCTGATATGGTACATCCTAAGTAAGTTATTAAAGACTTCTGAGAATAGAAAAAGACCTTGTCATATTATGTGGTAAGGTCTTTTTTTAGTTTTTAGACTTAGTAAGAGAGCTAATACCTGAGGATCGTCAAAAAAAATGACTATCTACTATAATAAAAAGGGAATATCTTATATCTATTTACAGTGACGCAGAAAATTATAAATTTTATTTGGGCTGTCTTGAAATTTCAGCTGTTAATTTACAGTATACTCGTGATTGAGTTTTTATTGATAATCTTAAATATTGTTAGAAAAGGAATTGAAAAATGGGTATCGCTGATTGGCTTATGATATTTGCAGTTTTATTCGGGCCAATAATAGCTGTCCAGTTAACTAGATACCTAGATAGAATAAAGGAAATAAGAGAAAGAAAGTTGAATATATTTAAGACTTTAATGGCAACCAGAGCTTACAACGTTTCATGGGCGCATGTCGAGGCTCTTAATCGTATCGATTTAGAGTTCGATCATAATAATAAGAAAGAGAAAGCTGTAATAGCTGCTTGGAAAGAGTATCTTGATCTATTAAGTAATAGTTCAATTAGCTCTGAACAATGGAGTATTAGACGAGTTGATCTAATGGTAGAACTGTTATATAAAATGGCCAATGTACTTGATTACGATTTCGATAAAACCCATATTAAAAATTCCTTCTATTCTCCGATTGCTCATGGGGCAACAGAAGAAGAACAGGCAGCTTTGCGGCGTGGATTATTAGAGGTTTTAGAAGGAACAAGGCAAATTCCAATATCTTTTTCTAACATTAAAAGCTCTGAAAAATAATTTGAACAAGTGATGATATGTAGGTTAGTGATAGCGTAGTCTATTTTATTACATCTAATTATATAAGAGGACCTTGCCACATTACGCGGTAAGGTCTTTTTATTATTAAACATCTAATCTTAATTAAAACTTATAAAGCAAACCAAGCGTCGTCGCCAATCCAGTACGCGAGTCTACCATTGGGCTATCATACTGCTTATTTGGTAAAAAGCACACGCTTTTTCCTTGTCATGCGGCAAGGTTTTTTTATGTTTTTGAATTTTTGATGAAGAGGACGTAGCAAAGACACACCTTTTACGCAAAGTAAGGGTGGTTGGATATGTATATTAGGACCATTAGATAAAACAACTATTGCTCCAATATACTAAGTAAGGATAACTAATGAGCCTTGACCATACTTGTCACAACCTGCCAGTACTCTCTAAAATAGCTCTGTATGTGTGGCTGCTATCCCTATGTTTACCCGCGCTACATTACGACGGTGAGACCTATTTTGGTTATGAGACTTTAGTAACGGGTATTCTGTTTGGTTGGATCGGTTTAGTATTTCAAGCTTATAGTAATCTCACTTTTTTGTTAGCGATATACCTGACGTTTCGCCATAGAAATCCGATTGAGCTTGCCACTTTTACTTTTATGCTTGGGTTGTCCACTTTTTTTCTCACAACCATAGTAGCAACAGGTGATAAAGGAATTTATGATTCAGAAATCGAACTGAAAATCTGGGGCGTTGGGTTTTGGATTGGCTCATACGCATTATTATTTATAAGCACGGTTTGGCGCTTCTATTTAGAGCGAAACTCGAATAAAATACGATAAAAAAGCCAGCAGAGCGTTTGAATTTATAACAGCTCGACTTAAACAAAGAAAAGCCGAGCAAAATGCTCAGCTTCTTTACATCAAATCTTTCAAATCTCTAAAACTTATAAAGCAAACCAAGCGTCGTTGTTGCCTGAGTACGCGAGTCTACCATTGGACTGTCGTATTGCTCATTCGGTAAGTAACTTAAGCTCTGATTGGCAAATCCAGCCCATTTATCATTAAAGTCATAGTTGGCACTGATATTGATGTAAGGGTTTAAGCTGTTATTAGACGCATAAGTATCAACGCCTGTACGTGCTGACTCTGCTTCACTAACGCCATAGTAATAGTTGTTATAATCTTCATCATGATACTCAAAGCCAAAGCTTGGATAAACTGTCAGCTTGTCTTTGCTGATTCTAGCAAGGTAGGACAAACGAGCAATATTGCCACCACTACGATCTAAGACATCCGTCGCTACTTGCGCACGGAACGCACCGATAGGCGTACGGCGCTGATAACTCAGACCAGCCGCAGCTGACGCTTTACGTTTATCAAGACCTGCCAAATTACCATTGGCATCATCAGGATCGAATTCATTACCCGCGAGCTGAGCGTAGGCAGACAACTGATTGGTGCCATCATTGATAAGATACGCGCCAGCTTGAGCGCCGCGCAAATACACTCTGTTGTTATCATAAAACGCACCCGGCAATACCAATACATCGGTGCTGTCTTCCAAATCATAAGCGGATTTTACTGCCATGGCATTGACGCCAACGCTCAAGACAGCATCTTTGTCAGTAGGTAGGTTTTTATTTAGAAAAGGAATGGCATGAGAAACGCTAGCCACACTGAATAACGCAGTAACCGTTAACGCGCTAAGCAAAGTGCGCGCAGAGATAGTAGGAAGCGCTGCAAGTTTAAACATAATCGAGTCTCGTGAGTGAGTAGTAATGGTTGGATAGTATCATCAGACAGACGTAATAGAGTAAGGTGGGCTAAATAAATAAGCTGTTTATATAGACAGTTCAGCAATGATAAATAAGTATGACGGTTTACTCAATGGTTTTTAGCACTTGTACCAGTTGATGATGAATATCTTGCCACCACCAGATAAAGCCAATGCCTATTAATAGCATCACTGCCCGAGGCAATAGTCGCCAGATAAATGAGGATTTGTCAGGGGGTTTTTGTTTGGTCGTATTGGCGTGAGCTGTATTAATACTTATATCTGAATTCACACTAGTATTATTTTCGGAGTCTCTATTATCAAAGTCTCTATTATCAAAATCAGCATGGTTACGGGTCGAATAGGACATATCGGCACTAGATGACTGATCGATATATCTGGTCTGATAAGTATCTTGGTCATTAGGGTTATAAGGGCTTGGTTCATTAATTCGGTAAGGCGTCTGAGTGGTAGGTGTGCTTTGCTGAGCCAATGTTGTGCCAGTCATACTTTGACGGTAGGCAATTGCGAAAGCCAACGCGATGACCAGTCCCGTGATAGCTCCCCCGATATGACCTGCATTATCAATACCTGGGACTGCAAAACCATACACAAGGTTGATGCCCATGATAAAGAGTAGGCTTCTTAAGTTGAGCATCAGGCCATTGACAGATATTTTAAACAGCGCCGCTATCAATAAGGCAGCACCAATACCCATAATACCGCCAGACGCGCCAGCTGATAGTCCCGGTTGCCCCGTCCCGTCCAAAATACTTAACCATGTAACCTGAGTATTGAGTAAATTACCTCCGATTGCTGACAACAAAAACAATGCCAAAAACTTAGTTGAACCAAACATCGGCTCGGCAATCTGCCCGAAGAAATACATGGCAAAACCATTAAACAATAAATGCATCAAACCAATATGTAAAAACGCACTACTGACCAAGCGCCACGGCTCATCATTCATGGTAAAGGGAAGGGCATTGGCTCCCCACTTTATGAGTGCCTCAGTCGATGGATTGTTGGCGTCAACGCCTGTTAGTACCTGCATGACAAACAAGCCGATAAAACTGATTAACAATAAGGTAGTGACAGGCGCTGTTTTTAATAATTGTTGAATGGTCATAAATACTAAAAATTTATTAAAGGTTATAGGTACATTATAAAGGGTATGGTCAGAACATGTTACCTATTAGCTGGCAAGCAGTGCAGTCAATTCAAACCAAAAGTGCTATATACGGTTATCATGTTCTAGTGGTAAAAATCTTCCTCACTGACTATTCATAAGCGTGACAGAGGCTTCGCAAAATTTATCCCAGTAGAACCGTACTCTGTTTGAAACAGACTGATTATATTTCAGAAGCATTTATTTTTAAAAATTATTAACTTTAAGGTTTTCAAAAGTCCCTTTTACCAAAATATCGTCTGTGACTTTTTGAATATTTGTATGACCACAGAACGCCATCGATATGTCACATTCTTTGTAGATGATTTCAAGCGCACGGCGTACGCCATCTTCGCCATAAGCACCCAAGCCATAAAGAAACGCGCGGCCAATCATCGTACCTTTAGCGCCTAATGAGATGGCCTTTAACACATCTTGACCCGAGCGAACGCCACTGTCGAGCCACACCTCAATGTTACTGTTTTCAGCATGGACAGCCTGTACGATATCCGCCAGCGCTGAGATAGAGGAAAGCGCACCGTCTAATTGACGACCACCATGATTTGAGACGACCAGCGCATCGGCACCGCTACGCGCCGCCATGATCGCGTCTTCAGGCTCCATAATGCCTTTGATAATCAATTTGCCGCTCCACATATCTTTGATACGGGCAACGTCGTCCCAACTAAGCGCTGGATCAAACTGCTCAGCCGTCCACGCCGATAAGGAAGAAATATCCTCGACGTCTTTTGCATGACCGACGATATTCCCAAACGAGCGTCTCTTTGTCCCAAGCATATTAAGACACCATTCTGGCTTGGTCATCAGGTTTAAGATATTGGTCAATGTTGGTTTGGGCGGGGCAGACAGTCCGTTTTTAATGTCTTTATGCCGCTGGCCGAGTACTTGTAAGTCAGCCGTTAAGATGAGCGCTGAACAATTTGCCTCTTTGGCACGGCGAATTAGGTTGGCCATAAAAGCCTGATCGCGCATCACGTACAACTGAAACCAGAACGGCTTACTCGTGTGAGTGGCGATGTCTTCGATAGAGCAAATACTCATGGTAGATAAAGAAAAAGGCACACCGAATTTTTCTGCTGCTTGTGCCGCCTTAATCTCACCATCTGCCCACATCATGCCCGTAAACCCAGTTGGGGCAATGGCGACTGGCATCTTGACGGATTCACCGATCATCGTCGTCGCTAGACTGCGGTTTTCCATATTGACCAACACGCGCTGGCGCAGTTTAATACGGTCAAAATCGCTTTCATTGTTGCGATATGTGGTCTCAGTCCATGAGCCTGAATCGACATAATCATAAAACATACGCGGCACTTTGCGCTCAGCGACTCGGCGCAAATCTTCAATATCTGTCACTTTCTCTAGTGATTTCATAAGCTCTCCATTGCAAAGGTATTACGATTGGCTGCATGTCATGGCGTTAGCAATCCTTGTAAGTCCATGACGGAAAAAGGATAATTTAAGCGTTTGGTTGGCGTCAAAATTACTGGAATGGTGGTAGCAAACTCCATCATCAATGATTCATCAAAATCGGCAATATCGACATGCTCGTAGGCAATGGGTTGTACCGCTTGAAACTGAGAGAGTATTTGCTCAGCGATGTCACACAAATGGCAGCCGGAGGTGCCCAATAGCCACCATTTATCAAGACTTTGACAAATATCAAGATGAGGATTTTCGGCAGCCATGCGTGCACGTAGTGCTTCGATAGAATTATTTTGCGTATGGCTTTTATGAGTAGCGTTGTCGTGCATATGTATTCTCTTATGATCAATACTAAACAAATCGGTACGTTTATATTAAGTTAACTGTATCTTAAGACATATCAAATATTACCTGCCTTTAAATATTCAATCAAAAAACATAAATACTGTTTACCCTTTATGACATCATAAAGAAATGGGGTAAATAATGACAGCGATTGTGAGATTAGGTAAGATGACATGCGGTTTTTGATTACTGATTTATAATCATTGGCTGATTACCTCTTCTCGATAGTGGCCTATTTCATCTTATTATTATTTTAATCACTTGGGTATCTTACATGGCAAGTTTTAGCAAATTTATCAAACGACTATTACTGGCGTTAATGTTGTTGGTTGTCACCTTCCATGTGTTGGTCGCGGGCCTACTACTCATTTGGAAAACGCAGCCTATTAATAACAGTATGTTTATGCTGACACATCGCTTAACAGGTGGCGATGTCACCCAAACTTGGGCTGAGAGTGACGCCATTGCAAAGTCTGCCAAGCAAGCTGCGATAGTAAGTGAGGACTCGACGTTTAGCCAGCACAATGGCTTTGATTTCAAGGGTATTGAAGCGGCCCGTAAGAAAAACGAAGCGACAGGTAAGATGTCTGCTGGTGGTTCAACGATAACCCAGCAATTGGCAAAGAATTTATTTTTGACCTCACATCGTTCGTATGTGCGTAAAGGCGAAGAAGCCGTTATCACGCTGATGATAGAAACGTTTTGGGATAAGGAACGTATCTTGACCGCTTACCTAAACGTGGCAGAGTTTGGCAATGGTATTTATGGCATCGAGGCGGCCGCTCAGCATTATTTTGACAAATCGGCTGCGAAACTGAATCGCGATGAATCTGCCTTACTGATCGCGATGTTGACCAATCCAAAATATTATCAAGACAATCAGGGTGATAGACGTTTGCGTAATAAACAGCGTATCATCAAAAAACGTATGAAAAATGCCGTCTTGCCACAATCGGCTTAAACGTTTATCTGAGCGTAATCAAGTTTGAGCAGTAATGGTGTGGTTTGTCATAAATACCTGTTATAAAAAAAGAGTAGTACGAGAGCGATTAAAAAATATTATAAAAAATGATGGCGTAGCGATGACGCAAAAGGAGTAATAACGTGGTAGATGTGTACGATAATCAGGACAATAGTGGCGACATTAATAATGCGATGACTACTGCTAGCAATGAGACTGCTGGTATTAATAACGGTCGTGGTATTAAAGAAAATAGTGAGATTAATGAGGCTGCTGATACTGGCAAGAATACGGATGTTGGTAAGAATACCAATGATGAAGCCCAAACAGAAAGTAATAATGAAAACTTAACTCAGGTTGCTTGGCAACGGTCAGAAGATGGCAGCTATTCACCCAGTAGCTATATCAATCGCGATCTGTCTTTATTGCAGTTTCATTTGCGTGTCTTAGCACAGGCAGCCAGTCCTCGCCATCCGCTACTTGAGCGCTTGTTCTTCCTGATGATTTTTTCATCGAACATTGATGAGTTTTTTGAGATTCGTGTCGCTGGCATCATGCAAAAGCTCAATATTGGGGACGTGTCGACCAGTGCTCATGGTATGCGGCCGAGTGAAGTGCTAAATGAGATATCTGCTATCACTCATCATGCTATTGATGAGCAATATCGCATCCTCAACGAAGATATTTTGCCTGCGCTTGCCCTTGAGGATATCCGCTACCTAAAGCGCGATGAGCTAAATGCTGAGCAATCGGCTTGGATGAAGCGCTATTTCACTGAACAAGTATCCCCCGTACTGACACCGATCAGTATTGATCCTGCCCATCCGTTTCCACGTTTGGTAAATAAAAGCTTAAACTTCATCGCAACGTTAGAAGGCAAAGATGCTTTTGGTCGTGACATCAATCTAGCGATTGTGCCTGCGCCGCGCAGTCTACCGCGTGTGATTCGTTTGCCTGACGAATTGACGGGAGGCAAAGAGCACCATGTCATGCTATCGGCCATCATTCATGAGCATATCGGTGATTTGTTTCCTGGCATGAGTGTGACAGGGTGTCATCAGTTCAGACTGACGCGCAATGCTGATCTGGATTTGGCTGATGATGTCGAAGACATTGCCAAAGCGCTGGAGGGTGAGCTTGAAAACCGCCGTTTCGGTGATAAGGTACGTTTAGAGGTCACAACCGACTGTCCGATACATATTAGCGATTACTTGCTTGATGAGTTTGACCTGCATGACAATCAGCTTTACCGAGTCAATGGCCCTGTCAACTTAACACGCCTGCTGTTTGACTTTAATATTCCAGCACTGCGTTATGAGCCGTTTACGCATGTGGTGCCAAAAGAATTCCGCCGTGAGATGGACAAGCTGGACAAAGCGACGAGCATGTTTGCTGCTATGCGCAAAAGCGACGTGCTGGTACATCATCCATTTCATGCGTTCTCGCCCATTATCAATCTGCTTTGGCAAGCTGCGAGCGACCCAAAAGTTCTAGCGATTAAACAAACGCTGTATCGCTCAGGTACCAATTCAGAAATCGTCAAAGCACTTGCTGCTGCTGCGCGCAATGGTAAAGAAGTCACGGCCGTTATCGAGCTACGCGCCCGCTTTGATGAAGCCTCCAATATCGCAGTCGCTAACTATTTACAAGAAGCGGGTGCGGTAGTGGTATATGGCATCGTCGGCTACAAAACTCATGCCAAGCTAATGCTGATCGTGCGCCGTGAAGACGACCGCATACGCCGTTATGTTCATCTAGGGACTGGCAATTACCATGCGGGCAATGCCAAAGTGTATACCGATTACGGTCTATTTAGCGCAGATCCCGATATCTCAGAAGATGTCCACAACATTTTCCAAGAGCTGACAGGGATGGGCAAACCTGCCAATCTTAAAAAGCTATTGCATGCGCCCTTTACCTTACACGATAAATTGATGAGCTTCATCGATGATGAAATCGCTCATGCAAAAGCAGGCAAGCGTGCTCATATTATTATCAAGGTCAATGCGCTCACTGAACGTAAGCTTATCGGTAAGTTGTATGATGCTTCGCAAGCAGGGGTCAAAATTGAGTTGATTTTGCGATCTATGTGTTGTTTACGTCCGCAGGTCAAAGGGTTGTCTGAAAATATTACCGTACGCTCAGTCATCGGACGTTTCTTAGAGCACACCCGCGTTTATTATTTTTATAACAATGGCGCTGAACGCTTGTACTGCGGTAGTGCGGACTGGATGGATCGCAATTTGTTCCATCGCGTAGAAGTGGCGTTTCCAATTGGAAACAAAAAACTGTTTAAGCAAGTTTACCAAGATGGTTTGATTAACTATTTAAAAGACAACACGCAAGCATGGTCGCTGGATGGCAATGGTATTTGGCAACAAATAGAGCCAGCCGCTGGAGAGCCGCCGCATACTGCTCAAGCACATTTACTCAAAGTCATCAATGGTGTAGAAGAGCCAGTTTAACTTACTCACTAATAGCGCCAAATTCTATTTTTATAACCAAGTACTGATACAGTCAGTGCTTGGTTTTTTTATTGTCTATTTAAATGTTTTGCCTTCTATATAGAAGCATTTCTCATAGAAGTTACAAACAGTCTTGTAACCTCACATTTATTCACATATTGATACGGCAGCACACTGGTAGCGATGGTAATTTGGTACTTATACTGACTACTAGAAATAATAAGTCTATAGAAGATCATAGGTATATAAAAGCAACTAGATAAAACTGGGCTTTGTTCACAAAATACCAGATAGATTTATTATGTATATAACTTAATAACCATAAAAATAGGAATTTGCTATGAGTGATACTAATAATGATAGCTCGGACGTTAAAAAAGCAGCAGAGCAAGTAGACAATGCACAGATTGAGAAAAATCTTGAAGAAAAAAAAGAAATAGACGCACCTGAGCAATTAAGCGAAGAAGAGCAAACGCCTTTTATTGACGACGATCTACGTACAGATAAGTAGTTTTACTTCCTCTTGGCGATGATCTAGGTATCGTAGCCATTTAACTGAATTTTTAAACTATAGTCTTAAGGAATACGTTATGCCATCTAATACTCGTCCAAATGATGAAGAACCAGTACCGGTGAGAGATCCTGCGCCAGCGCAGCCTGAAAATCCTACAGACAGCTATGAAGGTCGAAAGAACAAGCCGAATATAGATGGACCTGAGCAAGCCTCGCAAGAGACTGATGAAGTCTTTGTTGATCCGCGAAAAGAAGAAGATTTACCAGCAGGTGGCAAGAATGTAGCAGACTTAAATGCATTTGATTTGAGCCAGAATGGCAATAGATAATCAATCTTGCTAGCTGTGTAAATAAGCCAATCGAATAATAACTATAAGGACATAATGATGGAAACTAGAGATCCTGCCTTGACCAAAACCCGTATTACAGAAGATGAAACCGCTCAAACATTTGATAAACCTGATCTAAATAACAATCACGATGATGATCATAAAAAGCTTGAAGAGAATCTTACCGAAGAAAATGGTACAGACACTTTGACAGAAGATACGTACGATTCAGAGCATGTCAATGAAAATGACAACCCAGCCCGTCAGCCTGATCGCCGTGACCAAAGCAGCAATGGGTTTGACGATAATATCAATGAAGACACCGTTGGTAGTGAAGCGCCTGATAGTTATCATATCAATAACATGAATCGTTATGCCAATGTTGATAATGCTCAGACCCGCGTCCTGAATCCTGATCAGAAAGATTGATAGAATTAATATCAGATAGAAAACGTTAGCATCTTAGAAAAAAGGCATATCAATAAGAAATACATACTAAGGAGCGAAGATGAGCTTACCAGATGACAAACCAGAAATGGATACTGAGCATAAGTTAAAAGATGCAGATGATAATAATGGTATCGTTCCTGATGATGCGCTACAGAAAGCCAATCCAGCGGCTGCTGAGAGAGCAACCGATGATCATGACCCGCATAACGTGGCCAAAAACCGTAAGCAGTATGACAGCCCGTTAATGGAAGATGATAAATAGCTAATGAAAGATGACGAATAGTAGTATAAAAGCTTTAATGGTTCGTAATTTTACTAAGCGAAAGTCGCATTAGATTAATAAAGGTTAATCGTAAATTCGAGTGTAGAATAGTACTTATATATGAAGAGGTGCAATAATGACTTTGAGATATGCTCGAAGCGATTATTGCACCTTTTTTTGTTTAGAGGATTAGGTCGTTGCTAAGCAGGCGTTCCACTATGAAAGCGCAATTCAGTATCAGGGCTGGAAATCAGCGCTGCTTCTACCTCTTTAAAGAAGGCCACTCGTTCATCGATACTTTCGTCAGATAGTGATTGAGCCAATGCTAAGTAATCCTCAAAATGACGGCTTTCTGACTTAAGTAAATAGCGATAGTATTTTGCCAAACGCTCATCATTGATAACTTCTGCTAATGCCGCAAAACGCTCACAAGAGCGCGCTTCAATAAATGCACCAATGATCAATACATCCACCATCGCTGCTGGCTCATAAGTGCGCTTGTGCTTCAACATACCTTTGGCGTAGCGTCCGGCACTTAAATACTGCCAATCCTGTCCGCGATCATTCATGATGCCAAGCACTTGCTCATAATGTAGCATCTCTTCACGTATCAGCTGCGCCAACTTGCACTGTAAGTCATAGGAGAACTCATAACGAAATATTAAGTTCATTGCTGTACCAGCGGCTTTTTTCTCGCAATTGGCGTGATCCTGAATAATTAATGGTAGATTTTCGATAGCAGCATCTACCCATGACTGCGTGGTTCGAGCACCCAAAAAACTATAAACAGGGGACAGATCCACCTTTATCGGTGTTCGCAGTTGTGCGATATCGACGCTATCTTCCACCGGATTGTTGTCATTAGTAACGCTATCGCTAATAGGATTCGACTTCATACTTTTACTTTCTTTATTCATAGTTTTGGTCACAGTTAAATGTTTGGTGCATTCTGATCAAGTATAGATAGTGGTTAATGATAAATCACTCTAGTAGTGACAACTGATAGGTTGTTTACGTCTCATATTATCTTACTTGTCATCGTCAATAAATGCGCTTAGCGCAGACAACACATAGGTTATCATTATTCTACAACCTAGACATTTATTTAGTGAATGGCATTCCCTTGTTTATTTTATTATTTGATAGTAGGATGAGATTTTGCTTTAGTCATATTTTATCTCACTAATTATTCTATTTTACTGCTTAATAGTCACGTAATCATTGATAGTGCATATTATAACAATTGCAAACGCGATCTAAAGTAATAGATGTGCAGACAAGATTTGCTTGGCTTCATTTGGATAAAAGCCATGAGCGCCGCGATAGCTAGACGCTACATTTATATAAGACAATAAGTTTGCTTCGTATGTCATCTAAGTTGGGAACAGATGCCAGACCGACAATATTCTTCAATCATTGCGGCAGTAATTTCGTATTTAAAAACCTCACGAACAGATAAGGATAACAACATGAGCCAGTCTTCTAACGCCAATCGTATTCAAAAAGGCAGCCTTGCCATTGACCAGCAGTTGTATGACTTTATTGAAAACGAAGTGCTGCCAAAAGTCGGTGTTGATTCAGAGAGTTATTGGTCAGGTTTTGAAAAAGTCATTAGAGAATTCACCCCGCGCAACAAAGCGCTGCTAGAAACTCGTGACAAAATTCAAGCACAGATTGATCAATGGCACCTACAACACCCTACCAAAGACGGCAATATTGATTATCCTGCTTATAAAACATTCTTACAAGAGATAGGCTACCTATTGCCAGAAGGCGATGACTTTACGGTCAGTACAGAAAATGTGGATGATGAAATTGCCCACATCGCCGGACCGCAGCTGGTAGTACCAGTACGTAATGCTCGTTACGCACTGAACGCAACCAATGCACGTTGGGGCAGCTTGTACGATGCCCTATACGGTACTGATGTCATCAGTGATGAAAATGGTCAAGAAGCCAAAGGTGGTTACAATCCAACTCGCGGCGCTGCAGTTGTCGCGTATGCCAAAAAATTCTTAGATGAACATTTTGCTTTGGCATCAGGTTCTTATAATGATGTGACAGGTTTTAGAGTGGTTGATGGGCAGCTTGAAATTGTTCAAGGAAACAATAGTACACAGCTAAAAGATCCGGCTCAGTTTGTTGGTTTCGTAGATGAAGCCGAAAAACCAACAGGTATTTTATTAAAAAATAATGGCCTGCATGTAGAGATTCAGATAGATACCAACCATCCGGTCGGCAAAGACGATCCAGCAAACATTAAAGACGTGCTTCTTGAGTCCGCGATTACGGCCATCCAAGATTGTGAAGATTCAATCGCTGCCGTTGATGCAGAAGAAAAAGTGGAAGTGTATCGTAACTGGCTCGGTTTAATGAATGGTGACTTGCAAGAAACTTTTGAAAAAGGTGGCAAGACGAGCACTCGTCGACAAAACCCAGACCGCGAATACAATACGCCAGATGGCGGCAAGCTAATCTTGCCGGGTCGTTCTCTATTGCTCATCCGTAACGTTGGTCACTTGATGCAGAACCCTGCAATCTTGGTTGATTTGGGAGAGGGCTTCGAGGAAATCTTTGAAGGACTGATGGACGGTTTGGTTACGCCGCTGCTGTCGCTCAATGACCTGCAAGGCAGAAGCGAGTTATCGAACTCGCGCAAAGGCTCCATGTATATTGTTAAACCAAAAATGCACGGCCCTGAAGAAGTAAAAATGGCCAATGACTTGTTTAATGCCTCAGAAGATTTATTGGGCTTAGAACGTCATACCATTAAAATTGGCATCATGGATGAAGAGCGTCGCATGACGGTCAATCTAAAAGAGGCCATTCGCCAAGCAAAAGAGCGCGTCATTTTTATTAATACAGGCTTCCTCGATCGTACGGGTGACGAGATGCATACCAGTATGAATGCAGGGCCGTTCGTGCCAAAAGGCGAGATGAAGTCGCAGGCATGGCAGCCAGCGTATGAGCAGTGGAACGTTGATATTGGCTTAGAGACAGGGCTACAAGGCCATGCTCAGATTGGTAAAGGCATGTGGGCAAAACCTGATGAGATGAAAGAGATGATGGACACCAAGTCCGCACATCCAAAGTCTGGTGCTACCACTGCTTGGGTTCCCTCACCGACGGGCGCAACCTTGCACAGTATGCATTATCATGAAGTGAATGTCGCTGATGTACAAGACAGCCTAAAATCTCGTAAACGTGCAAGCTTAGACGATATCTTAACCATTCCATTGGCAAAAGACACCAATTGGACAGAAGAACAAAAGCAGCAAGAGATTGAAAACAATGCTCAGGGTATCTTAGGTTATGTGGTGCGCTGGGTGAATCAAGGGGTAGGTTGCTCTAAAGTACCAGATATCAATGATGTTGGTCTTATGGAAGACCGCGCGACGTTACGTATTTCAAGTCAGCATATCGCTAACTGGTTGCACCATAATGTGGTCAGTGAAGATCAGGTGATGGACACGATGAAGCGGATGGCAAAAGTCGTCGATGAGCAAAATGCTGATGATCGGGATTATCAGCCGATGGCTAATGACTTTGAGCACTCGTATGCCTTCAAAGCCGCCTGCGATTTGGTCTTTAAAGGGCGTGAGCAGCCCAGTGGCTATACTGAACCATTGTTGCATCAAGCGCGCCTCGACTTAAAAGCCAATTGCTAAGCCAATTTGCTCATCGCAACGCCTATTAAATAAAACATATCGTTTTTATAAGCGCTATTTATCCACGGGTAAGTAGTGCTTATTTTTGTGAATTAAAGGTACGTTACGAAGCGATTGTGTTCTCTATTATGTGACTCATCGGGCATTTTCTTACAATTGTTAGCCTTAAATGATAGAAACAATATTTACCGAATCTCACATTTAAAAAGCGAAAAAATATGTTGCAAATTATGTCAAAGTTGTTATGCTTGTATTCGAAGTATGAGTTTGGTAACGGATGTTACGCAACGGAACGATAAAGACCAAAGTTTACATGGCAGTTACGTTTTTGATCTAAGTTATGTAAGTCATGGTTTTTTTCATCTTACTGTAATAGAACTTCGCCACACTTGTTTCTGACTAATCTCGGTAGCCAGTTACACATTATATCTTTGAGGATTTGTGACGATACCATTATGAGCATCAGCTAATAATAGCTAGCTTATTACTAAAATTGTAAAGTGGAGATACCCCATGAAAAAACTACTTTTAGCTACAGCAGTTGCTGCCCTATCTGTATCTGCAGCCAATGCAGCTCCGACTATCTATGGTAAAGCATTCTTAGCTGCTGACTATGAGAACGCCGATTTTGATTCACGCGTTATTGGTGGAGGGGATGATTTTGATGAAGACACGTTAAAAATCAACTCTCATTCTTCACGTCTAGGCTTTAAAGGTTCTGAAGCCATGACTGCTAACACTGACGTCATTTATCAGTTAGAGTATGGCACAAGCATCGATGGTGACAATGCTACGTTCACTAATCGTGATACATATCTAGGTATCAACAACAAACAGTTTGGTCAGTTCCGCGTTGGTAAAAACCAATCTAGCTTAGACAAAGTTAACAACGTTGTTGTTAACCAAGGTTATTGGGATAACCTAGGCACAAACGAAATGGAAAGCGACGTTGTTGAAGCGTTAAACATGGCTGATAGTAGCCGTATCAACAGCTCAGTTATCTGGACTTCACCAAAGTATGATGGTCTGCCATTACAACTTTCTGCAATGTATAGCTCTGACGATAAAAACTACAACAACGATGCAGGTTTCGGCGTTGCAGCGATGTTTGATCAAGGTACTGGTTTCACCGCTGGTGTTGCGTATGACAAAGATCAAAACATTGATGGTGATATCATCCGTGGTACCGCTTCTGTTGATTTAGGTAAATACATCGCGGCGCCTGTAACAGTTGGTGCCCTATACCAAGTAGCAGATTATGACTATGATCGCTCTACTAGCAAAGAAAAAGGTCTAGTTTTAAGTGCTTTAATGGGCTTAACTAACTTTGCTCGTCCAGCAAACGTTTACGCACAGTACAACAAAACTGACAACTTGAATGGTTGGGATGGTTCAGATTCAGACCAGATCGTTGTTGGTGGTCAGTACTTCTTTAAAGACAACATCATCATGCATGGTTATGCTGGTGTGAACAGCGCTGATGATCTTAAAACATTAAGTACAGATGACGGCGCTATGGTAACTACCAGAGGCGATGCTAAAGTAGTTGTAGTTGGTACTGGTCTAGAATACAAATTCTAATCTAACCATTAGAATCTGATTAAAAAAACTCATCCTTCGGGGTGAGTTTTTTTGTTATGAGTATTTAAGTAGTTAGTGGTGCATAAGAACGCCAAGCCAAAAATGAAGAGTTTCAAAGAGTTTGTACTTTTACCCTATATTTTATGGCATATTTTTAGTAAAATCCTTCTTTACCAATTACCGACAGAATACTATGACCAAGTTTATATTTGTGACCGGTGGGGTAGTGTCCTCACTAGGAAAAGGTATCACCGCAGCGTCTCTAGCAGCGGTCTTAGAAGCACGTGGCGTGACTGTCACCATGACCAAAATGGATCCGTATATCAATGTCGATCCAGGTACGATGAGTCCGTTCCAGCATGGCGAAGTATTCGTGACCGAAGATGGCGCGGAGACCGATTTGGATTTGGGCTACTATGAGCGCTTTTTACGTCATTCAAAAATGAGTAAGAGCAATAACTTCACTAGTGGTCGCATCTATCAAAATGTCTTGAATAAAGAGCGCCGTGGAGAGTATCTTGGTGGTACTGTGCAAGTTATTCCACATATTACTGATGAGATTAAAAGTAAAATCTTGACCAGTGGTGAAGGCTACGATATCGCTATTATCGAGATTGGTGGTACTGTCGGTGATATCGAATCGTTACCCTTTATGGAAGCGGTACGTCAGATGCAAGTAGAGCTCGGCCGAAACAGAGCCATGCTGATGCATTTAACACTGGTGCCTTATATTGCAAGTGCAGGCGAGACCAAGACCAAACCTACCCAGCATTCAGTAAAAGAGCTGCGTTCTATTGGTTTGCAGCCTGATATCTTAATCTGTCGCTCTGATCATCATATTTCACAAGACAACCGTCGTAAGATTGCGCTATTTACCAATGTAGAAGAGCGTGCGGTTATCATGTGTGAAGATGCACAAAGTATTTATCAAATACCGCGTACGCTTCATGAGCAAGACCTCGATGACTTAGTCTGTGAGCGCTTTGGCCTTGATGTACCAGAAGCGGATTTGAGTGATTGGGATAAAGTAGTTGAAGCTCAGCTCAATCCTGAGAAAACGGTTACTGTAGCCATGGTTGGTAAATACGTCGAGCTACCTGATGCCTATAAGTCTATCAATGAAGCTTTATTACATGCAGGTATCACTCATAAACTTGATGTCAAGATTGATTATATAGACGCTGAAGTTTTAGAGAGCGACGACAATTTGTTTGCCCGTCTTAGCAGTGCTGATGCGATCTTAGTACCTGGCGGTTTTGGAGAACGCGGTACTAATGGCAAAATTAAAGCCATTACTTATGCACGTGAAAATAACGTGCCGTATTTGGGTATCTGCCTTGGTATGCAACTGGCGGTGATAGAATATGCGCGTAATGTCCTTAAGATTGATGCCAATTCTTCTGAGTTTGATCGCAAGACAGCAGAGCCGATTATCGGTCTTATCACTGAATGGTTGGATGAGCGCGGCGAGCTACAGATTCGTAGTGATGATTCAGACCTTGGTGGTACGATGCGTCTTGGTGCGCAGCAAGCTGAACTGGTCGCGGGTAGTAAACTGAGCCAAATCTATGGCGCTAGTAATATCACTGAGCGTCATCGCCATCGTTATGAGATGAATAATCGTTATATCGAGCCATTAGAGCAGGCTGGCATGACCATCTCAGGCTATTCTGCCAAACAGCATTTGGTAGAGTCTGTCGAAGTTGCTGAGCATCCATGGTTCATCGCAGTACAGTTCCATCCAGAATTTACCAGTTCACCACGTGGCGGTCATCCATTGTTTAATAGCTTCGTAAATGCGGCAAAAAACTTTAGCGAAAATAAGTAATTAGTGAATGAGTAGCTATAAGTATTATTTTATCTGCGCTAAAAAAGACTGATCTTCGGATCGGTCTTTTTTTTAGGCGTATTTTGGTAGAAAGGTGATAAGTTAAAAAAATCAAAATTATAAGTATGGTAGTCCTAAATAAAATAAGGATAAATCTTATAACTTGCTACTGCGATAAGTTCTGCTTGCTGTGCCTGTGCAGACAGAGGCTTCGCAAAACTGATTCTAGTAGCCCTGCATTCATTTTATAGTGCTTTCTCCGTTGTATGAGTAAAGTGATGACTAGCAATCGTACGTAATTACGCTTAGACACTTTTTTTCATGGGCCTATCGGTTACAATGTGGAATAGAAATACAGATAACAATAAAGAGGAAACCTTTTTAATGGAAAATTTATCGACCGCACAATCACACATTGAGCTTAATACGCCTAACGGAAATAGTATCAAGATTGGCAATGATCAGCCGTTTGTATTGTTTGGTGGCATGAACGTTTTAGAGTCTAAAGAATTGGCGTTCGAGATTGCTGAGCAATATGTTGAGATATGCCAACGTTTGGGTATCGGTTATGTCTTTAAAGCCAGCTTTGATAAAGCCAACCGTTCAAGCTTGCATTCTTATCGAGGTCCGGGTTTAGAGCAGGGAATTGATTGGCTCGGACAAATCAAAGAAAAATTTCAAGTACCGATCATCACTGATGTACATGAACCGCATCAAGCAGCGCCAGTTGCCGAAGTGGCTGATATCATTCAGCTGCCTGCGTTTTTGTCACGTCAGACTGATTTGGTGCACGCAATGGCTAAAACTGACGCGATTATTAATATTAAAAAAGCGCAGTTTTTAGCGCCACATGAGATGCGCCATATCGTTAATAAATGCCTTGAGGGTGGTAACGACAAACTGATTCTTTGTGAACGCGGTAGTGCGTTTGGCTATAACAATCTAGTTGTTGATATGCTGGGTTTTGATACGATGAAGCAAATGGATATCCCTGTATTCTTTGATGTGACGCATAGTTTACAGCAGCCAGGTGCGCGTAGTGACAGTGCAGGCGGACGCCGAGAGCAAATCACAACGCTGGCACGTGCCGGTATGGCAACAGGATTAGCAGGGCTATTTTTAGAAGCTCATCCGAATCCAGAAGCAGCAAAATGTGATGGTCCGTGTGCTTTAAGAATGAACCAATTAGAACCATTCTTGCGTCAGCTCAAACAAATCGATGATTTGGTTAAGGGTTTTGAGACACTTGATACTCATTAGCTTGATATTTATTAATAAGGCATAAGGTAGGGGATAAAACCATGGCGATAAAAGTTGCACAGGTGAGTATTGAAAATATCGATGATGCCGAAGGGCTAGAGAGTGTAATGACGGCGTTGAAAAACATCTCAGGCGTGACTGCTATCGAACTGGATGCAGCGAATCACATCGTTACCGTACGTTATGAAGATACAGACACCAGTATTCATGCTTTAACTGCTGCCATTAGTATGGTGGACTATGTAACTCAGCCATTCCCTATTGATGCGCCGCAAAACCCACGTTATGATGATTAAATGCTGTTTACTCAGTCTTGAACAGATAATAGTAAACGTATCTATTTACTAACAAAAATAAGGAGCCTAACATGGCAAACAAAACCCGAATTATTAAAATTGATGGTATGACTTGCGGTGGTTGTGTGGCAAGTGTCCATAATGCAACCGCCGATATCGAAGGTCTAGACGACATAAGTATTGAACTGGCTGACAACCAAGCAACTGTAACCTTTGATGATAGCAAAACGAGTGCAGAAGCAATTGCTGCCGCTATCGATGATGCAGGCTTTGATGCAATAGTCGCTAATTCATAAGTTTTTGTCTTTATTTAAAAAAACCAGCTATCATGGCTGGTTTTTTAGTGGTTGAAAATTGATATTGTTAGGATATGCTATATATGCATTACGTCAAAACCTTTAAAGAACGTACTTCAGCACTAATATATGGTTAATACCATACCAATTCTAAATCCATACCATGCCGATTTTTAATCACTTTAACCCTCTTTACGTTTGATAGGTTTCACTTGTTCGATGTAGCTTCCTCCACCCACTGATGTTTTTATGGCTCCTAATAATCGATAAGTGCCATAACGAGTTTTATTTATGAATGATTCTACCCATAACCATAGTCCTAATGACTACGATGTTGACACTGATATCCAATCTAATACAACGCTTGCGGCGCAGCGTGCCCACTTGCAACTGGCGATTGATGGTATGAGTTGTCAAGCTTGTGCATCACGTATCGAAAAAGTGCTAAATAAAAAGCCTTCGGTATATGATGTCAGTGTGAATTTTGCAGGCGAGACTGCTAATGTAGATTACGATCCAACGCAGACGACACCAGATCAAATCACAGAGTGGGTAAATAAAACGGGTTTTGTCGCCAATTTGCAGGCAGCCGACAGTTTGTTTGCGCAAACAGATGAAGATACAGCAACCAAGTACCCGTGGCGATTGATTGGATTATGGGTATGTTTGCTACCGTTTTTAATCGGTATGGCGGGTATGCTTGTTGGTGAGGGTATGGCGTGGATGCCACCCGTTTGGCTTCAGTTTGTATTGGCCACAGTGGTACAGCTTGGTTTTGCCCTACCGTTTTACAAAAGCGCTTGGGCATCCATTAAAGGCGGTCTTGCCAATATGGACGTGCTGGTTGTTATTGGCACACTGACAATTTGGGCGTATTCGACATATTTATGGCTCACTCATGGTGATGGTAGTTTACATAGCTTGTTGCAAAGCAACCATGTTGGCAGTCACAGTGTTGATCATGGCCCTGCTGTCTATTTTGAAGCAGGCGTGATGGTGATTGCTTTTGTTCGGACTGGTAAATATCTTGAGGAACGTACCAAAAAGCATAGTCTAAACAGTATTGATTTGCTCTTGTCGTTGACCCCTGATGAGGTCGAGCGTCAGCAGCCCAATGGCGAGTTTCAGAGTGTGGCGCTTAAGGATATACAGGTAGGCGATATACTGCGCGCCAAACAAGGTGGCCGCGTAGCTACTGATGGCACGGTCACCGATGGGAGCGGCTGGTGTGAGGAGAGCCATCTAACAGGCGAGTCAGTCCCACTCAAAAAAGACGTGGGCGATGTACTAATGGCAGGTGCTTTGCTCGAAAATGGTAGCTTGCTTTATCGCGTCAGTGCGAAAGGGAGCGATACCAAGCTCGGTGATATGGTACAAGCACTGAGCGATGCCCAAGGCTCAAAAGCCAATTTGGCACGTCTTGCTGACAGAGTAACGGCTATCTTTGTACCTGTGGTAGTGACCATTGCTTTAGTCACCTTTGGATTGACATGGTGGCTGACAGGTATGATGGATACCGCACTCATGCATGCCGTATCAGTCTTAGTCATTGCTTGTCCTTGTGCTCTTGGTTTGGCCACGCCAGCGGCAATTATGGCAGGTATGGGGGTCGCCGCGCGGCACGGTGTTTGGTTTAAAGACGCTCAAAGCCTTGAGGCGGCTGGTAATATTGATACGGTAGTGCTTGATAAAACAGGCACGTTGACCATCGGCAAACCTACGATCGTCGATAAGGTAATGGTAGATCAGTCACTAGCCGTGGACGATGTATTACAAATAGCGGCAAGTATCGAAGCACACGCCAGCCATCCGCTAGCAACAGCAATTGTTAATGCTGCCGCAAAGCGTAATTTGCCACTGTTATCTGTGACTGATGTCAGCGTCATAAAAGGCGCTGGCATTCAAGCAAATATTGATGGATTGGGGTTGGTAAAGGTTGGTACAGCAGAATTTGCCAACCTAAACTTGCCCAAGCTGATGCCAAAAGTATGGCAAATCGCTAGTACGGTGGCGATTAGTATCAACAATGAGCCACTCGGCGCTTTTGCTTTGGCTGATGACTTAAAAGCGGATACACCGCAAGCCATTACGGCCTTACAAAATGCCGGTACTCATGTTATTTTGATGAGTGGGGATAAGCAGTCCGTCGTCGACCATGTGGCAGGGCAGCTGGGTATCGAACAAGCTTATGGCAAAATGAGTCCGCGTGATAAGGCAAGTCAAATTGCCTTGTTGCAAACGGCAGGTCATAAGGTTGCTATGGCAGGAGATGGTGTTAATGACGCACCTGCGATGGCAACTGCCGATGCCAGCTTTGCTATGTTTGAAGGTACTGATGTGGCACAGCACAGTGCCTCCGCAAGGCTCATGGGCGAGTCGTTGATGCATATTGATGCCGCTCAAAAAATCGCAAAAGCCACGCTACGCAATATCAAACAAAACCTATTTTTTGCTTTTATTTATAATTGTCTTGGTATTCCGCTTGCCGCATTTGGCTTTTTAAATCCTATGATTGCGGCGGCTGCAATGGCGTTAAGCTCCATTTCAGTATTGATGAATGCGCTACGATTGACGCGGTTTAAGACAGAGGTTGAGCTTGACAATACAGTGTCAGCTTCTCATAGTAAGACAGATCGTCCCAAAAAAGCATGATTGTTATATTCTTCTTAATATGAGTATGTATTGCAACGAGACTATAAAAATAACAAGACTATAGAAGCAAACATCGATATCTATGTTTGATATTGTGATGATAAGTCAGTGTAAGATAAGCGATGTTTGATAAAAAATATGCTATGATGCCAAGCACTATAGCTGGCTGTCGCTGTACCACGCAGAGCGTAAATAGCGCTAAAGATTAACTGATTTTACAGGTATGAAAAGCCGTTTTTTGGCATACGCGTATGCGATAGCTTGCTTTACCTTTTTTGTATTTTATTTGCCGTTATTTATCCCACAAACTTGGCATGACCAAAGGAATTAACAGACATTATGTACGCTGAAGAAACCAACAACGTCACCGCAATTAAAGACATTCGCGCTCGTGAAATTTTAGACTCGCGTGGTAACCCAACGATTGAAGCCGATGTTATCTTGGCTGACGGTACCATTGGTCGTGCTGCTGCCCCAAGTGGCGCCTCTACTGGCTCACGTGAGGCACTAGAGCTACGTGATGGCGATAAAGATCGCTACATGGGTAAAGGCGTCAAAAAAGCCGTTGCTAACGTCAATAGCCAGATTCGTAGTGCGTTGATGGACAAAGACGTCACTGAGCAGCAAGGCATCGATGATGCAATGATTGCGCTGGACGGGACAGAAAACAAAGACAGCCTGGGTGCTAACGCTATGTTGGCAGTGTCACTAGCAACCGCTAAAGCCGCTGCTAAATCACAGAATTTGCCTTTACATCAATACATTGCCAACTTGCGTAACCAGACGTCATTGACAATGCCTGTACCCATGATGAACATCCTCAATGGTGGTGAGCACGCGGACAATACGGTCGATATCCAAGAATTCATGATTGAGCCTGTTGGCTTTACCAGTTTCTCGGAAGCACTACGAGCGGGTACAGAGATTTTTCACAGCTTAAAGTCTGTATTAAAGTCACAAGGTTTGAACACAGCGGTTGGTGATGAAGGCGGTTTTGCGCCAAACCTACGTAGCAACGAAGAAGCAATCACCGTTATCCTGCAAGCGATTGAGCAGGTCGGTTACAAGGCAGGTGAAGATATCCACCTTGCCCTAGACTGCGCAGCGAGTGAGTTTTATAAAAATGGTCAGTATGTTTTGGCGGGCGAAGGCAATAAGGCTTTTGATAGTCAAGGCTTCTCAGATTACTTAGTAGGTCTGGCGCGTCAATATCCTATTATTTCTATCGAAGACGGTCTTGATGAGTCAGACTGGGATGGTTGGAAGTATCTAACCGAACAGATTGGCGATAAAGTCCAATTGGTCGGTGACGATTTATTTGTGACCAATCCTGCTATCTTGCAAGAAGGGATTGATAAGCACATTGCCAACGCCATTTTGATTAAATTTAACCAGATCGGTACACTGTCAGAAACGCTAGATGCGATTTATCTTGCGAAGAAAAATGGCTATGCGACGATTATTTCGCATCGCTCGGGTGAAACCGAAGACAGCACCATTGCCGATTTGGCAGTTGGTACTGCTGCTGGTCAAATCAAGACCGGATCGTTATGCCGATCAGATCGCGTAGCCAAGTACAATCAGTTGCTACGTATCGAGCAGCAAGTACGTGCAAGCTACCGTGGTCGCGAAGAGTTCATCGGTTTACGTGGTTAATAAGGCTAGGTTAAACGGCTAAAATTATCGCTAAAGCTAGGCGATATATGATTACTGATGTGTATGTCATTATTAATGTGATTATGTATTGCCTAGCCAGCTTAGCTAACTTTTATTTTATATATTTTCTATCGTTTGGCGTTATTACATGAAATACTTTAGCCAATTTATCTTAGTTGCTTTAGCGGTTGCAGTGCTTTTAGGACTGCAATATCAATATTGGCTGGGTGAGAACGGCCGATTTGGTCATAGCAAGCTTTTGACTCAAATTGAAGAGCAGCAGCATTTGAATGACAACCAAGTGGCCGCAAACAACTTATTGCGTACTGATGTCTATGACCTAAAAAATGGTCTGGAGGCAGTCGAAGAGCATGCTCGCTTAGATTTAGGCTTGATTAAGCCCAATGAGACGTTTGTTCAAGTATCTACGGCACCAACGACGCACAGTCGCTATTAAGTCGCTATAACGTGATGTGACACTTTACTATCCATCATAAAGACGTAGTTTACATCTGATTTCATTTCCATTTCAGTCTTTATCCCTTTTTAGCCATACTATCATGGGCTATAGCCATGAATCTTACCTTATGAATAATCATCCTCGTATACATGCCATGATTGTCGCTGCCGGTCGCGGTAGTCGTTTTGGTGCGTCTATCGCTAAGCAATATACCTTACTACAAGGGCAAACACTGCTACAGCATAGCGTGGCACGTCTTGCCTGCAGTAAATATATTGATCGGTGCTTATTGGTCGTGGCTGCGGATGACAATACCGCACAGACACTTGATTTTGCGTTGCCTATTGAGTATGCGAATGGTGGTGCTGAGCGTTGGCAATCTGTTCAAGCGGGCGTGATAGCGATTGATGAAATAGAGTCTGATGACTCAGACTTAGTTCTAATCCATGATGCTGCGCGTCCTACTGTGCCCAGTCGGGATATTGACCGAGTCATTGAAGCGGCGATGACAGAGCCATATGGGGCTATTCTAGCGACACCAGTCGCTGACACTCTCAAGGCCGCCTATACTCAATCTAACCTTACAGATGAATGGTTAGACGAGGGTCGCCAACACACTTATGCTAAGCGTACCGTTGATCGTAGTAACATGTGGCAAGCACAAACACCGCAAGTTTTTCGATTGGGGCAATTAAAAAAAGTACTGAGTCATGTCTCTGCTCATCAACTCCTCATTACGGATGAAGCCAGCGCTTTTGAGCATTTGGATCTACCGATTCGACTGGTCACTGGCAGTCGTCAAAATATCAAACTTACTTATCCTGACGACGCTATATTGCTCGCAGCGATTCTGACTGCTCAAGCATAAGTGCGCGTGCGCATTTTCCTCATTTTCTACTCTCTACTAGTCGATATTGACCTAAATGCTAGAAGCATTCTTTAGGACTGCATAGTGATATAAATTCATTTTTGTAACTATATCAACGCTATCTGACTCTAATTCAGCTGATTATTTTTCATTATAGATTTATCACATAGTCTGTCTGTCATACTGCGTATGTCCTAAAGAGCATTTGAGTGACAGATACAAATAAAAATGAAAAAATGTTTACTAATGTCACTTGCTCATCTAGTATATTCATAAGTTGCTTTGATGACGCAAGTAGCCTATGATGTAACCATCTTAATACAATTATTATAAACATTTATAAAATCAATAATATACCAAACCAGTTCTATGCTCTAAAAGGTTTCGTCTCTATTTTCTTTTCTAAAGTTCTTATAGTTGTCTTAGCTACATTTACCTAATTATAGGGGGAAGCTGATTGTCAACATTTAACGATTCTATAGACCCAGTGACGCCAGATCTCTGCCAGCTTGTATATCTGAGCCACATTACTTCGACTGGACTTTCAAGCTCCAGCACGCTTAACGACATCGCAGAAGTCGCCATTAAACAAAATAAAATAGACAACATCACTGGTATTCTTTGCTACGGCAATGGCTACTTCTTACAATGTGTAGAAGGTACCGAACAAGCATTGACCAATCTTAAAAACCGTTTGTTGTTAGATGACCGGCATAAAGATTTAAAAATATTGGATTTTTCAGCACTTGCTGAGCGCCGTTTTGCTGCTTGGTCACTTCGCTCTATCACACTTGAGCGCTGGATGGTCAGCGAGCCTAGGCTTAAAGGTTTTATGCCATTTAAACCTGACAGCTGGGAATCTAATGAATATAAGGAATTTTTAAATATTTTGAAAAACTATTACGAAGAACAAGTAGAAAGCGGTAATATCGATACTCAGCCTATTAAATACAGTACGCTAGGACTAACATTGGGTAAGGTAATAGGGCAGCATCAAGCTTTCTTTTTGATTCAAGCCATATTAGGTGGACTAATCGTATTAGCGCTGCTTTGGCTTTTGCTATAAAAAAGCTTGATCACTTTGATCACACAATATCTTGTAAGAGGAGTCAGCATAAAATGCTGGCTTTTTTTTAATTGGATTCTCGTTAAAAATTATTTTGTTATAGGGTATTAAGCAATACTCGTAGAGTAGGTATAAAAGCGGTTCTAAGAAGGATTTGGCAATTTGTTAACAGTCGTACGCCAGTGGTTGTTAAGCATGTATAAAATGGAGAGGTAAGCACTTTAGAGATTGAGCATAAAGAGATAAAAAACACATAGACATAAAAAAAGCCCAATCACAATGTATTGTGATTGGGCTTTTTGATGGTACGCTTATCAGTCTTATCCAATGCTTCTCAGCAAACTTGCTAATAAGTGACGCCAAATAGTGGCGTCCCCAGGGGGATTCGAACCCCCGTTACCGCCGTGAAAGGGCAGTGTCCTAGGCCTCTAGACGATGGGGACTAGTTACAACACTTCAACTGCTTTCACCATTTATGCTGAAGTGGTGCGTATTCTAATAGTGTCAGCGTTTTCTGTCAAGACTTTTTTTTCGCCTTTGTGAAATTAAATATCTTTTTTTGAGCGCACGACGCGGATGCAGATCTTTACTCTTTAGATGATGCCGAATCCATAGGGAAGTACATGCACTGATGGTCAATGCTAACAGCATATAGCCGAGAATGGTTCCCCATAACTTGAATTGTGGATCCATGACAAAGTCCCTCCCATTAAGCCTTCATAGTGTTTGCTCTCAATTCCATGTGGGCAACGTAAACTCTCTATAAAACGCAATAGTACTATTTTTAATCAACTCTCTATCAATCAAAGGCTTTCTCAACCTAGTGCGCATAAAGCCGTAGTTAAGGTTGGACGAATCGCAAGATTTAGAGATCCAAGTTATTAAGTATTACAAATAGCACTATTATGCTTAGTTAGCAATGTAGGATATGTGAGAGGGACTTATTTATCTTCATTATCTGCGACTTCCTCTGAGACTGGTTCAGCCTGCATCGCGTTGGCCAGCATAGGATAATGGTTGAGGATATAACAAAACAACTCAGCCGTTTTTTGCGTGTCGTACAACGCAGAGTGAGCATCTTTGCCATCAAACTCAAGTCCCGCGGCTTTACAGGCTCGTGCCAATACGGTCTGACCAAACGCTAGGGCCGATAGCGTCACGGTGTCAAACACTGAGAAGTTATGAAAAGGGTTGTGGCTTTTGCTATTGGTACGTAGCACCGCAGCATTTAAAAATGACAAATCAAAATGAGCATTGTGCCCGATTAAGACGCATTGTCGGCAGTCTTCAACGCGGCGTATCTCTTTTAAACCCTTAAAAATACGGCGTAGTGCTGTTTTTTCATCTTCAGCAATGGCTTTGCGCATCGGGTTGTTCGGGTCGATACCTGTAAAGGCAAGCGCACTTGGTTCTAGATTTGCCCCTTCAAATGGTTCAATATGAGCATTGAACGCTTCACCTGGATAAAAGATGCCTTCCTCATTAAGTAGTATAGGAATACAGGCAATTTCTAACAAAGCATCCGTCTGCGCATTAAAACCTGCTGTCTCAACGTCAACGACGACAGGTAAAAACTTACGAAAACGGTCTTTTAGACGCATCGGTGTTGTTTCTTCAGCCAATGACACTTCTGTTGCAGCACCATCAGTGAGAATGGCCGAGACTTTATTGAGGTTATTGTCTGAATTATTTAATAAGGTGTCGTCAGGTAAGGCGGCATCGTTTTGAATGGTCATATCAGGTTAAATCGCTTTTATCAGTCGTACTATTATATTGAATTAAAAAGAAGCGGCCTATGATAAAAATCATGCCGCTGCCTAAGAGGGCATTGTTCTTATCATAGGATAGAGCAAAGAGCCGTAGACGTAATCAGATAGACGCTTTGATAGACCAAGGCAGCATTTCACCAGCCATAAGCGGCGTCACCGATCCACCATCAAAATAAGGATAGTCTGTTGGCACTTGCATAGGTGTGTTGATTAAGGTAATGGTACTCTCGTTGACTGGTAAGCCATAAAATTGAGGCCCAAAACGACTGGCAAAGCCTTCTAATTTGTCAATTTTGCCCACACTATCGAAAACCGTAGCATATAGAGGCAATGCTGTGGCCGCGCTATAACAACCTGCACAGCCGCAAGCTGATTCTTTTTTATCGGTAGCATGGGGGGCTGAGTCAGTGCCTAAGAAGAACTTTGGATTGCCGCTAGTAGCAACATCTAACAAGACCCTTTGATGGCTTTCCCGCTTCAAGATAGGCAAGCAGTAAAAGTGCGGTTTGATCCCGCCAACCAGCAAGTGATTGCGGTTAAACATCAAATGCTGTGGTGTGATCGTAGCAGCAATGTGATTGCCTTGAGCCAATACAAAGTCTGCCGCGTCGCTGGTGGTAATGTGCTCCATGACGATCTTTAAAGTGGGGAATTTGACAATAATCTGTGCCAAAACCTCATCTAAGAAGCGCTTCTCACGGTCAAAAATGTCCACATGATTTTGAGTGACTTCGCCATGGAGTAATAAGGGCAGGTTGTACTTTTCTAATGCTTCAAAAACATCGACACAGGCATTAATATCAGTGACGCCATCAGCTGAATTGGTGGTAGCACCAGCAGGGTAAAGCTTGACGGCTTGTACGACGCCGGATTTTGCCGCGACTTCGATATCTTGCGCAGTAGTGTTGTCCGTTAGGTACAAGGTCATACGCGGATCAAATGCTGCTTTTCGCTCATCGTTTATGTCGCTGGCTTGCAAATGCTCCAAGATGCGAGTGCGGTAGGCAATGGCCTCAGCGGCGTTCTTGACTGGTGGTACTAAGTTTGGCATACAAATGACACGGTTAAAACTATTGGCGGCGTGCGGTACGGTAGTACTTAATGCCCCGTCATCACGCAGGTGAATATGCCAATCGTCTGGCTGGAGGAGGGTCAACTCTCTAATCGAATCAGTCATAATGTCGTCGCGCTCTATATCGTCATATACGAAAAATAAAAAGAAGGGGTGCAATAGCGCTATCATAACAGATTTGCCTACTTGACTGAATATACCGCCAACTATCTGTACATAATTCATGGCTCGATCTTCAATATACCTTTATAGAACAGCTCTGTGATAGAGAAGGTAAAAATGCAATAATTCAAAACTTAAACCAAAAGCGATTACCTGAGGGCAGTTACACTTTTGCCTATAGTAAATATGATGTACACTGAACATGTAAATTATTTTTCAGTATTTGTTTTCGATTTAATCTTAGTGCTTTTACTAAAGCGACATTCTCATAATAGGAGTTATTCATGGCTCAGCTTGATCCAAAAAATATTAATAAAATCGTATTGGCATATTCAGGTGGCCTTGATACTTCAATCATCGCTAAATGGCTTCAAGAAACGTATGATGCAGAAGTGATTACCTTTACCGCTGACATTGGTCAAGGCGAAGAAGTTGAGCCTGCCCGCGCCAAGGCCAAGGCCATGGGTATCAAGCATATCCACATCGAAGATTTGCGTGAAGAATTTGCGCGTGATTATGTGTTCCCTATGTTCCGTGCCAATGCCATCTATGAAGGCGAGTATCTATTAGGTACTTCTATCGCGCGTCCGCTCATCGCTAAGCGTTTGGTTGAAATTGCTAAAGAACACAATGCCGATGCCATCAGTCATGGCGCGACTGGTAAAGGAAACGACCAAGTACGTTTTGAGTTGGGTGCGGTTGCTTTGTCACCAGATGTTGTGACCATTGCCCCTTGGCGTGAGTGGGATTTATCTAGCCGCGAAAGCTTGATGCAGTATGCCAAAGAGCATGACATTGCAATTGACTATGCGGGTAATACGAAAAAGTCTCCTTATTCGATGGATGCCAACTTACTCCATATCTCTTATGAAGGCGGTGTCTTAGAAGATCCGTATGCTGAAGCAGAAGACGATATGTGGCGCTGGTCTGTCAGCCCAGAAGAAGCACCTGACGAAGCGCAGTATCTAGAGTTAGAGTACGAGAAAGGTGACATCGTTGCTATCGACGGTGAAGCACTCAAACCTTATGAAGTGATGATTAAGCTAAACGAGATTGGCGGCAAACACGGTGTTGGACGTTTGGATATCGTTGAAAACCGCTACGTTGGCATGAAGTCACGTGGTTGTTATGAGACGCCAGCGGGTACGATTATGCTAAAAGCGCATCGCGGTATCGAATCATTGACATTGGATCGTGAAGCGGCGCATTTAAAAGATGAGCTCATGCCACGCTATGCAAAAATTATCTACAACGGCTACTGGTTCAGTCCTGAGCGTATGATGTTGCAGGCGATGATTGATAAATCACAAGAGTACGTAAACGGTACCGTCCGTGTGAAGCTATATAAAGGCTGTGTCAGCGTGGTTGGACGCAAGTCAGCTGATTCATTGTTTGACGAAAAAATCGCGACTTTTGAAGATGATGCAGGTGCTTATGATCAAAAGGACGCTGAAGGCTTTATTCGTTTGAATGGTCTGCGTTTGGCAATCGAAGCCAGCCGTGGTCGTGACTTATCAAAGTAAGATTTTTACTTATTTTGTAATTCGTTAAAAGCTGAATATCATAAAAAACAGAGGCCTATATACATAGCGCCTCTGTTTTTTTGGCTGTAAATTTTTAATCATTTTGTGCGGTTTTAGTGATAGGCTGATCATCGTCTACCATGACGATGGCCACATCTTGCTGCTGGTACTCTTTAATACTATCTTGTTCGATCACTTCTTCTGTCGCGAGAATATGACCGTTAGACTTTTGGGTTTGATATTTTATAGCGGCGAGGACGCCCAGCACACCAATGACAAGGATGATAATGAGAATAACGGGATTTCGCCAAATAGGTGTGGTTGCCTCATACTCAATCGGTTTTTCACTAATCGTTGTGGGTATATTGTCGTTATTACCACCAATCAATCCCAAACTGACGAGCGGAGGTTTGGGTGGATTGGCAGGTTCAGAGTTCACGCGCAGTCGATGTCGGCTAAGATAGATATCAGATATTTTTGCCAGTTGTAATAACCAGCGTTGATGCGGTAACGCAATAGCGTGCATTTCTGCAAACACCAGCATGTCATTGTGCCGCCCTTGTTGCAAATTATCAGGTGAGCGGCCGATGGCTTTTAAATAATTGCCAGTTGCCAGCTGCATGTCTTGTACTGGCTCATGACTGTCAAGTCTGAATGAAGTAAGCTCATACCAGTATGGGTCAAAAGCAGGTGGGACGCTTGATAGCGGCTCAGTATCCAATAGATGAGATTCAATTAAAGTTGCTGACTCTGCTTGTTTTTGTGGGTTTGATGGGCTATCTGCTGGCATTAAGGGTGGTTTGTCACTAGCGTTTGCCAATTCAACTGATGCTATATTTGACGCGTTTATCTCAAAGCGCGATGCTGCTAAAAACTGCGGTTGTAAGGCAAACCATTTATTAATCTCGTCATGATCAAGTTGACTGTATTCTGCCAAGATAGCCAGTTCACGAAGAACAATCACACACAAAGACGTCAGTAAAATCTGTACTTGCTGCGGCCTTGCATCAATCTGTGTGGCAATACGCTCGCTGGCTTTGATCACGCGTCCATTGTCATGAAAGATGGCATCCGCAGCATCGTGACGATGATATAACGTCGCATTGATAGTCGCAAAATTCATAGAGTTGTATTGTCGCAGCTCTCTGACCGCCGCACGCCCAAACAGTTTTTTGCTAACAGCTTGTCCTTGATGGCGCTGCTGATAGACGAGAAGGGCGCTTATGATGGCCTGCAAACTGGCATTCATGGCTAAACGCGCTTGAGGTAATGAAAGTTGAGCGGCATCTGCCAATAATGACAGCATCGGCATGGTATCTTGATATAGAAAATCATACATCGACACACGTGTCGGTGAAATAGTCGTCATAATCTGCTAGCATCAAAAAGTGTGTCCCTATCTTACGGTGCCAAATGCCTTGAGACAATCCCTTAACAATAGAAATTTTTATCAAAAACACTATGGTCAGGTCAATATAAGAGAGATTCAGCGGGACTGGTATAAATTTTACGAAGCCTCTGTCGCCGTAGCTACAGCAAGCGAGGAAAGTTTGTACCAGTTCTGCATGATAACACCCTGTACCTGTTTTATTTAGTATCGACTATATCAGCCATACTATGAATAATCGTTGGATGTATTTATGAGAAATAATAAAAACCTTGATACACAGCTAATTATTAACGTTACTGAGCAAACACTGACGGTATATCAGCAGCAAAATCAAATCAGTAAATACTCTGTATCGACCGCTAAAAACGGAATCGGTAGTCAGCAAGACAGTGGTTGTACGCCGCTAGGTCGACATGTTATTGCAGAAAAAATAGGTGGCAATGCGCCTATCAATTCAGTGTTTGTTGGGCGCGTGCCGACAGGTGAAATATACGATGCAGCGCTTGGCACGAATCATCCTGAGCGCGATTGGATATTGAGTCGAATATTATGGTTGAGTGGTCTTGAGGAAGGTGCGAATAAAGGCAATAATGCTCAAGGCGGTTGTGATACTTACCAGCGCTATATCTATATTCATGGTACGCCAGACACTGAGCCGATGGGTCTACCGCTCTCGCATGGCTGTGTGCGTATGCGCAATCAAGACATTGTTGAGCTGTTTGAAGGAGTAGAAGAGGGTATGGCGGTAACTATAATCGCTGAGTAAACACTGGCTACTATAGTTAGTCTCTAAATAAAAAAGACAGCTTGTAAACGAGCTGTCTTTTTTATACTGTTTTCATACTATGTTGCTGTACGCTCTTATAAATAAACTTACCAAAACATCGTACCATCTGTTACTTTTCTTAAGCGCTTTTCGGCACTCTGATGGTCGCTTTCTAAAGTGGCTCCAAACCAACCCGCTCCATATAGTGCATTAGTTTTTGATGCCGATTTTAGCTGATAACGCTGTTGATACCGAGTATGAGTCTGATACTTTTCTAATGCCTTTTGTGCTTTAATCACACTTTGTAGCCAGCGTTTGGTTTTCTTTTTAGACGATTTTTTATGAAATACTGGCGCAGCAAACTCACTGAGATAGCGTAACGCTTCTAATTGGAGATGCAAATGATGTTGTGCCTGCGCATCGTCGTAGTGTTCTGAAGCTCTAATTTCTAAATTGTTGTTTTCTGAATCCTTAGTTTCTGAACCTATGCTCTGCGCATCACTCTCATGCTCAGCATTATCTATATCATCAATCTTTTCATCCGCTTTTAGCAGTTGTTTGTATTGCTCAGACAAAATCTCAGTGAGTTTGTCGATAGCAGGTTTATCATTTTGTGGTTCAAGCTGTGGGTCACTCATGGTAAATACAATCAGCTCTAGCAACGTCAACTGAAAATCATTGGCTTGTACCGCATCCATTGGCTTTATTTTAGACGCCTTTATGTCTGTCGCCCAATCAGTCGCAGGCGAGCCAAGTTCTTGTAGTTTAGGTTCAACATGAGTGGCTAAATACGTCAGCTCACGATAGTCATCAAGCAGAGTGACAGTTTGCTTCAAGATGGGTTGCCAATCAGGATTGATCTCATCAGAGAAACTTGCAAATGCGGTTATCGCAACGAGCAGGCGCTTAACACCAATTTGAAATTGCAAAATGTGCTCGTGGTCAGTACTACCAGCTACAATAGCACTGCTATTCGGCAGTATTTGGAGCAGACAGTTATGTACAGCGGCGCGTACAAAGGCGGGCATACTGGTGTTTTGATTGACACTCAAATTGTTTAGATCGGCACTAACCGCCGGACTATAACGTTTGTTTTTGATGAGTAATCCACCGCGTTCCGCTTTGGTCACGGTAGATAAAGAAAGCTTATAGCGTTTGCACCATACTTTGGCTGTCGTAAATAAGAAATCCACATCGCCTGATATCAATTCAAACTCAATTTCCTGAATGGCATCTTGCTTGGTATCGTCAGTACCGTGAATGATTTCTCCACGATCGTACGCCACCTCAATCTTGTTGTCAGGAACACTACCAGAACCATAATCAGAGTCGTTACTTATCTTTTCTACTAGCAAGCGTGTGGTACGCTGTACATCGGTGATATACAATTGCGTCAGTTTTTTGGACAACTTTTTAAGTTTAAAATCCTCTAAAGCAGAAGCGACAGGCGTGTCTTTATAAATGGTTAGATCCGGCATGAGGGCATCATTGTCGAGCATGATTTGTACTTGTTCATTGTCCAGCACGGCATTATGTTCTAGACGTGCGACGAGGCCATCACCGCCAGCTTTGATGGTTTGTACCCAAGTATCACCCTCCTTGCGAATACGCAGACCAATACCAGCCTTTGCAAGCTGGCGGTTAGGGGTATCGTAATAATGGGCTGCTAATTGCGTCAAATTTGAAGATTTGACATGTACTTGACGCATGAGACCTTTTAAACGCGCTTCTGGTACCAAAAATTTCAGCTCTATCTCTTGCATAATGGCTCCTAATAATTCTGAATGATGACCATTAGTCTACCATTCTATGATTCTTTAAACCGCAATAAAAAAACCGCCCTACATGAAGTAGAGCGGCCTTTTTTGTAACGTATGCGTATCGTTTATTAGAACTGGTTCATTGTGTTTTTGCCGCCGCCCGCTTTCAGAGCGTTTTCACCTGAGAAGATCTCTTTGTGATCATCACCAAGATCAGAACCAGCCATTGCTTGGTGCTTAACACAAGCGATGCCTTCACGGATCTCTTTACGTTGTACACCAGCTGCATAAGCAAGCATACCGTCATCACCGAAGTAGCCTTTAGCAAGTTCATGAACGCTAAGAGCAGTAGTGTGATAAGTAGGTAGCGTGATTAAGTGATGGAATACACCTGCTTCACGTGATGCATCACGTTGGAAGTTTCTAGCCGCTTCGTCAGCTGCTGTATCAAGTTCAGTGCCATCGTAATCAGCACTCATCAAGTCATCTTTATTGTATGCAGAGATGTCTTTGCCTTCTTCTTCCCACTGGGCAATGACTTGCTTACGGAAGTTGAGCGTCCAGTTGAATGATGGGCTGTTGTTGTATACAAGCTTAGCTTTAGGCTGTTGATCTTTGATACGGTCAACCATCATTTTGATGTGTTCTACGTCTGGAGTTGGTGTTTCGATCCATAGTAGATCAGCACCGTTTTCTAGAGCAGTGACACAGTCAAGGACAACGCGGTCGATGTTCGTTTCTTCACGGAACTGATATAGACCGTTTGGTAAGCGAACTGGACGTACTAGTTTGCCGTTGTGCTTAAGTAAGCTGTCGTTTTCTTTCGCGTTTTCTAAAGTCACTTCTTCCATTTCGATGAAGTCGATGTATTTAGAAGCAAGGTCGCCTGGCTCATTTGATACTGGGATTTTCTGAGTCAATGACGCGCCTTCAGAATCCGTACGAGCAACGATAATGCCGTCTTCAACACCAAGTTCTAAGAATGCATAACGAATGGCATTTAGTTTAGAGATGAAGTCTTCATGTGGTACGGTAACTTTACCAGCTTGGTGACCACATTGCTTGGCATCAGATACTTGGTTTTCAACCTGAATGGCACAAGCACCCGCTTCAATCATTTGCTTGGTCAATAGATAAGTGGCTTCTTCGTTACCAAAACCTGCGTCGATGTCAGCGATGATTGGCACAACGTGCGAGTCAAAGTTTTCGATTTTTTCTAAAATAGCTGAGGTATCTTGACCAGCTTCTTCAGCAGCATTTAGCTCACGGAAGTAATCATTTAGTACTTTGGCATCTGCTTGACGTAAGAAAGTGTAGATCTCTTCGATTAGCTTAGGCACTGACGTTTTTTCGTGCATAGATTGGTCAGGAAGTGGACCAAATTCAGAACGTAGAGCAGCAACCATCCAACCTGACAAGTAGATATACGTTTTAGACGTTGTACCAAAATATTTTTTCTTAGCATACATGGTTTGCTGAGCCACAAAACCATGCCATGCACCTAAAGACTGTGTGTATTGAGACGTATCATTGTCATAGTCTTCCATGTCTTGACGCATGATTTTTGCAGTATATTTTGCAATATCCAAACCCGTTTTGAAACGGTTTTGTGACATCATACGTGCTGCATCGATTTCGCTGATATTTTGCCAGTTACCGTGCTTTTGCTTTAATTCACGTACTAAGTCGATCGCTGATTTATATGCAGTTGACATCTATAGTCTCCTTGGTGGGTATAAAAAACAAATAAATTAAATGCTAAAATAATGACGATTGGGCATGACTAAAAATTTCGCATTTCTAAAAAATTGCTTCTAAAAAAGTGTTGCTAAAAAACTGATTAACGTCTTATTTACTCTAAACAAACCTATCCACGAATACAAAATAATTGCTGAACTCGATAGTTAAAAATAATTTGTGCTATATGAAGGATTATTGAGCTTGTTCATATATTCTAAGGCGCACGCGGTATTTATCATTCTATAAAGACATAACTGGCAATAGGAGATGTTACAATGACAAGCGACTTAGGTAGTAAATGGCTTATTACTTTTAATACATCTAGTGTACTTAGACCTTAAATCAACAAAATTTCGCTGTAGATTAAAGCCACTAATATATTAGATAATTACGTAATCTAAATGATTACAATCGCTCAATACTTTTGAGCTTTATCGTCTGTGTTACAAATTACCCTTGAGACTTACTATAACTGGCTCACTAAGATTTATCTAATTTATGATAGTTATCTTTGGTATTTTTAATAATTATAATCTATATAAAACAATATCTTGCGTTGGGTAAAATGCGTTATAATTGATGGTAATCGTATAAATCTGAACGAAAAATAGAAAAATATTGCTGTGATAAACCATAAGCGATTAAAACAGCATCAAAAATACCAAGCTTATAATGGTATTTATTCAAAAGGCTAAGAGAACTGAATATGAATTTGCAGCGGGTAGATTTAAACTTACTGGTACATTTAGATGTGCTGCTACGAGAAAAAAACGTCACTCGTGCGGCTGAGCAGCTTGGTATTACCCAACCTGCGATGAGTAATATTTTGCGTCGTCTTCGAAAATTGTTTAACGACCCATTATTGGTACGTTCTTCTGAAGGTATGACACCGACCGAGCGGGCTTTAGAGTTACAGCCTCGTATCCGTGAGATACTTGCTGACCTGACGCAAGTATTAGAGCCACGTACTGAGTTCCGTCCTTATAGTACCTCACGCGTCTTTCGTATTATGACGTCAGATTATGCGGAAGCGACATTAGTACCCAAATTGGTCAAAGCATTACGCTCAGAAGCGCCCAACGTCATTTTGGACTTCTTGACACCATCGGACGTCTCCTATCGCGACATGGAACAAGGCCGTGTGGATTTGGCTATTAATCGTTTTAACGAGATCCCTCAAAGCTTTCATCAGGTCTTGGTATGGCGCGATACTTTTAGTTGTTTGTTATCTTCAGAAAGCCCGTATGCCAATCGTTTTAATTTAAAAAACTATCTAAAAGCTCAGCACGTTTGGGTGTCCAAAACAGGTATGGGAGTAGGGTTTGGGGTCAATCCAGAAAAATCTGGTGGCCTCGGTTCTATCGATCAAGCTTTACAACGTTTGGGTCAAAAGCGCCAAATCAGTGTCTTTACTCGTCATTACCAAATGCCTGCCATGCTCGCCGCAAACAAAGACTTGATTGCAACCTTGCCCACTCGTGTAGCGAAAATGCAGGCTAATAACGACAGTATTAAGATGGAAGAGCCGCCATTTTTTATTCCTGAATTTGAGCTAACAATGGCATGGTCTCCTCTATTACAGCATCATCCAGCGCATCGATGGTTACGCCAACTCATCATGCACGTGGCACGTCAAATTGTTGATGAAGAAGAGAATCCACCGCAGGATATTCCTGTGATGAATCATTTATTTTAGTAGGGGTTGTTTCTTTACTACAGGTAATCACATATTCTGAGCCACTTATCTCAAATTTTGGATTTATGATCTACCAAACCAGCCTCCCAGCTGGTTTTTTGTTGGGCAAAGCTTATTAAGAGTTGTATGCTATTTCGGACAGTGCTTAATAAGACAGTCACATTATTAACATCTTACGCACACTTCTTCATAACTTGTAAAACTACTTCTCGAACAGTTTGCTATGATGATTGCACATTAAGAAAAAAGATAATTAGAAGGTCCATTGTTAAGCTAAAAGACACTATCGGTATTTAGAGAAATGCCACTAGGCTCTAACAATGTAAGATCCAACTATATACCTTTTCTAAATTATAACGCTCAAAACCAATAAAATACTCCAATAACTAAGGACCATCCTCATGGCAGATATTACCACTGTAAACCCAGCGACGGGCGAAGACATCCAAGAATACAATTATATGAGTAAAGATGAAGTCAATAAGATCGTTGACGCATCACATGAAGCATTTTTAGAATGGCGCAAGACTAGCCACGAAGAGCGTGCAAAGGTCATCAGTTCTATTGGTGAAACTTTGATGAAGTATAAAGAAGAGCTGTCTAAATTGATGACAGAAGAGCGCGGTAAGCTCTATAGCCAAAGTCTACAAGAAGTAGATTTATGTAAAGCCATCTGTGACTACACTGCTGAAAACGGTATAGCTGCATTGGCTGATGATGAGCGCGATATTGAAAAAATGAAAAAAGGCCTCGTAACTTATCAGCCCATCGGTGTGATCTACGGAATGCAGCCTTGGAACTTCCCAGCATATCAAGTGTTCCGCTACACGATTGCCAACTTAATGGCAGGTAACAGCATTTTGCTTAAGCACGCAGCAAACGTGACTGGCTCTGGCTTATTGATTGAAAAAATCTTCCATGAATCTGATCTACCTAATGACTTGTTCCGTACGATACTAATCGATCACGATCAGTCAGAAGAATTGATTGCCAATGACAAAGTACGCGGTGTAACGCTTACAGGTAGTGACGGCGCAGGTAGCATCGTCGGTCAGCAAGCAGCCAAAGCGATTAAAAAAGCTGTGCTAGAGTTGGGTTCAAATGATGCGTTTATCGTATTAGAAGACGCAGATCTAGACGTAGCAGTAGAAACTTGTGCTCAAGCCCGTCTCATTAATAACGGTGAAACTTGTGTTGCAGCGAAACGCTTTATCGTCGTTGACAGCTTATATGACGAGTTCCGTGAGCGTATTGTTAGTAAGTTTAAGAGCCAAAAATCAGGCGATCCAATGGACGACAGCTCTGACATCGGTCCATTAGCGCGTAAAGATTTGCAAGAAAAATTGCATGAGCAAGTAGAAGAAAGCGTGAATAAAGGCGCTACTATCGCCGTTGGTGGTAAATTGCCAGAAGGTAAAGGCAGTTTCTATCCAGCGACCATCTTAGAGAACGTCGAAAAAGGTCAGCCTGCTTATGATGATGAGCTGTTTGGACCAGTTGCGTCACTGATCCGTGCAAAAGATCAAGACGATGCACTACGTATCGCCAATGATAGCCGTTATGGTTTGGGCGGTGCGATCTTCTCGAAAGATGAAGAAAAAGCCATTCGCCTAGCTCGTGAAGAGTTTGATACTGGTATGGTCTATATCAATGGTTACGGTCTTGCCAATCCAGCATTGCCATTTGGCGGCGTAAAAAACTCAGGCCACGGCCGTGAGCATGGTGGATTTGGTATCAAAGAATTTGTAAACATCAAAGCAGTACATGTGTTTGATGGTAAGTAATATTTAAAAGCGATAGAGCTAAGACTCTTTGAGTAATTTCTAAATAGTAGATAACAAAAAGCCCAGTCATAAGTGACTGGGCTTTTTTATACACAATGATTTATTAGCATTTACTTATAACTGATGACTAATGGTTTTGCTATGACATTAACTGTCTACATATAGCTTTAAAGGGAGTAATGGCATACAAGTTTTTTGCTGAGTGCCAAGTTGATCTTGCTCCAAAGACAATACGCCCTTTGCCAACAATAAAACCGTCCAAGGTAGCAGCTGATGCTCAAGCTTTTGCACACGTTTTTGCAAACCATCAGCCGTATCTTTTTGATTCACCTCTAACACTGCTTGGGTTAAAACAGCACCAGCGTCAAGCTCAGCGGTGACAATATGAATACTACAGCCATGATGCCGCTCACCTGCCTGTATGGCGCGTTGATGGGTATCAAGACCTTTGTAAGCAGGTAGAAGAGAGGGATGCAAATTAATCATCGGTGCTGGCGAGCTATTGATAAATGAGCCGCTCAGTACTCGCATAAAACCCGCTAGGACGATAAGATCTGGCTGCCATGCTTGCAACTGATCGTTGGCATGTTGCTCGAACGTCTTGATACCCATGCGTTTGCCACTGGCAACGTGTGACAAGATCGCAACTGGAATAGCGGCGGCGTTAGCACGAGTAACGGCATAAGCGTCTTCACGATTGCTGATCACACCGACGATTTCGATAGGTAGCGTGCCTGCTTGCATGGCATCAATCAGCACTTGCAAGTTGCTGCCACTACCAGATACCAAAACGGCCACTCGTAGCGGTTTGTTAGGGAGACTCACATTATCGACTGATTGGGTTTTAATCGATATAGTATCAACAGACATTAACGGTATACCACCGCATCCGCCTCGCGTTTGACCATCTCACCCAGTTGCCAAGCGTTCTCGCCAGCATTCTTTAACGTGTTGATTGCGATCTCAGCTTTGTCTTTAGGAACGACAATGACAAAACCAACGCCGCAGTTAAAGGTGCGGTACATCTCGCTTTGTGCAATATTGCCTTGCGTTTGCAACCATGTGAACAGCTCTGAGAACTGCCAGCTGTTGGTATCGATGCTGGCTGCCAAATTCTCTGGCAACACGCGAGGTAGGTTATCGGTCAAACCACCACCTGTAATATGTGACATCGCATGTAATGCTGAGCTACCGAGAGTATCTTGCAATGCTTTAACTGCTTTTACATAGATGCGAGTAGGGGCCATCAATGTATCTTGAATCGGTTGACCGTCTAGTTGCTTATCACTGTTAGTCACATCAACACCGCTTACTTCGATGACTTTTCGTACCAATGAATAACCGTTAGAATGCGCACCACTTGAGCCAAGCGCAATCAATACATCACCTTCAGCGACGTTTTCGCCAGTGATGACTTCGCTTTCTTCAACTACGCCGACACAAAAGCCAGCCAAATCATAGTCATCATCTTGGTACATACCTGGCATCTCAGCAGTTTCGCCACCGATCAGGGCACAGTTTGACAGCTTACAGCCTTCGCCAATACCGGTTACAACGGTCGCTGCTGTATCGACATCGAGCTTACCCGTTGCATAGTAATCTAAAAAGAAGAGTGGCTCTGCACCGCACACCAACAAGTCGTTTACGCACATAGCGACTAAATCAATGCCGATTGTATCATGACGATTTAGTTGTAATGCCAGCTTGAGCTTAGTACCGACGCCGTCAGTACCTGATACCAATAAAGGTGAGGTATAACCCGTTGGGATACGACAGAGCGCGCCAAAACCGCCAAGTCCACCTACGACCTCAGGACGAGAGGTGGCTTTTGCCACTGATTTAATACGTTGAACCAACGCATCGCCAGCATCAATATCAACGCCAGCATCTTTGTAGCTTAAAGAAGGCTTGTTACTCATGGTCATCTCACAAATTTTATAAGGAATGAAGGTCAGTAGAAAAGCTAGTCGGTCATGTTAATTTTGCAGATAGTGCGCGCATTATACCCAAAAATGACCCGCACTCGCAAAGCAACTTACCGATATTTGGCTGATATTTGATTGATATTCGAATAGCATTCGCTTTAAGGCATAAATAATGAGTTAAGAAACAAAAAAATGACTGAATTGTTGTTGGACTCTGCGATAATGAGACGCTAAATTTATTACCAATAACGGTTCGTTATTGTGATGGTATTGCCTAACAGATATACGATCAATCCAATCACGCCATTATTTTAAATCAGCCCAATCATAGGATTGCTTATCATGATAAACCAACGAATAGATCCCTTTTTTCGGCGCTTATTTATAGTCGTTGGTTTGGTAGTTGCTGTTTTTTTATTATATTTGATGTTGCCTGTCATTGTACCGTTTGTCTTTGCGTTCGTACTCGCTTATTTATTCAATCCGTTGGTCAGACGCTTATCAAAGTATCTTAAACGTTGGGTGGCGATTATCATCGTTTACTCTACCATCACCTTTGGTATGGTAATGCTACTTTGGTGGTTGATACCGACACTGTGGTATCAGCTGCAAGCCGCTTGGGAGTACTTGCCCAAAGTATTAAATTGGTACAATCAAGTGGTACGTGAATGGTTTGTGAACAATAGCGCCATTCGTCTGCCAAGGCTTGAATCCAAAGAGTTCTCCGATACTTTGCTAGATTACATGCAAACGAATTATAAGTTTTCAGATGCCAGCACATTGATGAGTCAAGTTATTGCGTCCAGTATGAGCTTCATTAACAACGCAGGCCTCATTGTGCTTGTGCCAATTCTAACATTCTATTTCTTGTTCAATTGGGATAAGCGCTTGCACACATGGAAAATGGCGATTCCTGCCACTTATTGTGAGAGAGTCATTAATATTGCCCAAGAATGCGATCGTGCGCTGATGGCGTTTATTAAAGGTCAATTATTGGTGATGGTGTTATTGGGAGCTATTTATGCGGTGCAGCTACAACTGATTGGCCTTGAGCTTGGACTAATCATTGGTATGGTTGCAGGTATCGCAAGCTTCGTACCTTACTTGGGTTTTGGTATTGGTTTTATCGCTGCCATTATTGCGTGTTTATTCCAGTTTGGATTAAATTGGACATATCTGTCATTAGTTGTTGGGGCATTCTTAGTTGGACAAGCGGCAGAAGGCTATATTCTTCAGCCGTTGCTGTTGGGTGATAAGATTGGCCTGTCACCGCTATGGGTCATCTTTGCGGTACTGGCAGGAGCAAGCCTATTAGGCTTCGTTGGTATGCTAATCGCGCTGCCTGTCTCGGCGGTTCTCAATGTGTTGTTCCGTCATTTATACAATTACTACCAGTCCACCGATTTTTATAAAGGTCGTAAACAATTGGTATTGTTTGAAAAGAAGTAGATGATTCTCTATTAAATCAATCGAGTAGTTAGCAATTGACTGATGGTGACTAAAAGGGCAGACATTACTTGCTGTACCTTAATCAGTAAAAGACTTGTCAGTCATTTTGCAAATATGTTATATATAGGCGCAGTATCGACAGTATTAATCTTTATTAGATGGGTCACTTACAAGAGTCATTTTAATAACACATTCTTATCATTTAGATGTGGTAAGAAAGACAATCTACCAAGAGAGTATTTTATATCAGGTAGTTTGTATTAAGCTGTTAGTATGTATGAAGTGATCTAAGAACACATCAAAGAAAGTTGTTGATAATTTACCCTTTTTTTATATTGCATTACGCAAAACGAGTTGATGATTCATGGCAGAAGCACAGCTAAGTCTCAATCTGGACATTAAGCATGATGCAAGTTTAAGCGACTTTGCCGGTCCTGGTTGGATGTCGATTATTGATGCAGTACGGCAATTACATGTTGGCCTGATCGGCCAGCTATATCTTTTCGGCAGTCCTGCTACTGGTAAGTCCCACTTACTCTCCGCCATTTGTGAATCATTTATCGAGATGGACAAGTCCGCGATTTGTTTGTCACTTAATGAGTTGATTCACACGGACGTTCATGTGCTTTCTTCTCTAGAAAATTTTGATCTGATTGCAATTGATGATCTAGAAGTACTTGAGCAAAGCAGTCAGTGGCAAGAGGCATTGTTTCACCTTATTAATCGTAGTCGTGAAGGGCAGCGTCAGTTATTGTTTGCAGCCAATACGCCTGCGGGTGATTTGCCGTTTCAGCTTAGGGATTTGATGACACGTCTGGCTCAAGCGCCTACGTTTAAAGTACCAAATGGTCATGATCTGGCTGACCGCCAAGCATTGTTACAGTCTATTTTACGCAGGCGAGGTTGGCAGTTTGATGATCGAATCATTGATCATTTGCTAACCGAAGGGCCACATCGTATCGGCGCTATGATGGAAGTGCTTAATTATATCCAGCCCATGTTCTCTAACCTTGGGCGTAGTAACATATCCAAAGCAGTCATCAGTGACGCTCTACGTACTATTGATGAGCAAACGCTAGCAGCAGAATTGGCTGACATTGCTCAAGAAACACAAGTAGATAATGAAGTGGCTGATCAAGAACAACACACGATGCCACTCGATTTTTAGCACTAAAAACTCAACCCTTTCTATTCAAAACGCTTTTACTACTAATGGAATGACTTATGAAACCCAATGCTTCTTTGCTAAAAAAAATGACCCTCAGCACGTTGCTTATTGGTGCTGCCACTATTCCTATGCTGTCACAGGCAGCCGTAAATTTGGTGGTAGGTGACCATATGAAAGTAACGGCTATTAATGGTCAGGAATTGCAGCAGAGTCTTTTTCAAGAATCGGCCAAAGAATTCACACTTGAGCCTGGTCGTCATGCTATTACGGCTAAATATGATCGCTTGTACGACTTGAGCCGCGATGAACATGACTATTTACGCTCAGGTAATGTAAGCGTAGTAGCGGACTTGGCTGACAATCAGACTTATCGTCTCACTATGCTTAATCAACCAGAAGAGTATGCAGCTGCAAAAGAGTATGCTAAGCGTCCAACATTGGCCATACAGCAGGGCAATACAGTAGTCGCTAGTCAACAAGGAATGGGAGGCAATCAAGGTGGGTTGTTGTCAGGTCTAGGTCGCGCCTTGGGCGGTGTGTTTGATGGTGGAAATGATGCGGAACAACAAAACCAAAGAGTAATTGCTTCATTGAATCAACCATCTACAACTGCTTACAATGCAACTGGTGTAGCAACTACAGTCAACCAAACTGCAAGCGTTGGTTCATCTGCTGATGCTCTCGATCAATTTATGCAAATTTGGTTAAAAGCAACGCCTGCTGAACGTGAAAAAATGCGTCAATGGATACAGAAATAAGTCATCATTTTTATAAAAGTTCAAAGCAAAAAAAAGCACCTATTTAGGTGCTTTTTTTATTTCAAACAACGGGTTCTTTATTTTAATCTATTAATGATTAGCCTAAAAACGCGTTATACATCCAAACGTGTTTTTCTTGTTGTTGTACGTACTCATCTACCAAGTCAGCAGTACCTTGATCGTCAGCATCTTGTGCAGTAGCTGATACTTCACGCTGCTCTTCAATCAGTGCTTGTAAACCAGTTACGATTCCTTTTACGCAAGCATTGCCATCTTTGACGTTTTTATCTTCTTTGATGCTGGTGTGTTGCGCAAAGTCACTATAGGCGTGAAGCGGTGTGCCACCTAACGTTAAGATACGTTCTGCAAGTTCGTCAATTTGAAGTTGTAGCTCAGTATAAAGCTCTTCAAACTTAGGATGTAGCGAAAAAAAGTGCTCTCCTTTCACATTCCAGTGATAACCACGTACATTGATATAGAACGTATGATAGCTTGATAATAGACCGTTAAGCTTTGTGATTATAGCGCTCATATCTGCTTTTTCTAGGCCGATCTGATTAGTGTCATTATTAGTATTACTCATAATATTATCCTTATAGTGTGAGTGTTAGTATAAAAATTCAAAGAAGGTTAAAAGTGTAGCAACTCATGTGCTGCTTTACTATACTCGTTAATATATTAAAGCCTTTTAGACTTAAAAATTAACAGTGTAATACAGCGAGGTAAAGTTAAATCTAGTTAAAACAAATCATATCAACTCTGTTAAAGTTTACTAAGACTCTTATGTTGCTTCTCTTGATGTTCATTATAATAACAAATGACAAATGATAAGTTAAATTAAATAAATACAATAATACGATTGGTTATACAAAACTATATATATTTAGTCAGCATACTTTTAAACGACAACAGGTTCTCAATAATAAAGCCAGCCTCCTTAATTTCAAATGAATGAAAGATAAAGAGGCGGTTGCTTTTTAAGCAGATGGTTTTAAGTTTTCAGGGTTCAAGCCTTTGACAGCAACCACTTCTTGCAGATGCTGACGCACGGTATCAATCGGGAATTTTTGTGCTTGCAGGCGTTTTGGCAAGATTTGGCTGCCTTGCTGACCCTTCATTTCAAACATCATAAAGATATAGTCATCTGTCTCATCCCAGCTTTTAATCGCCGTCCAAGGAATGACGGCTTGCTGAGTTGAGCCTGCACGCATCTGCATACCGCGCATTTGATTGCTCTTAATCATATCAGGCTGATTGACGGGCATCGCCATAACCAAACCGTGCTTTTGTACACCAAGTTTCATTTGACGCATCTCATCTGGCATTTCTTGATCCGCCACTTGTTTTTCAAATTCTCTTTTGACATACCATTTAAAACCAAGGGTACGAACCAGTAGATAAATCACGACCGCTACCAGCATTAACCAAAAAATAATGGTCGAATAACCGGTAACAAAGGCAAGTCCTGCAATCGCTAAGACCACAACCACCGCCATAATGGCCCATTCCTTTGTCTTAATGCTTTTTAAACCAAAAGAGGGACTGGCACTGGCAAACAGTTCGTACTGTGCTTGATGAAATTCGGCCTCGGTTATGTTTAAGGCGACAGGTTGCAGCGTGTAGGGGTACAAGGCCATAAAGGTTTCTCAAATACTTGTATTAAAAGCGTTGGGTTTAAATCGCCGAGTGAAGGCATTAATGCCATACTTGGCTAAAGACGGAAAAACAGTATGCGCTTATCTTACCGAAAAGTACTCCTAAATGAAACAGATAAGCCGTCCTGTTCACGGATAGAGACCACATTATTGCTATTAACTCAGTGAGATGGTGCTGATTGAGAATAAGCGTAGGTGTAAGCATGCCTTATTGTTAAAAATGGTTTGTGGTGAATTTAGAACGTTAAGTGTGATAGCTTAGCTGAAAACGAGCAAAACCTATTCAAAACATGGTCAAATCTTCTGGGTCTTGGTATGATAGCGGCTACCGTGTACTCTGATAAAAGATAGGGCAGCAATATAAGATAGGCATTGGGCTATCAAGCTTAATGAAAAATATCAGCTGACCAATGATTATCTTCATAGTATTTAACATGGTATTTAACCTTCTTATTCACTCTCAGCGTTACAGGCAACTATTATGATTGATCCGAAACTCTTACGTGGCGATTTAAGCGATTTACAGCAACAACTGGCCTCTCGTGGCTACGCGCTTGATATGGAGTTTTGGCAATCGGTTGAATCCGAGCGTAAATCCTTGCAAGTCAAGACCGAAGAGCTACAAGCGAAGCGTAATGCAGGTGCCAAGCAAGTCGGCGCGCTAAAAAAATCTGGTGCAGATGCCACTGACCTGTTAGCTGAAATGCAAAATGTTAGCAGCGAAATGAAGACAGCTGAAGAGGATCTGCGTACCTTACAAGATCGTATCACACAAGCGGCACTACAAATTCCGAATATCCCAGCAGCCGATGTGCCAGTAGGTACTTCAGAAGACGATAATGTAGAAGTACGCACATGGGGGACGCCGCGCACGTTTGATTTTGAGATAAAAGATCACACGCATATTGGTGAAACGCTTGGGATGCTGGATTTTGAAGCAGCGACTAAGCTGACGGGCAGTCGTTTTAATGTGCTTAAAGGGCAATTGGCGCAAATGCATCGCGCGCTCATTCAATTTATGCTAAACACGCACACCGTCAAGTATGGTTACACTGAAATGTACGTGCCTTATATTGTCAATTCAGAAAGCTTAAAAGGTACAGGTCAGTTGCCAAAGTTCGAAGATGATTTGTTTAAATTGACCAATCATACGAACAATGACGACATGGATTTTTATCTTATTCCGACAGCGGAAGTGCCAATGACCAACTTGGTGCGCGGCGAGCGTTTGGATATCAAAGAGTTGCCATTAAAATTCACAGCGCATACGCCTTGTTTCCGTAGTGAGGCAGGCTCCCATGGTCGTGATACGCGTGGTCTGATTCGTCAGCATCAGTTTGAAAAAGTTGAGATGGTCAATATTGGCACTGCGGAGCAATCTGATGAATTGCTAGAGGCCATGACTGGACAAGCAGAATATGTCTTGCAGCAGCTTGAATTGCCACATCGTGTGGTGCAATTGTGTACTGGAGATATGGGTTTTGCTGCACAAAAAACGTATGACATCGAAGTGTGGTTGCCAAGCCAAGACACATATCGTGAAATCTCTAGTTGTTCAAACTGCGGCGACTTCCAAGCGCGCCGTATGGGCACGCGCATTAAAGATGGCAAGCAAACCAGTCTGGCTCACACGCTAAATGGTTCAGGTCTGGCGGTTGGACGTGCGCTACTTGCCGTTATGGAAAACCATCAAAACGCAGATGGTAGCATCACCGTTCCAAAAGTGCTGCGTCCATTTATGGGCGGTGTTGAGCGTATTTCAATTTAATAAGTATTTAATTGTATAAACTGCGGGTCACTAACGTCACTCGCAGTTTTCTACTTTTAGCTTGTTACTTTTTTCTGTATCACTACATATTGTTGTGAACGCTATCTCAGCATTAGTCGTTTAACAAAACTGATATGAGTCATTGCTAAATACAAACGGTCCTGTGACGGCATTTTTGCCGTGGCCCATAGCAAATATGTTAATATTGGACTTTAATTTTATAGCTTATCTATCAATAACACCTATTGCGTTTTTGATGGATTTTATTCTGAGCCAATCCTCCTCTTATCCTCCATACTTCTTATTCGAATATTAGGACACGCTATGCCAACCCCAATTAACGAACGTAAATTAGCCAATGCCATCCGCGTACTGTCGTTTGACGCGGTGCAAAAAGCCAACTCTGGACATCCGGGTGCGCCGATGGGTATGGCTGATATTGCCGAAGTTTTATGGCGCAAATTTTTGAAGCACAACCCAGCTGACCCTAGCTGGCACAACCGTGACCGTTTTGTCTTATCGAATGGTCATGGTTCGATGCTGATTTACTCACTACTGCATTTATCAGGCTATGATGTCAGCGTTGATGACTTGAAAGGCTTTCGTCAGTTGCATTCAAAAACTCCAGGCCATCCTGAACTTGGTTATACTCCAGGTGTTGAGACGACCACTGGCCCACTAGGTCAGGGTATTGCGAATGCGGTTGGTTTTGCGATTGCTGAAAAAACACTTGCGGCGCAGTTCAATCGTGACGGTCATAATGTGGTCGATCACCATACTTATGCGTTCTTAGGCGATGGTTGCTTGATGGAAGGCATCAGCCATGAAGTATGCTCATTGGCTGGCACATTAGGTCTTGGCAAGCTGGTATTCTTCTATGATGACAACGGCATCTCAATTGATGGCAATGTTGAGGGCTGGTTCACTGACGATACTCAAGCGCGTTTTGAATCGTATGGCTGGCAAGTCATCAAGGTCGATGGTCATGATACTGACGAAATTACTCAAGCGACTGAGCAGGCCATTGCCGAGACGACTAAGCCAAGTCTAATCATTTGTAAAACCACGATTGGTGCTGGTAGCCCGAACAAGCAAGGTCTAGCGGCCAGTCATGGTGCGCCATTAGGGGATGACGAAATCATATTGACTCGTGATGCATTGTCTTGGACGCATGCGCCATTTGAATTAGATGATGAAATCTATGAAGCGTGGGATGCCAAACCAAAAGGCGACGTACAACAAAAGAACTGGGAAGCAGATTTTGCCGCTTATGAAAAAGCCTATCCAGAACTTGCCGCCGAACTGTCACGTCGTCTAAATGGCGAGTTGCCAGCGGACTTTGCAGACCAAGCACAAGCGTATATCCAGCAAACGCAAGAAGCGGGCGGTGATGTTGCCAGCCGTAAAGCCAGTCAAAACGCGATCAATAGCTTACAGCCATTATTACCAGAATTGCTTGGCGGTTCAGCAGATCTAGCAGGTTCAAACCTTACGTTATTTAAAGGCGCGAAAGGTATTGAGACTGATGCTGATGGTAACTATATCTATTATGGTGTGCGTGAGTTTGGTATGACCGCGATTGCCAATGGTATCGCATTGCATGGTGGTTTTATCCCTTACGTAGCGACGTTCCTCATGTTTATGGAATACGCGCGTAACGCGGTACGCATGGGCGCATTGATGAAGCAGCGCGTCATCCATGTCTATACCCATGACTCCATCGGTCTGGGTGAAGATGGCCCAACGCATCAGCCCGTTGAGCAATTGACTAGCCTACGTACTACGCCAAACCTACGTACATGGCGTCCTTGTGATGCGACCGAATCTGCTAGTGCTTGGGTTGAAGCAATCAAATCAGAAAACAATCCATCAGCACTGATCTTTAGCCGTCAAAGCTTGCCACATCAGCAGCGTGACAGCGAGCAAGTGGCGAACATCACCAAAGGTGGCTATGTCTTAGCGAAAGAGCAGGGTGAGCTACAAGCTATTATAATTGCAACAGGTTCAGAAGTCGGCCTTGCGATGGAAGCGTACGACACGTTGAGCGCAAATGGTGTGGGTGTCCGTGTGGTCTCTATGCCATGTGCTGAGATTTTCGTAGAGCAAGAGGCTAGCTATCGCGAAGCCGTATTACCTGCCAATATCCGTGCTCGCGTGGCAGTAGAAGCGGCACACGTGGATTACTGGTACAAGTTCGTTGGCTTAGATGGCAAAGTCATTGGCATGACCACTTATGGTGAGTCAGCGCCAGCAGATGAGCTGTATAAAGAGTTTGGTATCACGACTGACGCTGTGGTTGATGCGGTGAATAGCTTGGTATAATAAACTTGAGTTAGTTAGCGTTTAAAAAAGAGCCACTAGAGAAATCTAGTGGCTCTTTTTTATGTGCATAATATTAGTTTCGGAGCTATTCCTGCTTTTCGCTACTATCTACCCGTTTGAGTGAAGCAATGGCTAAGGTTTGGCGTATCTCTTGCTCCGCGTAGCCTCGCCAAAACCAAGTGCTCGCAACTCATTCAACCATTCAGCATAACCACTGCAATCAGGGTTAAACTACATCTCAAGGCAACGATTGTGTGATAACTAAGCTAGAATTGACTTGGATTTCGAGGTAGAGTGTACTCTGCGTGCCTTTCGTGAGTTATGTTTTATCGCTACGAATTGTACTTCTAATGCTTTTATCAAAAATCATAGAGCGGGGTAGGTTGTTGTCGAGGCACAAGACCAAACATGACGGTTTAGTTTGATATTAATTGTTGGGCTTAATCCTTCAACCAAATCAACACGCCTGTATCTCTTTTTTAATTTAAAATAAAAGGGTTTATTGAATGGAAGATAATGACGTAATATCGAATATGACATGGTTGCAGCAAGTAGGTATAAGCGAGGGCTTAGCAGCAGCTTTTATTATTGGATTATTAGGGTTGTGCGGTGTTTTAATAACTCAATATTTTGATCGGAAAAAAGAACGCCGAGCCTTTCTCAGAGAAAAATTTGAGGAGTTAGTTCTCAGACTTGCAGATTTTGCTACGCTTGTAAAAGAGAATGAAACTCAGCGTTTTCAAGGTAAGGATAGTACAAGCTTTGACCTTAGTAAATTTGCTAATGAAGGAGGAAAAATTGAAATATTAACAATATTATATTTCTCTGAGCTTGAGTCTAAATGCAAAAAATTCTTGCAAGCTGGATTGGACTTATGTGTCGCTCAGCGAGCACATGAGATGAATCCTAACGATGAAAATTTTAATAAACTTAAGAATCGTCAAACGTCTTTCGAGGATGTTTACGATAGCTTTTATGGCGATATAAAGAGGTGCATTCCAAAATATACTTAAGTATTAAGGCTCGTTTAATTGTTTTTGCTATTGGGATAAGTTGATAGTTAAAAGTCCAAACTCTATGCCTCTTTATTAATAGAGATTTACTTCATCGGCAGGCACATTAAATCTTATAACCACTCAATACTAATCTCCGAAATAATAAGCCGAGTCAATGAGCCCTGATAAAATCTTCGGATACATAATGTAAAAGCGCGAAGGCGTAATTCTAAAAGCAAGCTAAGGTGAGATTATCAATGTTAAGCAAGATTTTAGTCAATTGAATGTGCTGAATAGCTATCAATAAACCTTTATCAGATTCATTTACTAAAATAGTTGAGCACATTCAAGAAAGCTACGATAGAGCAGTGCTCAATTATGCTAAGAAGAAAAAGACGATTGAGTATAATAAATTGCTTTTGCCGTTATCTGACTGAGCTTATTAGCTTATAAAATACTGAAAACTAAAAGGCTTATTGAAATGATTACTGTATAATAAATCCAACTAAATTTGAGTAAAGCAGCTCTACTCAAACGCATTATATACCTTGATTCTTAGAGAGCCTTATGAATAAACGTCCAACATCAGTAACTATCATTAGTTGGTTTCTAATAGTCACTAGCCTAATTACCGTTATAACTTCAGTAGTAAATATTAGCAATCCAGATGTAAAAGCAATAATGCAGTTAAGCGTGATCCCATTAGAGGTTCAATATTTAATAATGGCTATTGGGCTGATTATCTCTATTAGCTGTGGCTTGTTGATGCTTGCAGGAAAAAGTTTTGGTAGAAAATTATATGTTGGTTGGACTATCCTATCCATCGCTATTTCTCTGTTCACCTCACCTCTAAAAACCCTACTTATCCCAGGTATTATATTCTTTATTGTAATTGCATTTTTTCTTTATAGACCAAAAGCTAATCAGTATTTCTCAGACTCAAAGGCAGTTACCAAGTGATACGTAACGTGCTGGGCATACTTATGCTATGCATTTCTGGGTTTTCTATGGTCACAATACAAATTATAAGTTTTATAAGTTTGGCTGATGTCGCCTCGCAAAAACTTATGATGATGAGTGTATACGTTTTAATTATGCTATTGTTTCATTTATTAGGCATAACTTTATATAAAGTAGTAAATTGGAAAATATCGACTTATCTTACGATATGGTTTGCTACTGCTTCGAGTGTATTAGTTATTATTGCTGTACTTGCTATGAGAAGTACTAAAGAGCTAACAAAAATAATAGATACTCAAGTCTTCAACTATTTTAATGACTATAGCTCTGGTGTAATAGTGATTTTGATATTTATGGGTTTAAGTTTATATCTCTACGCAAGCTCTAAAAAAGAGGCTTTGAAAAAGATAAAGGTCGTTTAGGCTTGTATATAAAACGCGTAAAAGAGTGATTAGAACTATTCTACGCGCCCTTTTTTTGACTCTTTGTTAGCTAATACATGTCTTACTAACCACTACTTAATAATAAAAGCGACATCAAAATCATGTGTTGGCATAAAATTAGATTCTTTAATTTCAAACGTCGTTGGTCCAATTTTCTTAACTTTGCCTTTACCTTTCCAACAAAACGATACTAGTTCGTTAGGGTCGCGCTCTACAGTCAGTTTAAAGTTGGTTATAGGTTTGGCCCAGTTCGCTCCCGTAGTTAGAATATAGCTTAAAGCTTGATAAGGACGTGGGCCACTCTTATTCAATCCTTGCTTAGTGGAAGCATCTACGCAAAAATCTGCAAACTGCTCTTCTCCCAAATGTACCGAGCCACCCACTAACGGTGTATAAGTGTGCTTAATCTCAGTAACAGTATTTGCTTTAAATTTTTGTTCCCAACTATAAATTACTTGCGAATCCCAATCTATATATGGGTCTTCTCTATCGTCAATAAATCGATCTAATTTCTTATTATTACAATTCAAAAGCCGTTGATTGACGTATTCAGTTTCAACTTGATACGTCCAAGGTCCCCTCATATCAGCCTCGTTAAGACCACAGAATTTAAATATTTCAGTGGTATCGACAGACGTCTCAGAATAGGTTCTATCGCCATCTTTGACTACAATTGGACGCATGAAAGTACGAACATGCAGGTCAGGATTGATAAGCTTACCATTTACCCAAACTTGAAAACTATCATAAGTGGCATTAGTGTCAGCGTAATCTGAGTCTGTAAAACTAGGTATCGCTGGCATAGGAAAAAGAATAGTTTCGGTAATATCCTTGTTACTTAGATTTTCAAACTCATAATTAACGCGAATTTTATCTTTTGAGATATATAAGTCTTCACTATGCATGCTGATGTTCTTATTCTTAATATACTCAACCCCGCCCGTACCGACATATCCAGTAGAGTCGTTCGCTTGGGCAGCAGTTACAGTTATCAGTAGAGAGCAAACTAACTTAATGCTAAATATAAAATGGGCCTTAACTGCATCAACGTTTTTATTTTTCATTTTAGATTCACTCAATTTTTTTATTAGATTATTCTTTATTTCATAGATTAATCGCGTATAAGATAGCTTAATAATACTTAACCCAAAGACGATGCGCTATAGCAAGAACAAAATAAAGTTGATTAGTGCATTGTGAGAGCGCATGGCTAGTTTAAAACCAACTATGTGTCAGCATACTAATGCTATTAATAAGTTTTAAAATGAAAACCTGATAGCTGCTTTAAAATGTAGAATCTGTACAGCTGTTTGACACGCTATCGATATTAAAGAACAGAGTGACGTATTCTCTAACTACCCAATAACTACCTGAAAATATAAGATTGCCCATGTCCCTAAAATCCACCTTCAAAGGCTTTCTAGGCGAAACTGTCATCAACGTAGCCATGTGGCTCAGGTTAGATAAAGACGTCTATCATCGCCTAAACAACATCACCTTACCATTAGCCAATGGTGGTAGTACGCAAATCGATCACGTCATCGTCTCCGTATACGGCATCTTTGTTATCGAAACAAAAAACTATAAAGGCTGGATATACGGAAAGGAGACGCAAAGACAGTGGACACAAGCCTTTCCAAATGGAAGTAAATTCAAATTCCAAAACCCGTTACGTCAGAACTACCTGCACATCAAAACGCTATCTAATCTACTAGAGTTGGAGATGAGCTACTTTCACTCAATGATAGCTTTTATCGGTGAGTGCGAGCTGAAAACCCGAAATGAGCTACCTGAGCACGTATTGACAAGCGGCATGGCGTCTTACATAAAGAGAAAGCAGGACAAGATACTTACCGAAGAAGAGGTAAAGTCCATTGTCGAACAAATTGAGAGCAACCGATTCACCAAGTCGTGGCGCACCAACAGGCAGCATAAAGCTTATCTAAAAGACAAACACACTAACTCAAATAAATTATCAAATAATCACTCAGATTCGGATTCGATAAGTAAACCTGCGCCCATATTAGAATCAACGTCTGAACCTAAAAAAGTCCTAAAAAGTAGAGAAGTGAATCGATGGTCTGGTCAGACTGAGATTGAATCTGAAGATTTATTAATTGATAATTTGAATACTCAGCAGACAGTCACACCGCATACTAGTACGTCACATGATATGGCCAATAAAGTATTTCTTACACCGTTTGAAGTTATAGAGCCTGAGCCACAGGTGGAAAAACCTGCGATACTTGAAACGGTAGACAATACCGCTAAATTCGTCCAAACGCCAACTTGCCCAAAATGTAGCGGCGAGATGATTAAGCGGGTTGCTAAAACAGGCGCGCGTCAAGGTCAGCCTTTTTACGGTTGTCACCAGTTTCCTAAGTGCCGCGGTGTAGTGAATGTCAGCTGATAATAAATACTCAACTTGGTATTTCAAATACCTATTACCCAAATGCCTTTAATATCTTTGTCATCAATAGCGACTTTAATGAAATTAATAATGCCTGTTAAGTAATTTACCATTTCATTCTGATGCTTATAGCGAATGCGACGAATAGTTAGAATCTTTTTAAGCTTCTTTGTAAGATACAAATCTAGCTTATGAACCGTTTCTAGGTTTTTATATTGTTGGATACCTTGCTGTAACTCTATAATCTGTCGCAAAATAATCTCAAGACTATTTAGATCATGATAGTTAAGTCCCCAGTGGTAATATCGTTGCTGTTCAGGTGTCCTTTCTGTAGATTCATTAGTGCTAAAGATAGGCTCAATTAGAAAAAAAGCTTCCTCTTGTACAAAAATAGAATCTATAAAATTAAAGTCTTCTAAGTTGTGATCACTTCTGTTGTCACTTTTATCATAAACGAACTGGAAGGTTAGACGACCTGTAAGTGCGCTTGATTTTTTTATTCTAAAGTCAATCATCTGTATTTATCCATATAATGAAAATATTATGTAAACCCTTCTAATCGATTAGAACAAGCAATCAACCAATCTGCCACCGCTCTGACTCGTGCTGAGCGTCTTACGTCTGGGTGCATGACTAGATAAAGGGGGTACGATTGAGCCAGTGGAATAGGTGAGTGTGTATCTAACTGCTCAGGTTGTAATGGTTCAGCCGCCGCGTAATTGTCCACTGAGGAATGAGTTTCCAAGTCGGTTAAGGTTAATTTGTTAATAGGATCTAGCGCTGTCAGTTCTGGATACTGACGGGCTAAAAAATCAGGTAATAGCGCAAACCCTATTTTTTGACGAGCCGCGTGACACGCCATATATAAGTCATTGGTACTAAACGCAATCGTATAGTCTTGCTGCTGCATGAACGCTTGCGACCAAGCAAGCACTCTGGCGTTGGCTTGAAACTCTATGAGTTGCCATTGCTCAGGTACGGTGTCTTTGAGGTATTTATCATGGGCATAAAATCGATAAGTCGATGAACCTAATGTACGGATTACCAAGTCTTCTTGGGTTGGACGACGCGTGCGTATAGCGATATCAGCTTCTCGTTGATGTAAATTGCTCATACTTACATCGCCGCTTAAAGCCAATACGATATCTGGAAAGCGCTGGCGAAAGTCAGCCAAAGCAGGTATGAGCACCTCATTTGTCCATACAGGCGGGGCGGATACCACCACTTTGCCTTGTAGAGCGTTCTGATCAATCGCCATTCTTTGAAAAGTAACCATCTCTTTTTTGACTTCTACTGCTTGGTGGTAGAGCCGTTCGCCCTCGATAGTTAATGTGTAGCGTTTGCCCAGCCGATCAAAAAGATTGATGCCGAGCGTTTGCTCAAGATGTTCAATACGCCGAGCAACCGTGCTGTGCTGTACATTCATTTCTTCAGCGCATGCAGTCAGTGTTTGTTTTTCTACCAAGCACACAAAGTAAGCCAAATCATCCCAGTACATATTCATTCTCTTATTTTAATCATCTCTTATCTTATCAAATTCCATTGTGCATATTTGCACAGTCTATGTGTGGGCGTCGTCTGTTTATCTACTATGCCTTTCATTAGACTGGATATTACTCGCTGGTAGCCTAAAACGCCGTGATTTATTTTGTCCATAATATAGAGAAAGCATATGCAAACAACATCAAATACCCAAACGCTTGACCAGTTTATCGCTCATGTTTTTACAGGGGAGTACGAGCAAGCAATGATGCTATGTGATACAGACGTTAAATTTGTGGTCTTTCGAAAGCAGAGTGATAGCCAAGTGCCTATTTATGGGACTCACATTGGTCAAGCAGCAGGCACTACGTTCTTCAAAAATCTGGCAGAAATGTTTGAGTTTGGCACCTTTGAGATGGAAGACTCTATTGCAAGCGACAACTACATTGTCAGATTTGGAGAACTTGCGCATACGGTCAAGCGTACTGGAGATGTATTCAATAGTCTTTGGACGATGATTGTACGCTTCGATGAGGCAGGCAAGATTTGCTTATACCGCATGCATGAAGATACGGCGGCGTTAGAAGCGGCAATGCAGATTTCAAGATAGGTGTTGCTATGAAATAAGCGTCAGTAAAGGGCAGGGTAAATTGAGACCATTACAATCAGGTCACTATTAAAGAAAAACAGCGTGATAGGGACAAATTTTTTGCTGCCTCTGTCGGTGCAGGCACAGCAAGCAAGAAAAATTTTACTAGTCATGCATTATTACATTGTGTAGCCATTTCATGATGGAAAAACTCAAAACCGCCATGACGGCGGTTTTTTTTAATTACAATCTCTTACCCATGAATCTCTTCTAAACGCAAACAGGCAACCAAACGGCCGTCCCATTCTCGCAGCTGCGGCTCTATTTCACTGCATTTTGGTTTGGCGTAAGGGCAGCGTTTGTGAAGTGAGCAACCACTTGGTAGATTCAACGGGCTTGGTAGCTCACCTTGTAGAGTTAAATCATTCTTATGACCGTTCACTGTGGGTGCCGCTGCTAATAAAGCCATGGTATAAGGATGTTTTGGCGCATCATAAATGGCTTGTTTTGGCCCGTGTTCGACCGCCTGACCTAAGTACATCACCATCACATCATCAGCGACATGGCGCACGACGGATAAGTTGTGCGAGATAAAGACGTACGCGGTATGATATTCGTCTTGCAAATCCATGAACAGGTTCAATACTTGAGCTTGAATCGATACATCGAGCGCCGAAGTGGGTTCATCAGCGACGACAATCTTTGGGTTCAACATCATTGCACGCGCGAGGGCGATACGTTGGCGCTGACCACCCGAAAACATATGCGGATAACGACCCGCATGTTCGGGACGTAGACCAACATTTTTCATCATCTCATTTATTTGGTCACGCTTGTCTTCTTTTGACAGCTTAGTATGAATGTCTAATGGCTCCGTCAATTGATAGCCAATGGTGTGACGTGGGTTCAAGCTGCCATAGGGGTTCTGGAAGACCATCTGAATCTCGGTACGTAGCTCTTTTAGCGCACGTCTGCTATAGCCAGTCGTCCCTTCATCATTGATAAACAGCTCACCGTCCGTTGGTTGCTCGATGAGGGTCAGCTGGCGGGCAAGGGTGGATTTACCGCAGCCTGACTCACCAACGACCGCCAGCGTTTTGCCAGCTCTAAGCTCAAACGATACGCCATTTAATGCTTTGACTTGCGCTTTGGCTTTACCCAAACCTTGGGATACGGGGTAGTGCTTGTGCAAATTGTCTGCCTTTAAGACCACTTTATTACTCATGCTTGGGACTCCAAAGTAGCAGCGTCAAAAGGAGAAGTACCAGCAGGTATGCTTGGTAGATCGGTATGAATGCAGCGCACCTTACCATTGGGCGTATCTAAAATAGGCGGCGGTACTTCACACGCGGCTTCTTTATAGGGACAGCGAGGAGACAATAAGCAGCCGCTTGGGCGATCATATTGGCTGGGAACCACACCTGGTAAGCTGTGCAATCTGTCCTGACCGATAGCCAGCTCAGGAATTGCTTGTAGCAAGGCTTCGGTATAAGGATGAGCAGGATTTTGGAAAATCTCTGGCACCGTATTGGTTTCGACCACTTGTCCGGCATACATGACGGCAACATCACGCGAGTTTTGCGCAACCAAACCCAAGTCATGAGTGATCAGTACCATCGCCATTTGTTTTTCACGTTGGAGTCGACCAAGCAAATCCATGATTTGTGCTTGTACGGTGACATCCAGTGCCGTAGTTGGCTCATCTGCGATAAGCAATTTAGGCTCACAGGCAAGCGCCATGGCAATCATCACTCGCTGACTCATACCACCTGACAACTGATGAGGATAGACTTTAAGCCGGTTTTTGGCGTCGGGCATCTCGACCAATTCCAACAGCTCCAATATGCGTGTGCGTACAGCCGAACCACGTAAGCCAAGATGCTTGCGCAGTACTTCGCCCAATTGCATCTCAACGGTAAAGCTTGGGTTCAGGCAAGACATTGCATTTTGAAAGACCATAGAGATGTCTTTACCAATGATGGCGCGTCGCTCTTTTGGGGACATGTTGAGCATGTCTTTATTATCAAACATCACACGCTTAGCACGGACGCTCGCATAAGGCGGCAACAGTCCCATCAAGGCCATCATAGTGACGGACTTACCTGAACCAGATTCACCCACAATCGCGATTACCTCGCCTTGTTTGATCGTCAAAGATACATCATCGACCGCGCGAAAGGCACGCGCCCCTGTACCAAAAGTAACCGATAGATTTTCAATGTCTAATAATAAGGGGGCTTCGTTGATTGATGAGCGATTCATCGACGCATTGGGATTATGTAAAGTATCAGTCATCTTAGTTTACCTGCTTCAATTTGGGATCGAGCGCATCACGTAGGCCGTCACCTGTCAGGTTGATAGACAAGGCGGCTAAAAAGATAGCGACACCCGGCCAAATAGCGAGCCACACATTACTTTGAATATATTGCCGCGCCGTACCAAGCATTGCGCCCCATTCGGCATCTGGTGGTTGTACACCAAATCCTAAGAAACCAATCGCACCTGCTTCTAGAATGGCAGATGAAAAAATCATCGTTGCTTGTACGATAAGTGGTGCCATACAGTTGGGCAAAATCGTCACGAACAATAGCCTGAGCACGCCAGCACCCATCACTTGGGAGGCGATAAAGTACTCGCGTTGTAGCTCTACCATGGCAGTGGCGCGGGTCAGACGAATAAAAGGCGGCGTACAGACGAGGGCAATCGTAATGATTGTATTGGTCATAGATGGGCCTAAGATTGCCGCAATAATAATGGCTAACAACAAGCTTGGATAGGACATCAAAATATCATTGACCAGCATGACCGCTTTGCCCCAAACCTTTGGCCAAAACGCGGCGCTGAGTCCTAAAGAGACACCGACCAACATAGCAAGGGTGGTCGCGCTCAGACCGATAAATAAGGAGTAGCGCGCACCATACATCACTCGAGACAAGGTATCTCGACCAGCATCATCAGTGCCTAGCCAAAAAATGGTATTGCCACCACTCAAAAACGCAGGGGGCAATTGCTCTTGACCAGTAAATAACTCATAAGGGTCATGAGGAGCAAGCGTTGGCGCGAGTATGGCAACGATAACCATCAATGCTAATACGATAAAGCCAAGTACGGCGCCTTTGTTTCGGCAAAATGTTGATAAAAATAGCTGCCAAGATGACGGAGGAGTGGCTGCCATAAGTTTAGTATCAGAGGGAAGAACAGTAGGCTTCATGAGCAGTTCCTATAGTGGCGAGCGCGTTGAAAGTGGCTAGAATCTCATTCCTAAAAAGGAGTCAGATTTTGCTAAAAGACTCTAAAACCCACTCAAGCGTCAATCGCCCCTATTTATAATATGAGTATTTATCAATGTTGAATTAAGAAGTATGGCGAATACGCGGATTGATAAGGCCATACAAAATATCAATAAATAAGCTAACCAAAATCAAGGCGGTGGCCACCAATAAAATACCATTTTGTACGATTGGATAATCACGGGTGAAAAAGCCATCGAGCAGCCAATTACCAACGCCTGGCCAGCTAAAGATAGTCTCGGTGATAATAGCGCCTGCGAGCAATGTTGCCATCTGCAAGCCAACCACTGTCACAACGGTAATCAATGCATTGCGCATCACGTGTATCAATATCACTCGGCGCGGGGACAAACCTTTGGCGCGAGCCGTACGCACATAGTCTTCATCTAACACTTCTAGCATCGCAGAGCGTGTCATCCGCGCAATCATCGCTAGTGGAATGGTTGATAAAGCAATGGAAGGCAATATAAAGTGTTTGACCACATCCCAAAATGCACCCGGTTCTCCGGAGGTCAGAGAGCCTAATAACCATGAACCGTATAATGGCTGAACATCTAAAAATTGAGCAACAGAGATCACACCAGCGACTGGTAATAGACCTAAGTAATGGGCAAATATACCAGTGAGGATAGGGCCCAATAAATAGATGGGCATGGAGTAGCCTGCCAGCGCACCTGACATCAATGTATAATCAATCCAAGTACCACGGCGTAAAGCGGCAAAAATACCTAAGCTGACACCAACGATACTAGCAATGATAATTGCGCACAGGGCCAACTCTAAGGTTGGTACAAAATGCGCAAAAAAGTCTTGTAAAACGGGGGCGCGTGTCCGAAAGGACGCCCCAAAGTCACCTGTTAAAATACCGCTCAAGTAATCCCAATATTGAACGATGAGAGGTTTATCCAATCCAAGTCTTTCTAAGGCGCGAGCATGTAGCTCTGGATCGACCATACGCTCACCCATCATAATCTCGACGGCATCGCCCGGTACGAGACGAATCAGAGTAAAGGTTGATAGCGTTAGGCCAAGATAGACAGGAATGAGAATGGCAATTCGACGCAAAATATAAAGTAGCATAAGCCGCTCGACAGTTGTGGTTCGATGATTAGAGTGGTAGCAGTGATGAGACTGTCCGCAACAAGCCCCTGAATTGGCATTAGGTACGGCTGAAACAGACAGTCTGATCCAACCGAATACAAATGCAATAATAGGACTTGTCGTACCGGACTTATCTAGGTAGCGTTATTCTACCTTTACACCATCGAAACGTACTTGACCAAGTGGACTGATTTTATAATCAACAACGTTTGGTGCTGTGAATACGGTTACCACCGAATGCGCCATCGTCGTCCAAGGCAGTTGCTCTTTGAATATCTGCTGAGCTTGTACGTAGTCATTTACACGCTCATCTTGATTGGTAATCTGACGCGCTTTGGTCACCAAACTGTCAAAGTCTTTATTACACCAGCGTGAGTAGTTGTTACCGCCAACAGCGTCACAAGACAATAACGAACCAAGCCAGTTGTCTGGATCCCCATTGTCACCCGTCCAACCCGCTAGGATGACATCAGGCTCACCTTTAGCGGCGCGTTTTAGATACTCGCCCCATTCATAGGTTACAAGCTTGGCATCGACACCAATCTTCGCCCAATCTGCTTGCAGCATTTCGGCCATTAGCTTGGCATTGGGATTGTATGGGCGTTGAACTGGCATATACCATAAATCGATGGCAAGGTTCTCTGCACCCGCTTCTTTGATAAGCGCTTTTGCTTTTTCGACGTCATAAGGCGCATCTTTGAGCGATTTGTCGTAACCCCACTGCGTAGGCGGCATAGGGTTAGAGGCTTTGATACCTTCGCTCTGATAAACCGCGTTGATAATGGCATCTTTGTTGATCGCCATATCTAATGCTTGACGGACTCTAAGATCGCTCAGCTTTGGTTTTTCAACGTTGTAGCCGACATAGCCGACGTTAAAACCTGGTTGATTAAGAACTGTCGCTTTACCAGATTTTTTGACTGCTTCAATCTCGGCAGGTTTTGGATAAGCGGAGACATGACATTCGCCCGCTTGGACTTTTTGAGCACGAACAGCAGAATCTTTGGTGATGACAAAAACAAGATTGTCGATATAGACGTCGTCTTTTTTCCAATAGTCTGGGTTTTTGGTATAACGGATTTGGGCATCTTTTTGATAGGACGTAAAGACGAAAGGCCCTGTACCGACAGGTTTGTTATTGATATCAGGCTCGTTGCCAGACGCCATCAGTTGGTCAGCATATTCAGCAGAACTAATATAAGCAAAAGGCATCGCTAGGTTCTGTAAAAATGGCGCATTGGTTTCGCTCAAAGTAACTTTTACAGTATGCTCATCAATTTTTTCGATATTTGAGATGATATCAGGTAGTCCCATGCCAACTGAGTATGGAAATTCAGCAGGGTAGGCCTTATTAAACTCAAAGTCTGGGTTGGTAATACGTTCTAGCGTAAAGACCATGTCGTCTGCGTTGAAATCGCGGGTTGGGGTGAAGTAATCCGTCTTACCGAATTTGACGCCTTTTCGAAGATTGAAGGTATATGTCTTGCCATCTTCGCTAATATCCCAGCTCTCAGCCAATCCTGGCTGAATCTCGGTCTCAGCTCTTTTAAATTCTACTAAGCCGTTGTAAATAGGATAGGCGCTGGCGTCAAAATCAGTCCCTGAAGTGTATTGCGCTGGATCAAAACCAGCAGGGCTGCCTTCTGAGCAATAAAGTAAGGTTTTAGCAGCTTTGGCATCTGAGCCAGCATCGGCACCAGAAGCTGAATTGGTTTTGTTGTCGCCACTACAGGCACTAATACCCAAGACAAGCGTAGCCAACATCGTCATTTTGAAGAGTGATTTTTGCATTCTTACATCCTATGTAATGATAAGTCGTCGCCCCTATATTTATAGGTTCGTATTCAAACCCTGAATACCATTAGCGAGCGCCTAATTCCCTTTAAAGTATTTATTTATATCGTGTTTTGAACCTAAAAAATAAAAAAGAATTCAGCTTGTGTGAACCCCAATTCAGGTTTGCAGAAAACATCAATATGAATAAGTCGTCTGAATATACTCCTTTAAATAGTGGTAGTGCAAGGGATATATAAAAAAGTTTTGATACATATGTGAAATAGTTTGGATACAAAGCGTTCGTTTGTAATTGCTCCATTATTGAATATGGCAGCCGTTATCGCAGCCTTAACTTGACTGTATTTTGCACAGCGGCTTGTTTAAACAGACGCTATTTTATTGTGAAAAATTCTGCTATCTATACGGCACAAATTTCTGAGCGTACGATGAAGCGCTTACCTTCAGGTATCTCAAGCGAAAAGCTTGCACCGCGCCCATTGACGACATCAATGGTCAAATCGGTATGTTGCCAGAGCTTGTACTGGGCTTTACCCATATAAAACGGACAACCTGCCAGCTCACCGATCAAAACATCTTGTCCACCCACCTTGAACTCACCCAATGGGTAGCACATAGGTGAGCTGCCATCACAGCAGCCGCCTGACTGATGGAACATCAGATCGCCGTGTTTCGATTTGAGTAACTCAATTAAGGACTTGCAGGATTCAGTCGCGGTCACTTTCATGATGATTTCCTTATCGTTGAAAACAGGAACGTTAGAAGCATTAATATTGAAAGAATGGAGATATTAGAATACAAAAAGTCGCATCATTTTCTCTCACATCACGCAAGGCATGTGATTGAACGTGACGCGACCTGTTGTTTTTGATGAATCTACTACTTTTAAATTAGAAAAATCCCATCGCTTTTGAACTATAAGAGACCAGCATGTTTTTGGTTTGTTGATAATGATCGAGCATCATCAAATGGTTTTCGCGGCCGATGCCGGATTGCTTATAACCACCGAAAGCGGCGTGTGACGGATAAATATGATAACAATTGGTCCATACACGGCCTGCTTGAATACCACGTCCGAAGCGATATGCCTTATGCACACTACGCGTCCAAATACCTGCGCCTAACCCATACAAGGTGTCGTTGGCAATTTGCATGGCTTCATCGTCGTCTTTGAAGGTAGTGACGGCAAGTACAGGTCCAAAAATCTCTTCTTGAAACACGCGCATGTCGTTCGTGCCTTCAAATATAGTCGGTTTGACGTAGTAACCGTCTGATAGATCGCCATCGTGCTGGGCTTGCTCGCCACCCACCAAGACTTTTGCGCCTTCTTTTTTGCCGATATCCAGATAAGATAGGATTTTTTCTAACTGATCTGAGCTGGCTTGAGCACCAATCATCGTGTCGGTATCTAACGGGTTGCCCATTTTGATGGCTTCGACGCGCGCGATACAGCGTTTGATAAATTCATCATAGATGCTTTCGTGCACCAGTGCTCGTGAAGGACAAGTACAGACTTCGCCTTGGTTTAGCGCAAACATCACTAGACCTTCGACGGCTTTGTCTAAGAAGTCATCGTCTTCATCCATTACATCGGCAAAGAAGATATTGGGACTTTTGCCGCCCAGCTCCAGTGTCACTGGGATGATGTTTTCACTGGCATATTGCATGATAAGGCGACCAGTGGTAGTTTCACCAGTGAAGGCAACTTTATTGATACGTGGGTTGGATGCCAATGGTTTGCCTGCCTCGACACCAAAACCATTGACGATATTTAGCACACCTTTTGGCAACAAATCAGCGATACCGATGGTCTCTAACATAAATAAGACAGAGGCTGGGGTCTGCTCAGCAGGCTTCATGACGATGCAGTTACCAGCAGCAAGGGCGGGCGCAATTTTCCAAACCGCCATCAATATAGGAAAATTCCACGGAATAATTTGACCGACGACGCCAAGTGGTTCGTGAAAATGATAGGCAACGGTGTCTTCATCAATTTGGCTGATGCCACCTTCTTGCGCGCGAATGGCACTGGCAAAATAACGGAATTGATCGATGGCTAAAGGAATATCTGCCATCAATGTCTCGCGCACAGGTTTGCCATTCTCGTAGCACTCTGCGATAGCGATGGCTTCTAAATTGGCTTCCATGCGGTCAGCGATTTTGAGCAGGAGATTGGCACGGTCGGTAACGCTGGTTTTGCCCCACGCATCTTTGGCAGCATGAGCCGCGTCTAGCGCTTTTTCGATATCGGCTTCTTTTGAGCGAGCAACTTGGCAAATGATTTTGCCGTCGATAGGGCTTGGGTTATCGAAGTATTCGCCATCGATTGGCGCGACCCACTCACCACCGATGAAATTGTCGTATTTTTCGCGGAATTGCACAGGGCTGTTTTCGGTATTGGGATAGGCGTATAACATTAACGACTCCTTGTTGTGTATTATGATCACTTGGTGATAAATAGTTGGCCTTCCTAACCAAGTATCACTCTATCGTACTGAGCTTTAGTTCAGAGGAATAATGACTTTTTATAATGATATATTTTGTATCATATAACTTAAAGTTATGTGCTGTATGATGGTTATAATCGTCCGCAAAATGGGTACAGCTGTTATAATCATGGTAGCTATTTTTGCTCATAGTCAATACTAGGTAAAATGCTTCCATGTCATTGCAACGCGTGACTGGGACAAGTTTTTCTTGCTTATTGTGCTGTTGCAGACAAAGGCTATAAAGAATTTATACCAGTCCCGCTGTCTCTTTTTCTTTTATTATTACTACTACTCATCTAATTGGTTTGGATATATGCGTCAATCTTCTGCTCTTGATATCTTAAAAACAGGTCAAAATGTCTTTTTAACGGGCTCAGCAGGTTCAGGTAAGACCTATACGCTCAATCAATATATCGATTATTTGCGCGCGCGCCGTGTCCCTGTTGCCGTGACGGCCAGTACTGGTATTGCGGCAACGCATATGAGCGGCACGACCATTCATAGCTGGTCGGGTATTGGTATTAAAGATGAGCTGTCAGAACGTGATCTGACCAATTTATCGCGCAAGCAGTTTTTGGCAGACCGATTAAAAGACACGGCAGTATTGATTATTGATGAGATATCGATGCTGCATGCCAAGCAGCTCAATTTGGTCAGTCAAGTGCTCAAGCATGTGCGCAAAAATGACAAAGCGTTTGGCGGCATACAGGTCGTGGTGGCAGGCGACTTTTTTCAGTTGCCGCCAATCGGTAGTAAGGGAGAGACCAACCGTGAGAAGTTCGCTTTTATGTCAGAAGCGTGGCTCGATGCCAAGTTCCATATTTGCTACTTGAGTGAGCAGCACAGGCAGGTAAGCGAGGCGGCCAATGGCGGTCTTGATTTGGATGATATTCTCAATCAGATTCGTCGTCAGGAAGTCACGTTTGAGGCGATTGCGGCACTAGAAGCAACCTTTGATCAAAATGTCGATGTCAAACGCACGCGTCTTTACACGCACAATCTAAACGTCAACAAAATCAATGATACGGAGCTTGCCGCGCTGTCAGGCGAGATGAAAAGATTTGACGCCACTTCTACAGGCGATAGTAAGCTGGTTGACACGCTGAAAAAAACTGTTCGTACGCAAGATGAGCTGATTCTCAAAGTGGGTGCCAAGGTCATGTTTATCAAAAACAACACTGAGCTTGGTGTCTCTAATGGCACAATGGGTGAGCTAATAGGCTTTGCCGCTGTTAAGGTTGATGACAGTCAAGACACCACTGATGCTTTGATTGAAGAGGAAGATGCGGACAAAGATGAAGAGTCTGCAAAAGGCAAAACCAAAAAAGACAAAGACAGTGATAAAAAGCAACCAAAAGCCAAAAAGCCCGCCACACAAAAAATGCCATTAGTCAGGCTCAATTCGGGACGCGAGGTCATCGCCGAGCCTGAAGAGTGGATCATCGAAGATGAGACAGGTGATGTGCTGGCAAGCTACGAGCAAGTGCCATTATGTCTGGCATGGGCGATTACTATTCACAAATCGCAAGGCATGACATTAGAAGCCGCTGAAATTGACTTGTCTCGTACGTTTGAGCTGGGACAAGGGTATGTGGCGCTATCACGACTAAAATCGCTGTCAGGATTACAGCTGTTAGGTATGAATGACATGAGTTTGCAGCTTGATCCTTTGGCACGCGGGGCGGATAAGCGGTTTTTGGTATTGTCTGAAGAAGCCGATGCCAACTATGCCATGCTTGATGAAGAAAGTATGACGCAGGCGCATGAGAAGTTCATTTTGAAATCAGGCGGCACGCTGAGCAAATCTGTGATAGAAGCCTACGTCAATCTACAAAAAAAGCGCCGCGAGCAGCAGCAAGCGCAGATAGATAAAAAACAAAAGCTGGGCAATCAAGTATCAGATAAATCCGATAGTACACTCTTAGCAACACGGATATTATTAGAAGAGAGTCTGTCTATTGCTGAAATTTCACAAGAGCGTCAACTTTCGCAGTCTACCATTATGCGTCACATCGGTGAGCTAAAATCGCAAGACCCAAGTTTGATGTGTGATCATCTGCGTCCAGATGACGAGGTGATGACGGCCGTGGGCAATGCTTATGTCGCCATCAAAGTTGCCAATAATCCAAACGACTTTAATGATGATGGTAGTATCAAGCTGCGTCCGATATTTGACCATCTCAAGCAGAGTATTGATTACAACACCATTCGTTTGGCCTTAATCTTTATCACTCCGTAGCATTTTGCAAATCATAAAAACCATCTACTGTTTTATTGCCTTGTAACGCTCACTTTTATTTATCCTTTGAAAGCGATAGTCTGTTATGCCTGATTTTTCTAGTGCCACTTATCAATTGACATCCGACCCATTAGTAGCCGCATTTCATACCACAGGTGAGCATACACAGCCGCTGCGAATCGCGATTAATGGCTTTGGTCGCATCGGACGTAATGTGCTGCGCGCTTTGCTAGAGCGCTTTGAAGTATTGGGCCGTGCTATTCATGTGGTTGCGATTAATGATTTGGGGTCGTCAGATATTTTACTGCATCTATTGAAGTTCGATAGTACCCATGGGCGCTTGAGTCGGCTTGGGGTCAGTGCTGAGGTGATAGAAACCAGAGTCGACAGCGTTAGCAAGACGCAGCTATGTCTGACTAAGAACAATTTGACTTATTGTATCAATATGCTCTCAGAGCCTAATCCAAAAAACTTACCATGGCAGGCGCTTGGTGTCGATGTGGTGCTCGAGTGTACAGGGCACTTTCGTTCTTATGAGCAAGCAAGTTTGCATATCGAGGCGGGCGCACAGCAAGTAATTATCGGCGCCGCTCCTTTTGATGATGTTGACGCTTGTATCGTCATGGGCGTGAATGCGGATACGTTGACACGAGAGTTGCCCATTATCTCAAGCGTCTCTTGCACCACGCAGGCACTGGTACCACTGATTGATACGCTCGACAAAGCGTTTGGCGTCAAGTCTGCCATGATGACAGAAATTCATGCGGTGACGGCGGATCAAACGGTGCTCGATCAAGCGCACCGTGATCCAAGACGCGCGCGGGCTTCTGGTTATAATATTATTCCAACCACTTCTAGTAGTATCGCGGCTACAGAGCGCGTATTACCTGCGATGACTGGCAGAATAAATGGTCATTCGATACGCGTGCCGACCATCGACGTTGCTGCCATTGATGTGACCTTTGTATTTGATACAGCTAATGTGAGCGTTGAGACAGTGGGTGAGGTGCTCAAATCTGCCAGCCAAGCGCATTTGCAGGATATTATGGCGTATACTGACGAACCTCTGGTTTCAAGCGATTTCATTCATCAGACTGAATCGCTTATTATCGACGGTCAACAACTGATGCGAGTGGGCGATCAATACAAGGTTTTTGCTTGGTATGATAATGAGTGGGGGTATGCCAATCGATTGCTAGATATGTGTCTCCATCTCGCCTCAAGCAAGCATTAAAGATGTATTTTGAAATAAATTGAATTTTTTTGGAATACCCCCTTGCATTATAAAATGATATCTATATAATGATGCACCAATGGAGACGTGGCAGAGCGGTTGAATGCACCGGTCTTGAAAACCGACAAGGGTTAATAGCCCTTCGAGAGTTCGAATCTCTCCGTCTCCGCCAAATTCGAAAACCCCCTAATTAATTACTAATTAGGGGGTTTTTTTATGCGTCTATATAAAGACTTTGAAACCTTGAAGAGCTGTAATTTGCGAATTTATTTTGCACTAATTTGTAAATTATTCTGCACTAAGTTTTTGTAAATTATTCTGCACTTGGCGTTTCACCCAAAAAAAATAGTGCGGTGACGTTACAAACGTCCCGCACCATCACTATATAGTTAATAACTATATCCTACTTAAACAGTAATAAATCCTGTTAGATACTGAACCGCATTGCCAGAAATAATCACTCTATCGCCTTCCACAATACACTCAAGTATCCCGCCCCGACTTGACGCTTGATATGCTATCAGCTCATTTTTACCCAAACGTTCTGCCCAAAATGGTGCAAGTCCAGTATGAATTGATCCAGTTACTGGGTCTTCATCACCACCATTAGCAGGCCAAAAGTATCGCGAGATAAAATCGTAAGACTTGAGATTTTCTGATTGAGACTGACAAGTAACAACTACGTCTAAAGGCGCAAGCTGTTTCAAAACTTCATTATCCCGTATTACGTTTAAAACATCGGACTCAGTATTGTAAATAACAAAATAGGCTTGTGAATTGCGATAGACTTCAATAGGAGCAATAGATAGACCTGCTAATAAACTATCAGGAATACTAGCTATCTTCTCAGGCTTAGTATTTGGGAAGTCCATTTGTATTTTACCAATGCTTGTTTGCACAATTGTTAAGGCGCCAATTGCTTTTGCTGAAAGCTTAATCGTTTTTAAGGTAGGATTCTTATTAAATAAGACAAAAGCAGAGGCTAAGGTTGCATGACCACAAAAAGCAATTTCAGTTATTGGAGAGAACCAGCGAATATAATAATTTGTTTTTTCATTTGACTCACCTGGTACTAAGAAAGCAGTTTCGGATAAGTTATTTTCCATTGCAATAGATTGCATTAAGTCTGCACTTAGCCAACTGTCGGTGATAATAACTGCTGCTGAATTTCCCTTAAAAACCGTATTGGTGAAAGCATCAATGACGTTAATTTCGAGTTGCATTCTCTTTCCTTTAACAAATATAGAGTTTAATTAGCGTACCTATTTCCTTTTGAAAAGTACATAGCTACGTATAAAGTACTAGCTCACAGCTATATCTGTAATGCGTGGTTTAGTATTTTTATAATATGCTTAGGTTCTTAAGGAATGAATTTACCATAGTACTTATGAATCATATTTTTATTGCTGTGCCAAGTTGTTTGACTAACCACTCTGCAGTGATGACGCCAATTGATAAAAATTGACGGGCACAAGTTTGCTATTAATTATTAAGTGATCGGTAGTCTACATCGGTACGCTCTAAATAATCTGACTAATAGATTTATTCATTTTATTGGAATTTTTAGCAGGAAATTCTTTTTATAGGCTACCAATTACGCTAAATTAATGATTCAACATTTGGGATGTGAATAAGAAAAACAATGTTTACCTCATTACTAAAGTTGACACCCATCAACACAATAATTCGTCTGTAAGGATAAGTAGAATGAAAATTGAAATACGTCATGCTGAGCCAGAAGATGCAGAAGCGTTGCAAGCCATTCATGCCGATGAGGCCTTATATGCCGATACTTTGCAGTTGCCTATGCCGTCCAAGACCCTGTGGCGCAAACGGCTGGCGGATATCCCTGACAATATGCATTTCTTAGTGGCTGAAATTGAGGGTGAATTGGTTGGGTGTCTAGGGCTTGAGACCATGGTATCAAAGCGTCGACGCCATGTAGCAAGCTTTGGGGTCAGTGTAAAAACCGCGTCACAAGGCAAGGGTGTGGGCCGAGCGCTGATAACCGCAGCGCTGGATTTAGCCGATAATTGGCTGGCTACGAGACGTATTGAGATTACTACTTATACCGACAACATCGGCGCCATTGGTTTATATGAAAGCTTGGGCTTTATCATAGAAGGGGAGATGGTGGATTACGCTTATCGCAACGGCGAGTATGTCAATGCCTATCAAATGGCAAGAATTCGAAAAGCTAAACATGGATGATGATAATAAACTTCTCCGTCTCCGCCAAATTCAAAAAACCCCCTAATTAATTACTAATTAGGGGGTTTTTTTATGCGTCTATTTTTAATATTAATACTACTTGCTTTTGACCGCGCCAGTTTTTTATAGTGCTTGTATTTACTAGCCACTTTTTTGAGAGCGTCTAAATGAATGCTTTTAATAGTATTGGCATTTTTAATAATCTCGTTTATTTAACAAGCGACTGAGCAAATTCAATAGTTTGACCGTCTTCTAATACCAGTATGCCTTCATTGATCTCAATGGTCATGTCTTTGGTATTTTTTATCGCGCGCATGACATTAATGTCTTCGATACTACTTTCAATGATGATTTTGCCAGATTGCTCTGGTTCGATAGGTGGTTCAAACTGTATCAATGGGACATTGAAGTTTTTGCCTTGCTTTAAATTGACATCTTGCATTGTCAGCGTACCCTTAAAGCTCTGAATGGCGACCTCGCCGTGATTTGAGAGCATAAATTGCAACTTCACTTGGTTTAGACTGTCGCTGTCACTGCTCTTAACAGGGAGAAGGGCAACAGGATAATGTGCGGCAGTTGCAGTAGGCTGGCTGGTAGTAATGGGGCTTTTCTTGCCCGTTGGGTTATTTGGGTGCAAGCGTTCGTATTCGCGTTGCTGTATCAGAGCTTTTTCAATAGTCGTACGCGGCATAGCGCCTGACTCATAGGCATCACTAAGCTTCATTCGTAGCATATACCTGCTCAGCAATTGCTGATCAGATTCAGGCAGTTGCTCCAAAGTTGAGCCCAGCTTTTTTTGCCATTGGTCAGAGTCAGTCGGTATGGTCTGTTTGGTTGGATCTGTCTGCGGCGGAGAGCAAGCAGGTGCAATGGCTACCATTCCTAAAGTAACTGTTAATAATAGCGCTTTGTTTGAAAACTGATATAAATTCATTATCGTACACCTCTTAGTAAACGCTCATCAATAGTGACGACTATTTCCTTAATATACCTCGTTTGACAGGGTGTTGTGTTTAATTATGGCTAAATACTGTAGTAAAGTTAACATAAAAAAATAAGCATACGTACGTCTTGATAACGCTGCATTCGTGATACATCAGCTAAACTATGATCATAAGTAGACAGTAGACTGTACTATCACTTAATAAAAGCAAAAAAAGACCAGATCCTCATCAGAGCATCTGGTCTTTTTTATGAAATCTATGAGCAGTCACTCTCACGCAGCCCAACAATAACAACTTCTGTCAGTACTTTTAATCGTTGTCTTGCAGCTCAGATAATGGATGAGTCGTATTATTATTATGCGTCACAATAATTGCTTCATCAATGATATGTTGACTTACGCCGCGTTTACGCAAAGTTTCGATAAAAACCTCATCATGCGCCAGCGTATAATCCTGATGGTCACGATCAAGACCTTGACGAATATACAGACGAATTAGTCCTTGAATGCGCTTAAACCCCAACTCTTCTGAAGTTGATTCTAATAGTTCGATCATCTCTTCAGACAGGCGAATACTGACCGGGCGCATGATTTTTTGCGGATGGTCAGAAAATTTATTTTTTACACGTACAGGTATCATAATAAACCATTACTTTTAGTGAGTAGGAGTGAAACGCTCAAATAACAACGAATCCAATCAAAACTAAGCTTACCATACAACAAATATATCTAAAAGAACACCACGGCCACGCTAATATTATCGTTGTAGAATATAAGTGTCAGAAAAGTAGAAGCCAGTCATCAAGCATAAAAGTCGCAACAATAAAAAAACCTTCATCAAAATAGTGATGAAGGTTTTTAGTATATGGCTCTCCAACCTGGGCTCGAACCAGGGACACACGGATTAACAGTCCGTTGCTCTACCAACTGAGCTATTGGAGAATAAGTTGTCATAACAGCAAGTACTTTAAGCGTTGTACAAGAAGCTTTAAATAAGGATAGCTACTTGGCTTGTTTGCGTTATGTGGGGCACATTTTAGCCAAGTAGCTAGGGGCTGTCAACCTTATTACGCCATTAATTTTTAATATTGTTGAAATATATCAAAACTGAACCTGTCTCTCTTACTCAGTGCTTAATTTTATAAAGAGAATTGTTTAAAATTTTTATTCGTTTATTTAGCTAATCAAAGCAGTTGTTGCGCGCATTATTTATTCAAATTTGCCCTTTCAAAGAATTGCTTATTACAGTCGGATATCGACTTATTAAGCTGTATTCGATTGGCGATATGGGTTATCTTTTTGAATAATAAGCCAATCCTTACACCCATTAAAATAAAATTCTTAAATCTTCCCTTCACATTGCTACAATATTTCTATAAAATACCGACCGTGTGGTTTCTTTCACATAAATTATTAACCTATGTTCTATTTGAGATAAGTCACATGAATATGAACCCTATCATTATTGCTTATGGCTATCTTGCCATGGCCATTATTTGTGAAGTGATGGCCACTACTTTTTTAGTAAAGTCAGAGCAGTTCACGCGTTTGGTGCCGACGCTGATCATGGGTGTGCTTTATGCCATCTCGTTTTATCTGTTGACACAAACGCTCAAAACCATACCACTTGGTATTGCTTACGCGCTGTGGGGTGGGCTGGGAATTATACTGACTTCGCTCATTGGCATCGTGTTGTTTAAGCAAAGCCTTGATACGGCAGCTGTGGTGGGTATCACTATGATCGTTAGTGGAGTGGTGGTAATGAATTTATTTTCTAATGTTGTGGGGCATTGAGATGGAAGTAGAAAATGCTTATAAGCGTAAGAAGCAGCCAGAACTGGTGCGTCGTGCGCTATTAGATCAAGCCGCGCGGATAACGTTAGAGCAAGGGTTGTCTAAAGTCACGTTTCAAGCGGTCGCTGATGCGGTCGGGGTAACAAAAGGCGGCGTAATGCATCACTTTACTACCAAAAACGCGCTGGTTCTTGAAGTGTTTAATGATGCGATGGCCAAGTTCGAGGCAGAAGTAGATACGGCTATGGCCAAAGACCCTGTACCTTATGGTTCTTTCACACGCGCCTATATAGATGCCACCATCAGTTTGGGCGAAAAAGGGCAAGCAGAGTTTGACAATCAAGCGACCTTGTATGTGTTGATGCTAGGTGACAGTGAGCTGCGTGAGTTGTGGGCACAGTGGGCAAATGAGCAATTGAAGAAGCATGAGGCAACTGATAATACCGAAACATTATGTATGGTGCGTCTGGTTGCGGATGGCATTTGGCTCTCTGATTTTTCAGGCATCAATATATCGGACAAGACGTCATTACGCGAGCGTTTGATAAAAATGACACAGTCTGACTTAGATCAACCTGAATTCTGATTAATCCGAATTCTAGTTAATATGAACGTTGGTTAATAGCTAAATGAACAGTTAGTAAGTTAAGAAAGCACGTAAATTTTATTTTAATACTTAAACAATGGCGAATAATTTGGTTTGAGCACTTTTAAAAGTGGCTGCCCATCGTCAAAAGGAGAACCCATGACAGATTCAAAAAATTTAACAGAGATCATCGATTTAGGACAAGTACAAACGGCTTATATCAACGGTCGTTATCTGGCGGTTGATGAATCGTTGTCTACTTTTGACGATATCAATCCAGCGACTGGTGAAGTATTGACAACCATTCAACAAACGACCAATGAGCAGATCAATGAGGCAGTAGAAGCTGCCAAGCAAGGGCAAAAAATCTGGGCGGCGATGATGCCAGTTGAGCGTAGCCGAATTTTGTTAAACGCCGTTGACATACTGCGCGCGCGCAACGATGTACTGGCATTGCTCGAAACGAAAGATACTGGTAAAGCCTACTCTGAGACGAAATATGTGGATATCGTCACAGGTGCTGACGTTGTTGAATATTATGCAGGCCTTGCGCCAACGATAGAAGGCCGTCAGATTCCGTTGCGTGACAGTAGTTTTGTCTATACCCGTCGTGAGCCTCTGGGCGTAGTCGCAGGTATCGGCGCATGGAATTATCCTATTCAGATCGCTATGTGGAAAGCAGCGCCAGCACTAGCCGCTGGTAACGCGATGATTTTTAAGCCATCAGAAGTCACGCCTTTAACGGCGCTCAAACTGGCAGAAATCTTTACAGAAGCGGGATTGCCAAATGGTGTCTTTAACGTCGTGCAGGGTAACTATGAAGTGGGCGAGTCGCTGACTCAGCATCCTGATATCGCCAAAGTATCGTTCACAGGTGGCGTACCGACGGGCAAAAAAGTGATGTCGAGTGCAGCATCATCGTCTCTCAAAGACGTGACCTTGGAGCTTGGCGGTAAGTCGCCACTGATCATATTTGATGATGCTGATATTGATACCGCGGCTGATATTGCCATGATGGCGAACTTTTATAGTAGTGGTCAGGTCTGTACCAATGGCACGCGCGTATTTGTCCCTAAAGCCTTGCAAGCTAAATTTGAGCAAGCCATTTTGACACGTGTCGAGCGTATTAAGTTGGGCGATCCGATGGATGAAAGCATCAACATGGGGCCATTGGTAAGCTTCCCGCATATGAAAAGAGTGCTGGATTATATTGAACAAGGCAAAGCCAGTGGCGCACGCCTGCTAGTTGGTGGCGAGCGCGTCACAACCCCATCGCTTGCAAATGGCGCGTTTGTCGCACCGACGGTGTTTACTGATTGCAGCGATGAGATGAGTATCGTGCGTGAGGAAATCTTTGGTCCTGTCATGTCGATATTGACGTATGAGACTGAAGAAGAAGTGATTCGCCGTGCCAATGATACCGATTATGGTTTGGCAGCAGGCGTTGTAACCGCTGATTTAACCCGAGCGCATCGCGTCATTGCTCAAATCGAAGCGGGTATCTGCTGGTTAAATACGTGGGGCGAGTCTCCAGCGCAAATGCCAGTTGGTGGCTATAAGCACTCAGGTATTGGTCGCGAAAACGGCATTGAAGCCCTTGAGCACTACACTCAGACCAAGTCCATTCAAGTAGAGTTGGGCGCGTTTGAATCTGTATTTTAATAATTTATAGGTTAACAACCCATATTTTGACAACTTATATTTTAATAATTATTGAAAAATTTTCATCAGTTAGGGTGTTTGAAGCTTGTTTTATTAGGACTTATGTGTCCTTTTTATGCCACATGACTGATATTAAATGAATTATTTTTCAATACTGAGCTTTTTAAGATTACGGAGCAGTTTATGACATCAAGTACTCCTGAGTACGACTACATCATTGTCGGCGCAGGTTCAGCAGGAAATGTGCTGGCCACGCGTCTGACCGAAGATGCCAATATTAAGGTATTGCTGTTAGAAGCAGGTCGTCCTGATTATCGTTTGGACTTTCGCACGCAGATGCCAGCGGCACTCGCCATGCCTTTACAAGGAACCACTTACAATTGGGGTTATAAAACCGACCCTGAGCCTTATATGAATAACAGAGTCATGGACTGCGGTCGCGGCAAAGGACTTGGCGGCTCATCGCTGATTAACGGTATGTGTTATATCCGTGGTAATGCGTTGGATTTTGATGACTGGGCGAAACTAGACGGTTTATCGGATTGGACGTATTTGGATTGCCTGCCGTATTTTAAAAAGTCAGAAAACCGCGATATTGGCGAGAATGACTATCATGGCGCGGGTGGTCCAGTTGAAATGACCACGTCAAAGCCAGGGGTCAATCCGTTGTTTCAAGCCATGATTGAAGCTGGCGTGCAAGCTGGGTTTCCGGCTACTGACGACTTAAACGGTTATCAGCAAGAAGGGTTTGGTCCGATGGATCGCTTTGTCACGCCTAATGGTCGCCGTGCTTCGACCGCTCGAGGCTATCTCGATCGTGCCAAGCCCCGTAGCAATATCACGATTTTGACTGGGGCGCTTACCGATGTAATTTTGTTTGATGGTAAGCGCGCTATCGGGGTCAAAGTCGAGCATCAAGGTCAGACTAAAAACTTTTATGCGGCTCGTGAAGTCGTTGTTTCATCTGGTGCAATTGCCTCACCGCAACTACTGCAACGTTCAGGCATTGGCCCTGGTCAATGGCTCAAAGAATTGGGTGTCCCTGAAGTACTAGATTTGCCGGGCGTGGGCAATAACTTGCAGGATCATTTGGAACTGTACATGCAGTATGAATGTAAGCTGCCGGTCTCCATTGCGCCTGCCAATAAGTGGTGGAATAAACCTGCCATTGGGGCTGAGTGGTTATTCAATGGTACAGGACTTGGCGCGTCAAATCAGTTTGAGGGTGGCGGCTTTATCCGTACCGATGAGAAGTTTACCCATCCCAATATCCAGTATCATTTCTTACCACTTGCCGTTCGGTATGATGGTCGAAGTGCCAGCGATTCGCACAGCTTTCAAGCGCATGTTGGCTCATTGCGTTCGCCCAGTCGTGGCCGTGTCAAGCTGATGTCAAAAGATCCAAGCGCCCATCCGAGCATTTTATTTAATTACATGTCTCACGATCAAGACTGGCAAGAGTTCCGTGCTGCCATGCGTATCACTCGTGAGATTATGCATCAGCCAGCACTTGACCCTTACCGCGGTCGTGCCCTCTCGCCAAGTGAAGATTTGGTGACCGATCAGCAGCTAGATGACTATGTGCGCGAACATGGTGAGACCGCTTACCATCCTTCTTGTACGTGTGCGATGGGTGAAAGTAATGATGCGGTGGTGAATGGTGAAGGACTGGTGCATGGTATTGAAGGTTTGCGTGTCGTCGATGCATCCATTATGCCCAATATCATCAGTGGTAACCTCAACGCGACCACCATCATGTTGGCAGAAAAAATCGTCGATAAGATGCGAGGCGTGCAGCTACCACGCTCGACGGCAGACTATTATGTTGCCAATGGTGCACCATTGAGAGCTGAGCCTATGCGTCATTATAATTCTACGGCGCGTGCTACTGTATAAGAGGCGGGACAAATAACTATATATAAGACAATTCCACAAAAAAGACCTTTCTCAGTAAAGGCCTTTTTCATCAATACTGACATAGTAGAGTGATGAATACCGTTACGGTTAAATCTGTTTGTCATTCTATTTACTTTTTACTTGTTGATATTGCTTTGTCTCTCCGATCCTCATGACGGACAAAGCAATGTCAGATAGTGTTTCACTTATCTATTGAGGTCTTTTATGTACAGTTCGCCATCACAAGATGCGACGAAACCCCTGAGCTTAAATAAAACCGTATTTTTAGGCTCAGCTATTATTTCTATTTTATTAATAGTCTGGACGATTGCTTTTCCAGATTATAGTGAGTCTTTGCTCAGCTCAGGCATGGCGATGGTATCAGCGAGTTTTGGTTGGTATTACATGCTGGTGGTTGCTGCTTATAGTATTTTTGCCTTATTTGTTGGTTTTTCTAAATATGGTGACATCAAACTTGGTCAAGACCATGAAAAAGCCCAGTTTCCCTTTTTAGCATGGGCAGCCATGCTGTTTTCGGCGGGTATCGGTATTGATTTGCTGTTCTTTGGTGCGTCTGAGCCGTTGATGCATTATCTGACACCGCATACAGGACTTGAGCCTGCCAGTGCAGAAGCCATGCGCCAAGCACTGTCACAGACCTTTTTACATTGGGGACTGCATGGTTGGGGTATTTATGCTCTAATCGGTATGGCGTTGGCTTACTTTGCTTACCGTAAAAACATGCCACTGGCACTACGCTCGCCGTTGACCCCAATATTTGGTGAACGTTTAATCAAAGGCTGGCTAGGTGATGGCATTGATACTTTTGGCGTTGTATGTACGCTGATGGGTATTGCGACCAGTTTAGGTATTGGTGTGTTACAGGCTAATGCGGGACTGACGCACGTCTTTGGTATTGAATCTAGCAAGACGGTTCAGACCCTTATTATTATTGGGGTTGTAGCCGCCGCTGCTATCTCTGCAATGACAGGTGTTGAAAGGGGCGTACGCCGTTTATCTGAATTTAATATGTTGGCATCGATATTGCTATTGCTGGCGATATTGGTCATGGGTAACACAGTCTACTTATTGAATACTTTTACTCAAAACATTGGTCAATATTTTCAAACAATCGTTGCAAAAACTTTTGACGTTTATGCCTATGATGGCGCTGCTGGCGCGGATTGGAAATCGGCATGGACGATATTCTTTTGGGCGTGGTGGGTTGCTTGGGCACCGTTTGTGGGCTTGTTTATTGCCCGTATCAGCCGTGGTCGTACCCTGCGTGAATTCGTGTTTGGTGTGATGTTTATTCCGCTCGGCTTTATCTTTGCATGGTTTTCAATCTTTGGTAATTCGGCGATAGATTTGGTCGCCAATGGTGCGACCGAGCTTGGTGAAATCGCGGTAAATGATGCTGCAATGGGTATGTTTGCCTTGTTTGAGTATTTCCCGTATAGCAATGTATTGTCATTTGCTGGCGTTATCATCGGTTTGGTGTTTTTCGTGACCTCAGCGGATTCAGGGGCTTTAGTATTGGCAAACCTGAGCTCAAGAGGGATGACCAATGACACCGATGCGCCAGTCTGGTTGCGTTTGTTTTGGGCAGCGGCAACAGGGTTTATCACTCTAGGCTTGTTGTTCGCTGGTGGCTTTGCATCGTTACAGTCCGTGTCTGTGATTGCAGGCTTGCCGTTTTCTCTTATCCTCGTGCTCTATATGATGTCGATGTGGAAATCACTGAAGGAAGAAGGCAACAAACGCAAAGCCAGTACGATTGGGACGGCCAATGTGCTGGACAGTGGTAAGAATTGGAAAGCGCGCTTGCAACGTATTGTGAGTTTCCCTAGCCATTCGCAGGTTGAAAGATTTTTGCAAAACGTGGTTATGCCAGCGATGACTGAAGTCGAAAAGGAATTCAAAGCAGGCGGTCTCAAAACCTCTTTGGACGTCCATAATCTGGCTAGTATTGGTAAGGACATAGATGCAGGTATGAACCAAGACAGCGGTCAGATTGATGGTTTAAAACTGCGCGTTGGTCATGGTGATGAAGATGACTTTATTTATGAGGTCAATCTGATAAAAGCTGAGCGACCTAACTTTACGTTAAACACGTCAACCAAAAATGCAGAATTTTATTATCGTGCTGAGGTGTTCTTAAGTGAGGGCTCGCAAGAGTATGATTTGGTTGGTTACACCAAAGAGCAAGTACTGGTCGATATCTTGAACCAATACGAGCGCCATTTGCAATATCTGCATTTAGAACGTTAATGAGCACATTACTACGCTATTAACATGAATGTGGTGGATCTTTAGCAAAAGCATTGATGAGAAATAACCCCATAAGCTGAACGCAGCTTATGGGGTTTTTTATGAAGAACACAATAAATTTATATAGGGTAAAATACACATCGTTAGTTCAAAATAAAAGTATGATGTAAAAAACAATTTGCTGGTATAAACTTTTTTGCTTGCTGTGCCGTTACAGAAAGAGGCTTCAAAAAATCCATCCCAGCGACACTGCTTTCTTTTTAAATTAAATTTACCATAAAGATAAAACGAATAAGCCAAAGCACCGATAAAGGATACATTCGTGACCACATTAAAGTACATTGCTCATTACTCTGAGCAAATCCAGACTCAAGCCGCACAGCTCATCAGCGATGGCAGGCTGGGAGAGTATCTGGAAAAAAAGTATCCCAATCAGCACCAAGTGCAAAGTGATAAGGCGCTTTATCATCACATAAATGATATAAAAAACCAGTACATGCGCAAAATCGGCCCGCTATCGAATGTCAGTTACAGCAGCAAACTAAAAGTTCTTAAACATGCGCTAGGTATTCATACCACGCAATCTCGAGTACAAGGCAGTAAGCTCAAATCGCATAATAGCATCACGGTGGCCAGCTTATTTAAAGAAGCCCCGCCGGAATTTTTACGAATGATTGTCGTGCATGAGCTCGCACATTTTAAAGAGCATGAGCACAACAAAGCCTTTTATCAATTGTGCTGCCATATGGAACCTGATTACCATCAGTTTGAGTTAGACACACGCTTGTGGTTACACTGGCGAGAGCTATAGTTGTGTACAATTAAACCAATTTTATCGATCTTTTAAAAAGCCCATTACTATAACCAAGCATGCTAAGCTTGCATGTATTAATACCTTTATTGACAAGTAATGACGTAATAAAACACGTTTCGTCACCACACCAAAAACAGAGAAAAAAATGATCAATACTAAAATATACAAAGCCATTTATAAGTTAGCTGAAGAATTACTAGAAGCAGACCGCAAAGGCAACCAAGCGGCATTTAACGCGTTTTATGCTGAACTCAAAGCCCTATGTATCGACAACGAAAACACCGATAAAGACCATCCCGAACAGTGGGAAACGCTTGCTGACTTTACTGAAGATTTGGATGAGGCGTTGGTTATTTATGACAAAGCGCTGGCAAAAGCCACTGCCATGAATTCAAAAGATCATATGTCATCGATTGCTTTTTCGATGGCGGTTTTACAAATTGAAATGGGTGAAAAGGACGCTGCTATCAAAAATCTACAGAACGCCAAAATCAGTGCCAATAAGATTGAAGATAAAGAGTTTAAAGTTGAGATAGACGAGCTGCTTGCGACGTTATTGGCTGAATAACTTCAAATCAAAAAAGTCGCTATGTTATCTAAACCATGTAATCAAATAGGGTAGCGAATGAATGATGCTTCAAAGCCACGAATACTTCCCAACAAGAATGCTTGGCTCATTCCTTTCGTTTGTCTGTTGGTTGGCGGCGCATTAATAGGCATCTCAACCAATTTGGCAAAATACGCTGGTGAAATAGGTCTCACGCCCCTTGCTTTTTTATTTTGGTCAATCACTGGCGCGACTATTATCTTACTGCTCGTTGCCATCATCAGAAAAGAGCTGCCCCCCTTAAATACACGTAGTTTTGAGTATTATTTTGTCGCAGCACTGGTCAGTGTCGCAGGTTCCAACTTACTGCTGTTTTCCGCTATTCCGCATGTCGGTGCAGGTTTTGTCGCGCTCATTATCTCGCTGCCACCACTGCTTACTTATCTTGGCGCACTCACGCTGCGAATGGAGAGGTTCAACATCATCCGCGCTTTTGGCGTCGCAGCGGCACTTACTGGAGCTGGAGTACTAGCAGCACGTAAGTTTGCCGCGCCAGATGCTAGTGTTTTTTGGATTTTAATCGCACTTTGTGGCCCTGTTCTGCTGGCCATTGGTAATATCTATCGCACATTACGCTGGCCAGATAAAGCCTCTCCGAGTGCGCTTGCTCCCGGTATGTTAATTGCGGCTGCGTTGCTGTTACTTGGATTTAGCGTGTTGCCTAATTTTTCAATTACCGTGCCGCTTGGAGAATGGTTGCCGCTAGGTTTGATTATCATACAAGCAGGCGTGTTCGCTGCTCAGTTTTTACTGTTGTTTGTCCTACAGAAGACAGGCGGTCCTGTTTTATTAAGCTTACTTGGCTCAGTGGGCGCGGTCGTTGGTGTTCCTGTCGCTATTTTTTTACAAGGCGAGAGTCCACCAGCAGGTTTGTTTTTGGGGGCTTCATTGATAGCACTTGGTGTGGCTTTGGTGACATGGGGCGGGGTAAAAATGACGGCACAAAAGGATTAAAAACAGTTAAAAAACAATGTGTCAGCTTATATTATTCATAAAGATTCTATAATATTTTGATGGTTCTTGCCCTAATCTATAGACAATTATAGGCTCTAGACAATTAATAATTGGTTACGATTATCTAGAAACATTTTTTGTGAATAGAGATAAAAAGGAGTATAAATAGCGGGTTATTTCCATTACGGACTAAGGCTATGAATGCAGCCACGCGTTATCGATTGTTAAATAATTTTATGATTTTCATTAGTATTATTGGCGTCGCAGTTGCTTTACTAGATAGCGGTTTTACATTACCAACGTGGTTACAGCAAGTTTTTCATATCTTTTATTTAGCCATTATCTTTTTAGGCTTTATCCTGACAGCAGGTCGCTATATCTACACCAAAAAACCGCTCACCTTAAACAAGGTAGCGGTTTTTGATTTACTGACCAGCATCGCGATTGTCATTTTGTTGGTAGCACATTTTACGGACTTGGTGCGCTCAGGGCTGTCTGGACCCGTCGATGGTTTCGTTGCCATAAAGATCGCTGTATTTGTGACCTTTATCCGTGAAATTTCTGACCACGATTTTAATCTCAATCGTACCTTTTTAAACCCTGCACAGTTTTTTATCCTAAGCTTCTTATCTGTGGTCTTGGTTGGTGCTTTACTGCTGATGATGCCCAATGCCACCACACAGCCATTGTCTTTTATTGATGCGCTTTTTACGGCGACAAGTGCGGTTTGTGTGACTGGTCTCATCGTGGTAGATACTGCGACCTATTTCACGACATTTGGGCAGGTGATTATCATGGGGCTGATACAAATCGGCGGCTTGGGCATTCTGACATTTGTGACTTATTTTAGTTACTTTTTTAAGGGGGGTGTCAGTTACGAGACGCAAGCCAGCATCAGTGAGATGTCCTACATGAGCGGTATGCGCGATGTGGTATCGACCCTCAAATCTATCTTATATGTGACATTTGCCGTCGAGGCAGTAGCAGCCGCACTCATTTATGTCAGTATTTATGATATTGCCAATATGGATTGGTCTGAGCAGCTGTTTTTTTCGGTTTTTCACGCGATCTCTGCGTTCTGTAATGCTGGGTTTTCGACATTTAGCGCAGGATTGTATGATGATTCGCTACGTTTTAATTACCCGTTACAGCTGATTATTGCCGTCACGTTCATCTTTGGCGGTATGGGTTTTACCATTGTGGTCAATGTGCTGCGCTACTTGCGCTATCGTCTTGAGCGGCTCATATATCGTAAGGATCAACGCTACGCCTATCAGCCTTGGTTGCTTAATATCAACAGCCGTATTACTTTGATTACGACAGGTGCGTTATTGCTGAGTGGCTTCATCGGCGTGATGATCTTTGAATACAACAATGTGCTCGCTGAACATACCAGTTTTTTTGGTAAGCTTGTGACAGGGTTTTTCACAGCTGCCACGCCGCGAACGGCTGGCTTTAACAACATCGATATGGGTACGCTCGCGTTTCCGACGATTATGTTAACGATATTTTTGATGTGGATTGGGGCGTCGCCAAACTCGACAGGTGGTGGTATTAAAACCAGCACCTTTGCTATTGCGCTATTAAATACCTTGAGTTTGGCTCGTGGGCAGACCAAGGTGGAAGTGTTCAAACGACAGATCGCTGATATCTCGATACGTCGCGCGTTTTCTATTATGTGGCTGTCATTGCTCGTTATTGGTACGGGTGTGACGCTCATCAGTTACGACCAGCCAGAGCTTGATTTGATCAAAGTGGTCTTTGAGTGCTTTTCGGCTTATAGCACGGTGGGACTCAGTTTGAATTTGACAACAGAGCTATCAGACTTTAGCAAAATTGTGGTTTCAGTCATTATGTTCGTTGGTCGCGTGAGTATGCTAACCATCTTTATCGCCCTACTCAAAAACAGACGTCCGCGCAATTATCACTATCCGACAGAAGAGATTACGATCAACTAATTTAACGCTGCTAGAATAAATTAAATTGTTGCAGTCTCTGTCTGTATAGGCGCAGCTGGCAAAAGATTAACAAAAACTAAAAAAGGCAATAGGTCATGAAGTACATTATCGTAGGACTAGGGAATTTTGGTTCATCGCTCGGCATGGCGCTGACTCGTCAAGGTCACGAAGTGATTGCTATTGATAGCAGTATGCAAAAGGTTGAGGCTTATAAAGAAGTCATCTCTCATACTATTTGTATGGATGCGACGGATGAGTATACAGTCAGTGGTTTACCGATTGCCGATACCGACATCGTCATCGTGGCGATTGGGGAAGATCAAGGCGAAAACGTCATGGCGACGGCGCTGTTCAAAACTCTAAAAGCCAAGCGTTTGATTAGCCGCAGTATCAACCCATTACATCAAAAAGTGCTGCAAGCCATCGGTGTCGATGACCTTATTCATCCTGAAAATGAGGCTGCCAAGCGCTGGGCGAAAAGGCTGTCGCTACGTTACTTTGTAGACTCGTTTGAGCTGAGCGATCACTTTAGTATTGTAGAGATCAGTATTCCAAGCGCTTTGATTGGTCGAACGGTGGATGAATTACAGTTAGAGTATAAGTTTAACATTCGATTGCTTAGTACCATGCGCTATGAGTATTATGAAGACAGCTTTGGTCGTACTCAAAGTAGGCCAAGCATTCAAGGATTGGCGGTTCCTGAGCAACTATTGAAAGAAAAAGACATACTGATTATTTATGGTGCTAACAAGCATATCAATCAGTTCTTGCGTAGTGTTGGTGTCAAAATTAACTGACGGTTTGCACTATAGTAGGTTTACTCTAAAACTGATACAGTGAGTGCTGCTGCTATAAATTTTTTGAAGCCTTTGGAGTGATGAAGTCTCTGGAGTCAAAACATTTATATCAGTAGCAACGGCTATCAACGTATCGATTTTATTTTATAGTGACTGTCGCATTGCTCTAAGAAAACAGAGGCAAAATATATGAATAAGCGCTATATCTCCGTCTTATTGATCGCTATGATGACACTATTATCAGGGTGTAGTCCATCTGCACAAGACCCAAACGTTGTATTGTCTGAGGATCATCAAGATCCGATTCAAGAGTTAGAAGTAACGGCAGACGTCGATCACAGCCAACTTGGCTACAAGCAGACTTTTTATGTGCCGATTTACTCAGATATTTATACAGATAAAGACAATAGCAAAGTCTTATTGTCAGCGACGCTCAGTGTACGCAACACTACTCTAAAAAAATCGCTTTATGTGAATAAAATTGATTACTATGATACTGGTGGGACGTTGGTCAAATCCTATTTAACCAAACCCATAGAGCTTCCTGCCATGGCAACGCTTAACTATATCGTTGAAAAAGAAGAGGATAAAGGCGGGTCGGGGGCTAATTTTATCATCGAAGTTGAAGGCATAGATGAGAGAGTCAAACCAGTGATTGAAGCGGTTATGATTGGTAACTTTAGCAACAAAGGGTTTGCGTTTAGCACAGAGGGTACGCCCGTTGTGCATTGATAGATATCGCAGTCGTACTGTATCGCTTTTAAAGTAAAGTGACTATAAAAGGATACACCTTAACAAGGATCGTTTAGAAAGGAGGCTGTGTGTCTGCAACCAAAGAAGAAATCGTCGCTTTTATGGCAGTAGAGTTTCCACAAACCAAATGCGTGATTGAAGCAGTAGATGAGACTGGGGCAACTTTATCGCACGATATCGGGATAAATGAGCTGCGCCCGGGCGGCACTGTCTCAGGACCTGTACTGATGAGCATTGCCGATGTCGCCATCTATGTGGCGATACTTGGTAAAATTGGTATCGTGCCATTGACCGTCACGACAAGTCTTACGATTAATTTTTTGCGCAAACCTTCAGCGGAAGCCCGTATCATGGCTGAGTGTACTTTAATGAAAGTAGGACGCACCCTTATAGTCGGTGAAGTCTCTCTTTATTCAGAAGGTTCTAGCGATTTAGTGGCGCATGTGGTGGGCACGTATTCTGTACCGCCCAAGCCTATTTGAAAGATATAAAGTGCGACCTTTACGCCATGCACCTTCAAATATTCCATCAAAAGTATTCTATTAAAAGTTACTTACCTCAAATAGGACAAATACGTCTCGTATGCAAACATCGATATTGTTAACTGAATCTTCAAATATTCGTCCAATAGCAAATGATAATAACGCTGATATAAATAAAGTCAGTAAAGAAGCAGCTGCTTTTAACAACTTGCCCGCCAATATCCAAACTGCCCTAAAACAAAAAAAGCGCATCGTATTTATCGCAAACAATCCTTCTATCAGTACTGAGCAACTCGAAGAGCTACTACGGCCAGATGATGTTTTGGTATTGTTTAATGATTTTATACATGCAGATTTTTTTGCCAATCATACCTTGATAAGCACGCTACCTAAGCTCCTGTTTTTTCGTCAAATTGGCGATAGCAAACTGCATTTTGGCTTACCACCTAGAAGCAACAATGTGTCGGTCATGAAGCGAATGGCGAAGGCTGCGCCGTTAGGTTTATTACTTAGCAATCGCTCGTATCAATTTCCTACTCCAGAGGACGACCCAAGTCCTCACGATGATCCCATCACGGCTGAGCGAATACTGACCATTCCACCCGCAATAGAATCATTGTTGCAAAGTGAGAGGTATCATAGTGTCTTATCAGAGCATCATCCAGTCGTTGACGATTATCCATCTTTTAAAGACATTCATTCATCAGCGCCTTCATCTGGGTTTTTATTGTATCGGTTACTGCTTGCAGCACGAGCGCATTTACAAGACATTCAAAAAGCAGAGTTACCACTACAGCTATTGATGCTTGGTTTTAATGACAACGATAAGACAGCTCACTTTTGGCAAGGGCACAATTGGGAATTTGAACGTCAAGAAATGAGTTCACCGCCACCAGAAGTAGAGGTTATTCGTCAATATTAAGTATGAATAGTAGACGACCTAAAACCATTCACTCAACTGGACCATTTTACCTAAACAGTTAGCATTCAACTTTTAAACATAAGGTGCGTCGGGACAATGCGCTTGCTCTGTTTCGTCAGGGGTGGGCTGCCGTATCGAAACAATTGGCGTGGATTGCTCAGCCTGCCAATGGATCAGTCCCATATCTGCAAATGGTAAAAGCCATCCTGACATCGGCCAGCACTGCCATTTGCGATAGAAGCGGTTGGCATTGATGACAATGCTGTCTAAATGATTAAGCGGCGGTCGATAAACACTGTGTTGCTGATGATAAACGACATCGGCGGTAAGGTAAAAATCAATGTTCAACTGACGTGCCGTAAATGCAAAATCAGTGTCTTCTGCACCATACCCTGTGTATTGAGTGTCAAACCCGCCAATTTTATCAAACTGCTCGCGTGTAATAGCAAAGCACAAACTCCAAAAAGCCCCGTAATCTTCTGTCTTTTTAGTCGCTGTCTGCTTCACCGCTGCCTGACTTGTGATTGCAGGATTCGACTCAGCATCATCAAAATTATCACGATAAGGGTTATAAACAGACAGCTGGTTTAAACAGGTAGGCGTGAGCGTGCCACTTTGTAAGTCCACGCTTTCTGTCTCTGACAAAGGTCGCGTCAGATAACGCGGTTGTCCCATCAAGAGAGCTTTGGACTGCTTTTGCAGTTTTGCGCTTAATCGCTCAATGAACGTCGGCGCAACGATGCAATCCACGTCCAAAAATATGAGCACATCATGTGTGGCGTGTGCGGCGCCAAGGTTACGATTGTGACCAATATCAAATGCTGTTTTAGTCGATGTATCAGATAAGTTATTGGCTGATACATTAGCGGTCGTGGCAATTTGAACAATATTTAGATCAAAATCTGCTAGACGTGCTGGGTCGGCATCGTCATTCACAATGATGACTTCTTCAGGTTTGATACTGCCATGCATCAGGCTACTTAATAGATTATAAAGGTGACGATTGCGTCCGTAGCAAGTCGTGATAACCGTTACTGGAATATGCTCTGAGGTAGAAGAAGTTTGTATTGCTGGTTTTGTGGTCATCGGTCATTACCGTTATTTTTATAGTTTGAAATTAAACATCAGGTTTTAGCGCAAGCTTTGGCAGCAGCCATTCATTGAACCAAGACTTGGTTGTTGAGTAGTTGGTTGTGCTATCCATAAATGCTTGGGCAGCAGACATATCATTAGTCGATTTTTGCTGCGGCACCAATGATTTGTCAGGATTAGCAAGAATGTCTTCAGCACTTATTGAACGTTTAAACTGCTCCCAGCTTAACGCTCGTCCTTGTGCGACCAACGCTTGTGCCATCATTTCTTGCTCTTGATGCGGACGGTCATCCGGCAGAACCACCAGTGGCGTTGCATAATAATAGACCTGCGCTACAGCATTAAGACCGCATGCCATCAGCAGATAGTTACTGTGTTCTATAAATGGCGTTACGTTGTTTACGTGAGTAGCAATATCTACATAACTGCGCATGGTATCGTCTATTGGTCCAAGCGAGACGATAAAGGCATGGGGTAGCAAACGACGCAGTTCAGGCAGTTTTGCATCAATGGCTTCATGCCCGCCGTAGCCTTTAATCACGGTGACAATCTGTGCGGACGTAGACAGAGCGGCAAGCGCTTTATCGTCATCAGTCAACGTCATGAGCATTTTGACAAAATCTTCATGGCTGGATGTGTCGTTTTTGGCCGGATTGATAAAATCAAGATATAGCGTCTTTTGTGATACCCAGTTCGATGTCATAGCAGCTTCGAGTACTTGAGGATAAGGGGCGAGTAGAGCAAGTGCACCAGCAAAGGCTTCAAGGTGCGGCGTGTCATCACGAAGACCAGGAAGCCTTACATAGAGATAAGGCACACTTGCAGCTCGGCACAGCATAGCCACTTCAACACTCACGTCTATAATCATCAAGTCAATATGGCGCTGATAGATCGTATCTAATATTTGATGACTGCGTTTTTGAATATCGGTATTACCGACAGGAGAGTAATGTAGACTGGCGGGTTGCCAATGAGCACCTGCACGTCCCTTTAGTACATCATCTGTACGCTCATCTTCCGCATGGAGACGGACGACTTGTTGCTCATCGATATTAGCAAAGATATAAGCCTCGGGTGTTAAACTGGTAAATACCGTCAATTGCTGTCTATACTCAAGTGGTAATAGAGCGGCAAGCTTGTCTATCTGCCGACAATGCCCCGAGCCGTGATGATGCGCGTAACAACCAATACGCATTATCTTTCTCCAGAGCTTAAGGCGATGGTTTCATTGTCTGAGTCAACCAAATCTGAGCCAGCCCAAGGCTTTCCTCTACCATTTAAGTTATTAAAAGTGCTCAAGGTTTGATGAGCGTCTTTTTGATGGTTTAAGCGTTGCTGCTGTCTGTTATCGACCGCTGCTTCATATAATGCTATGTATCCTTCTACCATCGTTGCTACAGAACAAAACGCCAAAGCACGTTTGCGGCATGCTTGACGCGATATATTTTTAATCTTAGCAAATGCTTGTATAAACGCCGCTTTGTCTTCTTTGGGTACGATAACACCGGTATCTGGTGTGACGATTTCGGCACTGGCGCCCACATTGAATCCAATGACGGGCGTACCACAAGCCAAGCTCTCAGCCAATATCAATCCGTATGGCTCGTCCCATGTGCTGGTAAATAGCATGGCAGTCGCTTGGCACAAGTATTGGTTAATCTCATCCTTTGTGACATGGCCGACATAATCGAACAGCGGTGGGTCATTACTGCTACGATCTTTAGCCAATAATGGCGCCACTTGTTCATTAAAGTAACCTTCATTACTTTTGGGCCCTGCAATGATCAGCTTCTTGCCCGCTTCCATACAGTACTGCATCGCTAAATGCGCTCCTTTTTCAGGGCAGATACGTCCGTACCAAAAGTACACCTCATCACTGTTGTTAACTGTGCGCGTATCAAAAGCGCGATCAAAATCAGTTGTGGACTCAATATTGGCCATAAAAGATTCTACATCGATACCGTTATACACCACATGTGAAGGTACGAACTCCGAAAACAGTCGCTGCTGGTGCTGACTAATCGCAGTAAATTGAGTTTTTGTCCCATGGCGCAACGTCAGAAGAGCCAAGCGTAATTGAGGGAAGATAGGCGTGTGAAACGTAGTAAAAAATCGTGAGCCAAATACTTGACCCGTCATCATCGGAATATGATGCAGACTATGATTGTGAACGACATCAATCTCACCGCGCTCGTCACGCTCGATAATGTCGCGTAATGCGCTTTGATAGACCAAATACTGATACATCTCCTCACGGCTCATCCCTAATGAATCGTGCTCATTCTCATAGACCGTTGCATCAAACTCAGCCCGTGTTAAGAACGGTAGTAACGTCGCTTGTGTTTGACTGTCTTCATGTGCATAAAGTAGAACGTCATGACCTTGCGCCACGAGCTCATCACATAGTAGCTGGGTAATCATCTCAAGCCCGCCCGCGTAGGGCTGGGCAATCGGATATAAACAATGAGCGATGATTGCTATGCGTAATGGGCGCAAAGGTTTATTTGAAAGAGAAGTATGTCGGGTATTATTATGGTCAACAGCGTCTGAAAAAGAAGTAGGGGTAGCTAAGGACATACAAACCTCAAAGTAAAAATAGCAACTGGTTTAAATCAAATGACTAAACCATGGTAATAGGTAATAACGGTAAAAGTCTGACAGAGAGCTGGCATGACGGTTTTTGAAGGCGAATAGGTTTTAATAATTAATCGTTTTTTTGTCTTTAAATACCGCCGTCATGTCAGGCACTTTTATGGGTTTGACTTGTTTATAAATGGTCGTAATAGCAGGCCTAGATTTGGTGCTGATGCTGGGTACTTCTTGCTCAGTAGCAACAAAATTGTCCATCGCGACTTTTGCTGCGCCCAATTTTAATAGGCAAACCGCCATTGCAAAGCCAAACAATACTGGCGAATAAAACGGAGAAAAAGGGGCTACCATAATAGCTGTCACTATGTTCAGTAGTAACAGAAGTTTCGGTAAAGCCGCAACATTTGCTAGCCATACAGAACGACTCGTTTGAATATATTCCTGCTTTGGCGTACATATAAATGGCTTTTCACGGCCCCAAAGCACGGGTAGCCACGACAATGCACCAAGCTCCCAAAAGTTGATATGCATCAACCATGCTCGTAGTTTTGCCTCGACACTTGGCTGATGGTTTTTCTCGATTTGCTTATTAAGCGGTGTCTGATCTTGAAAATACGCCCACAACCGTCTAACCAAAAATATCGTATAACTTGCATATACCGCATACAAAGGCGTGAGTAACGACACATCAAAGTTGGTATTCAAAAGCGCAACACCAATCACCAATAATGAGCAGATCTGGAGAAAGATAAAAAATCCTGTGAAATTGATCCATGCACTGAGCTGCGAGACATGAGCGCGTACGTCAGTTAAACGCGCGACTAAGGGCTTTTTACTTTTAGAGCTTGGCGTTTGAAAAACTTTAGAGCTTGGCGTTTGAAAAAATCGTGGTATGGATACATAGTCGTTTAGCACTTGCATGTTGCCGTAGATCCAGCGTCGACGTTGAGACATCAAGTCGTTCAGGGTATTGGGTAATAGACCGGTGGCAATGACTTGCGGTACGAATGCACTACGAAGACCACTGTGATGCATCAGAACGCCCATCTGTGCATCCTCAGTAATGGAAGCGCCTGACCAGCCGCCTAAGCTTAGCAAGTCAGAGCGACGAATCACCGCATAGGTGCCTGTCGATAACGCATGGTCTCGGTTAAACGGACGATATAAATGATGATTAAAATAATGATTTAATTCACTACGTGCGTCTAGTTGTCCTGTATTGCGATAAAACTGAGGGAACTGGAGTAGGGCATGGTCAGGATGGCGTTGAATTGCATCAGCAATGGCTGCTCTAGCATGTGGCAAGGCTTGATAATCACTATCGACGACAATGAGATGGGTGCACTTTGGATTCATCAACCCTAAAGCTAAATTTAATGCGCCTGCTTTAAACCCTTCTACTGCGTCAATATGATAAAAATGCACCTGACGCTCAATGTCCAAACTGGCACAAAACGCCGCTAATGGCTGGTACATAGATGTTTCAGTATTATTGTTATCGATAATGATAATTTCGTCTTGAGGTGCTTTTATGGCTAGTAAGGATTGTATGGTAGCAATAACCAATGCTGGCGGTTCTGCACGTGTCATTAGTTGAAAGCTCAAAGCAGTAGTCGTGCCAGCTTGTGTATGGTTTTCTTTTTTTGTTATAACTCGCCCTATAGGAGACTCAATCGTAGTTTCCAATATATTTTTATAAAATGTTGTGTTGTTGACCGCCATGTCTTGTCCCTATGTAACAGTCTATATGTACTATTTAATGAAAAATAATAACGAAAACGAAACGGGTATTTATTTATTTGATACTCAATAAATGCCCATTTAGTGCTGCCAACATCATAGCGTAGAGACTGACAGAAAGTTGGTGTCTAAGTGTTTAAGAATGCTGAATAATGTAAGACTGAGTAATTTTTGTAAAAAAAAGAATGACTTCCGAGAGTTTTGTTTTAATCGAATTGTTCAAATGCCACCAATATTAGGTACTCGGTAGGACTAAACGCTGAAACAGCTTTATACAAAAGCTTATAACGTTAAAAAGGCATTATCAGAAAATAGCGTATGTCTGAATAATGTCAGAGTAAAGAAACTGTATGGCGTTTTCATGACAAGGATTTTTTGTGACAAGGATTTAGAGACACCGCTACGTTTTTCAATATTAATCACCTAAATCACCGCATACCTGCTCTTAACCTACGCTTCTTTATCAATTGGTATGCTTTTTGTCATTACGTTGTCATAAGCGCGCCGTATCCTTGAGCCCATTATTAATAGATGCTTCTTCAGTCTTTATCACTGGCCTTTGAGTGGGCCGTTGATACAAGATCGTACAGAAGGTAGCATATAAAAAGAAATAGGGTGTTTTTATGAGGGGAGCTGGTCGGCTCGGCAGTATCACTACACGTATGCTAGTTATTTTAGCGTTGGCTTTTGCCCTTATTATTATGATGGTGTACTGGGTCATTGAAACCCAAGGCAAGCCGCGCATATTGGCGATGACTTCAGAGACAGTGGTCGAAACAGGCAATGAAGTCATCAATAGCATCATGACGAGCATCAATCACGTTGATGGATTGGCAAAAGCCACCAGTGCTATCGCTGGCGGGTTGCCCAAACAGGATGCCTTATATAGGGAAGCTTTTAGTAACCTTATGCGCGAAACCGATCAGCGAATCGTGGGCGGCGGCGTGTGGTTTGATCCCAACATGTATGCTGAAGGACGAGAGCGCAAGTCATTTGTGTGGGCGCGTGATCAAGCTGGCGTCATGCTGCCAACAGAACGCTACAACCAAGTGTCGCAAACGCCCAATGCCTATTATCGAGACTGGTGGTACATCCCTGCGATGTACGCACGTCATGACCACTGCGTCTGGAGCCGCGCGTATTTTGATCCGGTCAGCAATCAGCCGATGATGACCTGTGCTAAAGCCCTCTATGGCAGTCGCAATCAAACATTTGATGGCGTGGTGACATTCAATTTGCTATTGGATAACCTCGATGCTGCCATGAAAAAATGGCAAGAAAAGATCGGCGGCTACGTGTTCTTAGTAGATTTGGACAATCGGTTTTTGACATTTCCTGACCAGTCTATTGTTACCCAAGTGACTAAAAACAATCCTCAAGGTGAGATGGTAACGGCGAACCAGTTGGCAGAAAAAAACCCCGGTTTTACGCCTATCGCTGATAGTTTGGATAGTATCAACCAGACGCTTATTGATGAAGCAGTTGCCAAAGATGAGAGTCGTTATACCTTGGCCGCCCGTAGTATTTTGAGTACCACCAATCTAGGCAAAATTAGTGAGCAAGAGTCCAAACTGCTCTCTGCCTTGCTGCTTTTAAACATCGATCAAACCTTTAATCTGGTTGACAGCCATCTGGTCGATACCATCGCTGTACCCAATGATTTTGTATTGCAGCAACCTGCCACCGCTTTCGTCTTTCGCATGCCATTCACTTATTGGAAAATGGTCATTGTGAAGCCCAATAGCGACATGATGAGCGTGGCAAATGCACTATCAAACAAGCTGATCCAAGCGATGTTATTGGGTTTTCTACCGATTTTGCTACTGACCGCCTGGGTGTTCCGCCATTATTTTACGCGTCCATTAAAACGTATGGCATTGGCTGTAAATGAGATGGGCGTTCTGATTGAGCAAAAACAATATCAAAAACTCAGTGCGCATAAATTGCCTAAGTCTAATGTCAGCGAGATTCAAGTAATCAGCGAGCAGACCAACCAGTTGATTGACCGCGTTGTTGAAAATGAAGGGGCGCTTGCCGAAATCAACGTCCATCTAGAAAAACAGGTGGCAGCACGTACTCAAGACTTACAACAAGCGATGGATGAGTTAAAAGCCTCGCAAGTACAGCTGGTGCGCTCTGAAAAAATGGCCACACTTGGCCAAATGGTGGCAGGTGTGGCACATGAGGTCAATACGCCGCTCGGATATGTTCGCAGTAATATGGAATTGGTCGGCGACAATCTCACACGCTTTGATGAACTGATTGCTCATACAGATGAGCTGTTGCAAGCGCTAAAAGCACCTGATGCTGACCAAGAACAAGTGGCACAGCTAATTGACCAAACCTTGCAATGCTGTGAGGAGATCAAAGAAGACGAGGTGAGTGAGGATCTGGCAGCTTTGATCAAAGACGGCTTATACGGTGTTGATCAGATTGCAGAGCTGGTGATTAGCCTACGTGATTTCTCTCGCATTGATGAGTCAAAAGTCAAAGACATCGATATCAATGAGTGTATCAATACTTCATTGGTCATGACGCGTAACAATCTTAAGAGTTTAGACATTACGACCAACTTAGGCACACTGCCTTTGGTTCAATGCAATCCTTCTCAAATCAACCAAGTGCTGCTGAATTTATTCAACAATGCTGCCCAAGCCATAGCGCCTGATCGGAAGGGTGAGTTGCACATTACCTCATCTGTCGATGAAGTGCAGCAAAACGTTGTGGTACAGGTCAAAGACAATGGTGAAGGTATCAAAGAGAGTACGTTAGCGCGTATCTTCGAGCCGTTCTTTACTACCAAAAAAGCGGGAGACGGTACAGGTTTGGGCTTGGCAATCAGCACTCAAATCATGGAGCAGCACGGCGGTAGTATCAAAGCCAGCTCAATCGTTGGTGAGGGCACAACTTTCACCATCACGCTGCCCATACAGTCTAAATCTCGTGAGAATAAAACCTCAAAAGCTTTGTTCGAAAGTTAAGACATCTCCAACAACTTATTTAAAGAGAGCGTCATGCAAAAACCAAGAATTGCCTTTATCGATGATGAGCCGCGCATTTTGCGCAGTCTAAAAATGCATTTTCGCCAGTCACATGATGTGTTTACCACCACGGACGCCAACGAGCTGATGAAATATGTCAGCGAACATGATGTACAAGTGGTCATTAGTGACCAGCGCATGCCAGACAAGCAGGGCACTGAGGTGTTGCGTGAGGTCAAGGAAGCATCGCCAAATACCATCCGCATCTTATTGACCGGTTATGCGGATCTTAATGCAGTGATTGACTCGGTAAATGAAGGTGAGATTTATCGTTATATCACCAAACCTTGGCAAAATGATGAGCTTAAAAAAGTCGTCAACAAAGCCACAGAAATTGCTCAGCAAACGCAAGACATTGCCCAAGATACCAGTCAAGCACATGATACAGAAAATCATGCTGCTACTAGCATCAGCGGCAAGCGAAACATACTAGTGCTAGATGATGATGAAGAAGTCTATCAACAAATGAAAAGCTATTTTAAAAATACCTATAGCGTCAGTTGGGCAAACAACCTTGAGCAAGCAGCAAAGCTATTGCAGAAAAAAAGCTTTGGCGTCACTATTACAGATGCAACGCTCAATCAAGAGAACATCACGCCCATTGTTTATGCCTTAAAAAATATCCAGCCCAACCTGATGGTGCTCATGTTGACTGAGTTCAAAGATGCGCACATGGTGATTGACTTGATCAATAAAGGTCAGGTATATCGTTGTCTGCCGCGGCCTACCAACTTCTCTATCATGAGTATCAGCCTTGACCGCGCTTTTCAGCACCATGAAAGACTGGTACAGCAGCCAATACTAGCCGCCCGCCATCACGTTGAAGAAGTGCCAGAAACAGAAGCGTCTCTTTTCTCTGATAGGCTCAAAGGTTTCTTTACCAAATTTATCGGTTGGCGTTTTAGTAGATAGCACAGATTGGATCTACACTTGGTTATAAATCGGCGCTATGGGTTACCAAGAGCGCCTTTCATGGCTTTAGAATTATACTTTATGGCACTAATTATCCATTACATTCAGTTTTACAAATTAACTAGAAATATTCTCAATTTGAATCAGAGATATTCTCTAAATACTGCAAATAAAACAATAAATCACAATAACACTCCTTACCTCTTCCAGTATTATTAAAACTTAACAAAAACATCGTAGTAGTCCTCAGTATTAATATTTAAATTGAGTTAAAATCATTCTTAAGTTGGCGTATTAAATAATATGATTGACGATTATCTCAACTCTACCCCAAGGACATCAGAATGAACAAAACTACATCGAACCACTCATTACGTAGTAAATTATGGTTAGCATTACTTGTTAGTGCAGTTGGTCTTAGCGCTTGTAGTAATGAAGTAGAAGAAGCACCAGAAAGCACGGTCGAATCTACTGAAACAGCGGTAGTTGCAACAGAACCAACCACAGACACAGCAACAGTCGTACCTATGGATGAACCAGTCGCTGACACTGGTATGACAGGTACAGAAACCACTATGGATCCTGCTAGTACTACTACTGGTACAGCTACAACGGACACAGCAACTACTGGTACGATGACTGATGGTACAGTAACCGAAGGCGCTATGACTGATGGCGCAGTAATGGATGATACTGCAACTGTAGGCACAGATACTGCAACTACAGAAACAGCTCCAGCAGCACAGTAAACGCTAAGCAAAACATTAAATAAAAAACCGCATCGACATTCGATGCGGTTTTTTTATGGAGAGTTGAATATTTAGTACCTTACTTTTATTAGAACATTTCTTAAGTTGTCTATATGGTGAGGAAATTTGGTGCGCCCACCAGAACTCGAACTAGCGACCTCTACCATGTCATAAGTCAACCAATGTTATAGTATGGCATTATCTTATACATACCGATTATAGTGGTTTTATCTCTACTCCAACGTAGATTAAAATAAAAGCAGCACGTTTTTATTAAAACAGGTAGGCTGTAGAAGCCGAAGAGATCCTTCTTAGAGGATATGTCTATCCAAACTTGTGATGATTTAAGCTCAACAAACTGAGAAAATATAAGCCGAGCGGTGATTGCTATCTTACCGTGATAATAACAAGCGTGATGAAATAAATGATAAGAGAACTCAAAACCTTCGTCGCAGTTTGTGAATTAGACAGTTTTGCCGCTGCTGCTCGGCATGTAAACCTTACCCAATCTGCGGTCAGTGCGCAGATTAAAACCTTAGAAGACAACTTAGGGTTGTCGTTATTTACACGCTCTGCTAGAGCCATCGCGCTCAATCCGCAAGGCACACGTATTTTACCGATAGCTAAAGAAATTTTAGCGCTCTACGCGACGATGCAATTACCCTCAGATACCGACATTGCTAGCTATTATGGACAGCTCAAGATTGGCGCTATCAACTCAGTGCAAGTAGGTATTTTGCCAGAGGCTCTAAAAGCGATTACGCTGTTAGCCCCCTTGATGCAGACAGAAATTATTCCAGGGCGTTCTATAGAGCTGTTTGAAAAGCTAGAAGTCGGGAGTATAGATGCTGCAATAACCATCCAGCCTGCTTTTGCTTTGCCTAAAGATATAGTTACCCAGTCTATTATGACCGAACCTTATGTGCTGATTAGTCCCAAAAAATGGCCTTTTCATAGTCTTAGACAGACGCTTGAGCAGCACCCTTTTATCCATTACAGTCTACAGTCTTCAGCTGGAGCAAAATTAAGCCGGTTCTTCAAACAACAAGACATCAAAGTGAATACGATCATGGAGATTAATGATCTTGATGCCATTGTTAGGATGGTTGAGTCGGGATTAGGAGTGGCTTTGATTCCCTATGCTGGACTATGGATTAGAAGTGCTGCGCCAGTCCAAATTCACCATTTAGGGGATAACAGCTTGGTTCGAGAAGTTGTACTGGCTTATCGTTATGCGGATCGTCAGCAGCCACAAATCAACGCTTTAAAGCAAGTGTTGGGGCTATGATTTATATAGAGATTCTATAACGTCTATCTCTTTTCACTGAGACTAGGCCTTCGCTTGTGTCATTCGTGATTGGCTATGAATCAATCCAGCTTATACAGACTCAGCCTAATCGATCAGCCTTTTTCAGCCCGCAAATCTTCTTATAAAAATCTTCCCTACTAAAGAACCTCTTCCAAACGATTTTCATTGAAAGCGCTAAATTCTAAAAGAGCAACCTAATCCATAACTTATTTTGCTAAGCACCAATATTTTTTGGGCTGAGAGCGGAATATTTACGTTTTTCTTGCTCACTATTCTCGGTTACGATGGCTCTGCTTTTTAGTAACGCCAAGACAATTAATCTAAATATAGTTGAAATACTTTAAAGTCGCTACAGTATTGCTGATGTAAATTTTTTGCAGCCTCTGTCTGCGTAGGCACAGCAAGCAAGAAAAATTTGCACCAGCAGTACGTGTTGTATCGATATTACTTTTCACCGACTATACATAAGTGTTGCGCGTTGACTCATTTAACTCATTTCCAAGAAGACATAAAAATATGAAACACATTGATCACCTAGCAAACAATGAAGTCGTTACTCGCATCGAAAAAGATTTACTTGGCGAACAAGCCGTTCCTGCTACTGCGTTATACGGTATTCAAACACAACGCGCGTATCAAAATTTTAACATTACAGGTATGCCAATCAGTCATTTTCCCGATCTCATTAAAGCGCTGGCCATGGTAAAAGCAGCGGCGGCTAAAGCCAATCATCAGCATGGCCTGCTTAGTAATGATAAGCTCAGCGCTATTACCGCAGCATGCGCGGATCTTATTGGTGGTAAACATCATGAACAGTTTATTGTTGATCTCATCCAAGGTGGGGCGGGCACGTCGACCAACATGAATGCCAACGAAGTGATTGCTAATATTGGATTGAAAAAAATGGGATTTGAGTATGGCGAGTACCAGCATCTACATCCTAATAATGACGTCAATCGCTCTCAGTCGACCAATGATGTTTATCCTAGCGCGGCACGCTTGGCGATTGTATTTGCTGCAAAACCGCTTAAAGAGGCCATCATCAAGATACAGCACAGCCTAGCAGCCAAAGGACAAGAATTTAGCGGCATTCTAAAAATGGGTCGTACTCAACTACAAGACGCCGTACCGATGACTTTGGGCCAAGAATTTAACGCCTTTGCTAGTGATTTAGGCAGTGAAATTGCTCGAATCGAAGATGCCTGCCTACAATTGTGTGAAGTGAATTTAGGGGGTACGGCTATTGGGACTGGTATCAATGCGCCCAAGGGCTATGCCAGTTTGGCTGTCAATGAGCTAGCTGACATCAGTGGTTTGCCAGTGACAATTGCCGAAGACCTGATAGCAGCAAGTGCCGACATGGGTGCCTTTATTACCTTTTCTGGCTCGCTCAAACGCTTATCAATTAAATTGTCCAAATTGAGCAACGATTTACGCTTACTATCGAGCGGACCGCGCACAGGTTTGGGCGAGATCAATCTACCCGCTATGCAACCTGGTTCGTCCATTATGCCCGGTAAAGTCAACCCCGTGATTCCTGAGGCAATGAATCAAACCGCATTTCAAGTGATGGGTACTGATATGACGATTACCATGGCGGCAGAAGCGGGGCAGTTACAGCTAAATGCTATGGAGCCACTGATTGTTTATAACCTACTTAACAACACACGTATGTTAGAAAAATCGATTCGAATGCTAGATGATTTATGCATTCAAGGCATTACAGCCAATGAAGTTCAGTGCGCGCAACATGTCGAAAACAGTATTGGCATCGTGACAGCACTGGTGCCATATATTGGTTATGAAAATGCAAGTCGTATCGCAGGACACGCTTTGCTTAGTGGTTCAGGTGTTGCTGAACTGGTCAAACAAGAAAAGCTGCTCAGTGATGAGGAACTCGCGGCGATTTTGTCACCCGATACGATGGTGAGCAGTATCTAACCTCTCTTCCAGCACTGATTAAGACAAGCCACGCAGATTTTAATAGATAAAAATAGCCACTCTTGTAGACTGTTGTAAACGGTTATATCAACAGTCTGTAAGAGTGGTTCATAAATTTATCTAAGAGTTCAAGCCGTACTTATGATTACAGTTCAATCACCTTTACGCCAGAATCCATAAGTAATTCTAAAAAGGCCGCTGATTTTATCCTTAAGCTTTCGGGCGTGTACAACTTCGCAATATCATCTGAGTGCCATCTTTCTGCTGCCAATGTAAATCGTTTGATCAGTATTAATCTTACGAAACCATTCGATAGCTTGTTGACCGACAATGCCTATTGCCCCTGCAAATAATATAGGGTTTGTGGTATTCAAAATTTTTCTCCTTTCCATTATGAAAATTTCTGTAAGTAGGCAAGCTTGGTTAAGTTGTTATGGCACTATAAGCTCATAGTTACTGTTTATGGTATTTTTATTTAATTGGTCTCACTTGGTAAGCGTGCGATGACTTTTATTTCAAAATCAAACCCAGCAAGCCAAGTCACACCAACGGCGGTCCAAGAGGGATACGGTGGTTCTTTGAAGACGCTATCTTTTACTTTCATCATTGCATCAAGTTGATTTTCAGGATCGGTATGAAAGGTCGTAACGTCTATCACATCTTCAAACGTACAGCCTGCCGCCTCTAAGGTATTACGCAGATTATCAAATGCCCGCACTACTTGTTTCTCAAAATCGGGCTCTGGGCTACCATCCTCAAGACTTCCTACTTGACCTGAGACAAACAGTAAATCTTTTGATTGAATCGCTGCAGAGTAACCATTTTTCTCATAAATAGACTGTCTGTCGGCTGGGAAGATTGCTTTTCTTTGAGTCATGAAATTCTCCAAAACATTTAGATTAATATATATTGAGAGTTAGAAAGACATAGCGCTTCTCACTGTGCTTTTGATCATGTAACATACGCTATGTATGTTAATTTATCACATACGACACGTATGTCAATATAATATACGTGCCGTATGTATTTTTTTAAGGGGTCACTATGTCAAAACGTGCGTTAAAAATGGCTGAAACGAGGAAGAATATAATCGCAGCGGCCAGAAAATCATTTGCTGAATACGGTTATTCAGAGACGTCGATGGATAAGTTGACTGCGGATGTGAATCTGACTAGAGGTGCGCTCTATCATAATTTTGGCAATAAAAAAGGGCTGTTCACCGCTGTCGTTGAGCAAATAGACTTGGAAATGGTAGAGAAAGCCAAGGCAAGAGCAGAGGGGTGCAATGACCTTTGGCACGGACTAATGATTGAAGGACAAACTTATATTGAAAGCGCACTTGATCCAGAAATTCAGAGAATTATTTTATTGGATGGTCCCGCTGTACTGGGGGATCCTTCTCTTTGGCCCAGTCAAAATCGCTGTTTAATGTCTACCAAGCAGATTGTGACTCAGTTAATTACAGAAGGAACGATGAAAGAAGTAGATCCAGAAGCAGCATCCATGTTCATCAATGGTGCTGCCATGAACGCTGCACTTTGGATTGCTTCAAATGCTGATCCAAAAGTCGCTTTACCAAGTGCATTGGCTGCATTTGATATCATGTTGTCAGGGTTTAAGTCATAACTTTGATCAAGTAAAGTCACTTATCTCAGTGGCTTGCAAATAAGAGTAAAACACGCTACTAGACCCCTTATATGACGCGCATAAAAAAGCCCCAATATCAGGATTGGGGCTTTCTAAATTTGGTCGGCATAAGCAGACTCGAACTGCTGACCTATACCATGTCAAAATGGGTCGACGAAAAGACCTAGAGTTATTTTATCTCACATACGTTGATTTTATTGACCTGTAACGGTGATGATGGTAATCAAACAGGTCTTGCACCTTTAAAGATATTTCGTAATTAGAACCCAGTGCTAGTTGTGATCTATCCTTCAAAACACTGTGATCATTTCAGCGAGTTAAAACATCGATATCATTAGCATACAGCTTAAAGTTCGAACCCTCACTAGGGGGTTGGATCCTTAGACTGTGCCGAACATATTTTTCTAAGCATGGTTACATCACAAACTCGAAAGCAGAACACTTGTTTCGCTGTTGAGAATGCCATCAATCTCTCTTACTTGACGCAGCACTTCATCAAATTCTCTTAAGCTTGTCGTGTGTATTTCTGCTACCAAGTCCCACGCCCCATTGGTTGTATGAAGCTTAATCAATTGCGGGATACCTCGTAACTTCCTAATCACTTGTGAAGTAGACTTTCCTGTTACTTCAATCATCATCATCGCTTTGACAGTTTCCTCATCTAGTGCCTCATGCACCCGAATCGTAAATCCCAAAATAGCGCCGTTATGAATCAGTCTATCCAATCTGTTTTGGACTGTGGCACGCGAGACTTTGAGTTTTTTCGCAAGGTTTGAGATGGTTGCTCGACCATCTTGTCGAAGTTCAGATATCAGTTCGCTATCTAAAGAGTCATAAGTATAATACGCCATAAAAACGCTTCCATTATTGAGTTTTGACATTATGCTAAATTGTACCTAACAATGTGTCAAAAAATAATCAATATTTAATAAATTATTGACATTTTAACTGACAATTATAGTTGGTAGGATATTGATTGTCGGTTAAATAAACAATATTCATGGAATGGAGCAAAATTAATGTCTAAATTTATCGTATCGCAAAAGCAGGGTGTGCCATTTGTTAGCGTGCAGGCGATGGCTGAGATAATTAGCAATTATGGTATAGAGCAGACCATAACAGAATTGGTAGATGCTTTAGAGCAAGATTTTTCTCGCTGGGATCAGTTTGAAAAATCCAGTCGTTTTGCTTCTCACTCCAAAGACGGTGTTATAGAGTTGATGCCTGTCAGCGATGGCAAGATGTTTGCATGTAAGTATGTCAATGGCCATCCCATCAATACCAAGCGTGATTTGCAAACGGTAGCGGCCTTTGGCGTCTTGTCTGATGTCGATACAGGCTATCCCATTTTACTGACAGAGATGTGTATTTTAACCGCACTGCGTACGGCAGCGACCTCGGCACTGGTTGCCAAATATTGTGCGCCTAAAAACGCCCAAACGTTAGCCCTCATTGGTAACGGTGCCCAAGGAGAGTTTCAAGCAATGGGTATGAAGGCAGTGGTGGGTATCTCAAAAGTGCGTTTATATGATGTTGACTCAGCTGCGTCTGAAAAAGTAGCACGCAACCTTGCCGATTCAGGCTTGGAGATTACTATTTGCAAAACGGCAGAAGAAGCCGTTGACGGCGCAGATATCATCACTACCTGTACCGCTGATAAGAAAAATGCCACTATTCTCCGTGATGATATGGTCAAAAAAGGCGTCTATATCAATGCTATCGGTGGTGATTGCCCTGGCAAAACGGAGTTGGATGCCAACATATTGTTAAGAGCGGATCATGTCGTTGTAGAGTTTGAACCACAAACCCGTATCGAAGGCGACATTCAGCAGCTCTCTCAAGACTTTCCTGTGACAGAGTTTCATCGCATCGTAAACGGTGAGAAAGAAGTGCGCACCAACGAAAATAACTTAGTGGTGTTTGATGGTGTTGGTTTTGCCTCAGAAGACTTTACGGCTTTGGTATTTTTGCGTGATTTGATTAAAAAACAGGACGCATATGAGCTACTTGATTTGATCCCTCATCAACAAGATCCTAAAAACCTCTATTCGGTAGTGAAAGCTCACAGCAAGAATCGTAGCGTAGTGACGACTGAAGCTTTGTCTATGGCGTAAATGGGGGCTATATATTTTACCTGATATAAAATAAATATAGCGCTGCTGAGATGAATTTTGCGCCGCCTCTGTCTGCGAAGGCACAGCAAGCTAGAAAAATTTGTTTCAGTAGCGCGTGATACTGGGATATACCTTTCTTATTTAAGAAAGACTATGGCTAAGTAGTTAGGCAAAAATAAATTTAAATGATGAAAAAATTGTTTTATCTAATGGAGACAAAATAATGACTGATTTGATGAAAAACATAAGAATAGTAGAAGTTTATTCAGATGTTGCCGGACATAAAAAAGGCGCATCTTTAGGCATTGATGCATTGCGAGCATCATCAAAAGAGCTCAATGCAGAATATTATGAAAAACTGCAATTTGACAGTATTAAGGATGACAGTAATAAATATGACAGTGATTATGAGGGAGAATCGCAATTTTCGCATGCAAAATATGCGGATGTGATTGAGCCAATCATCTCTAAGCTAGCACATAAAATAAAAGACATAAGAAATGAAAATAAATTTCCAATCGTTATCGCAGGCGATCATTCTAGCTGTGCAGGTACGATGCATGGTCTTAAAATGGCGCATCCTGATGCTGAGATTGGTGTGGTATATATAGACGCACACGCTGATTTTCATTCGCCTTATACCAGCGGATCAGGAAATATGCATGGCATGCCTTTGGCAATGGCGTGTGCAATCGATAACTTGGAATGTAAGCGTAATGAGCTTTCTGACGCAGAAAAAGAGTATTGGGAACGATTAAAATTTATGGCATCCGACGAGCCATCAATCAAGCCAGAAAATATCGTGTTTTGTGCCGTTAGAGATTACCAAGAAGAAGAAATGGAGTTAATCAAAAGACATAAAATTCCTTTATATAGCGTGGCTGAAATAACGAAAAAAGGCATTAGCGCCACAGTAGCAGAAATCTCTAAAAAACTAGAATACTGTGATCATATTTATGTGTCGTTTGATGTTGATAGTGTTGATCCTTTATACGTCCCAGGAACAGGTACGCCAGCAATGAATGGCCTATCTTATGAGCAAGCTATGCAGCTCAATATAGAATTAATTAAGAATGAAAAAGTATGCTGTTGGGAAATAGCAGAAATTAATCCTTTGTATAACAACTCAAAAGATGACTCAACCAGAATATTTAAAATATTAGAAGAAGTTACTCACTCTCTTTTAAATAATTACTAACATAAAATTTTTAAAATGAGTTAAAAGAATCCAACATAAATAATTATATAAAATTATTCATGTTGGTTAAAAAGGGATGGAAGGTAAAAATAATATGGATATTATTAAAGCCAGCGCTTCAGAGCAGGATGTCAGCAGTACCAGCACTAAGATCAACATCAAACAATTTTTAAAATTCTTCATACCCTCTATGATAGGGTTGATCGTCTTTGTATATCCTATTCCCTATGTGGATGGTAAGTTTGTCAGCTACTCAGAAGGATTTACCATTCCTATCGCTGTACTAAAGGATTACATACAAGGTTATATGAGCGACTTTTTACCATTGCTTGTTGTCACCTCAATTATGATTACGGTGGTTGGAAGCTTATATACTAAAATCATGCAACCTTCATTGATTTTAAACAATCAATTTTTAAATAATTTACTGAACGTAAAAACATCTTGGCTGATACTTAGAATGCTTGGTGCGTTTTTTGCTGTCGTTACTTATTTTAAACTTGGGTTTGAATTTATATATTCAGACAGTATTGGTGGTCTATTATTGTATGAGTTAATGCCCATACTTTTTGTCGTTTTTTTCTTAGCGGGATTGTTGCTGCCGTTATTGTTGGATTTTGGTTTATTAGAATTCGTTGGTGTCTTATGCACGAAAGTCATGAGACCGTTATTTGGTTTGCCAGGTAGATCATCTGTCGATTGCTTGGCATCATGGTTAGGTGACGGCACGATTGGCGTGTTATTAACTGATAAGCAATTACAAAGTGGGTTTTATACCAAAAGGGAAGCGGCAGTAATTGCGACAAGCTTTTCAGCAGTTTCGGTCACATTTTGTTTGGTGGTGATTTCTCAGGTCAAGTTAGAAAGTTATTTTATCAACATGGTTGGCGTGGTTGCGTTATGTGGCATCGTTTGTGCGCTCATCGTACCAAAGTTATTCCCTTTATCTAAAATTGAAGACACGTATATAACAAAGAACGATGAGGTAGATTGTGAAGCCATTCCTGAAGGAAGAACGTTATTCAACTATGGCTTACATAAAGCGGTTCAAAGAGCAGAAAAGAGTCCAAGTTTTTTTACTTTCTTAAACGATGGGTTAAAAAATATCTTGGATATGTGGATAGGAATACTACCCATCGTCATGGCAATCGGGACTTTAGGTCTGATTGTTGCAGAAAAAACGCCTGTATTTGATTATCTAGGTATGCCATTTATTCCATTTTTAGAGTTATTGAATATACCGTTTGCAGCAGAGATGTCAAAGACCATTATGGTGGGTTTTGCTGATATGTTCTTACCGGCTATTATTGGCTCTTCCATAGAATCAGAATTAACGCGGTTTGTCATCGCTTGCTTATCAGTTTCTCAATTAATTTATATGTCGGAAGTAGGTGGATTGATTTTAGGAACAAAAATCCCCGTTAGTTTTTTTCAGTTATTAATAATTTTTCTATTGAGAACCGTTATTTCACTACCGATCATTGCATTATGTGCTCATATGATTTTCTAATGACATTTTTAGTTGCTCTCCTTATATATTGATAATTTCTGTAGCATTGTTTGCATTCTTTACGATAAGAAATTGGTCTCATTATGGTTTGACTACATTCTTTATATTAAGCACAAAAAAAGCCCCAGTCGTTAAACTGGGGCTTTCTAAATTTGGTAGGCATAAGCAGACTCGAACTGCTGACCTCTACCATGTCAAGGTAGCGCTCTAACCAACTGAGCTATACGCCTATTTAGGTTGAGCATTTTAGCAAGTTTTGAGGACTTTGCAAGTCTTTTTTATACCAATATTAAGTTATTGTCGAAATACTCAAGAATTGACGTATGTATTACTGGTGATACTCAACTTAATAACAGCGGTAACTTAAAGTTGTTACAATACTGCGTATAGCGTGCAGCTGTAATGGCACTACAATCTAGTAGTTTTCCTATGGGCGTTCAACATGAATACTAATAGATATTCAGCAGTTTTTAAATAAAATTAAAATATAGAGGAAAAAAATATGGGCTTATTAGTTGATGGTCAATGGCAAGATAAATGGTATGACACTGACGCCAACGGTGGGAGCTTTAAGCGTGAAGACGCGGGGTTTAGAAACTGGGTAACGGTAGATGGTAGCGCAGGCCCATCAGGTAAAGGTGGGTTTAAAGCCGAAGCCAACCGTTACCATTTATATGTATCCTTAGCCTGTCCTTGGGCGCATCGGACCACGATTTACCGCAAGTTAAAAGGCTTGGAGGATATGATCTCGATGTCAGTGGTACACCCTTTTATGGGAGACAATGGATGGACATTTGCAGAAGGCGATTGTGTCACGGGTGAACCAATTGTTGATGCAAGCTATCTGTATGAGGTGTATACCGCCGCCAAGTCAGACTATACTGGACGCGTGACAGTTCCTGTGTTGTGGGACAAACAAACCAATACCATTGTGAGCAATGAGTCAGCCGAAATTATTCGTATGTTTAATTCAGCCTTTGATGAAGTAGGGGCAACAGAAGGTGATTTCTTACCAGAAGAATTATTAGAAGAAATTGATGAGATAAACGAGTTCGTCTATTCTGCGGTGAATAATGGCGTCTATAAAGCGGGTTTTGCAACCACACAAGAAGCTTATGAAGAGCCAGTGACAGCGTTATTTGATGCATTAGATACATTGGAAGCGCGTTTAGCCGAGCATCGTTACTTAATGGGTGAGAAGATAACAGAAGCCGACTGGCGCTTATTCACTACCTTAGTGCGCTTTGATGCCGTTTACGTCGGGCATTTTAAATGCAATATACGTCGCATCGTTGATTATCCAAACCTTTGGGGTTATCTGCGAGATTTATATCAAGTACCTGGTATCGCAGAGACGGTCAATATGGATCATATCAAGACCCATTATTACACAAGCCACGCCAATATTAATCCCACTGGGATCATACCTGTTGGCCCTGTCCTTGATTTTAATGAACCACATGAGCGCGATCATTTATAATACCAAACTTAAGAAATCCGATTGACTGTATTACATTCGCCTTGCCTAGAAGGTATCGTACTTTGCTTTACTATGCTGATCTTTGTAAATAGTATGAGTCTACTGATTAATGTAAAAATGGCGCCAGCTGATATCAATCAGCTGGCGCCATACGTTCACAATAGGCAAAAGCAAATTAAGTAAAATTAAGCGTTGTTCAACTGTCTTGCTGCCTCTAACGCAAAATACGTCAAGATACCATCAGCACCAGCACGGCGGAAGCCAATCAAAGATTCTAAGATAACCGCATCACTTAGCCAGCCATTTTGAATGGCAGCCATATGCATGGCGTATTCGCCCGATACTTGGTAAGCAAACGTCGGTATGCCAAAGGTGTTTTTGACTTCGCGGATAAGATCTAAATAAGGCTGACCCGGTTTAATCATTACCATGTCAGCGCCTTCATTAATGTCCATTGCAACTTCATGCAAGGCTTCAGCGCGATTACCAAAGTCCATTTGGTATTGCTTTTTGTGTCCGCCTTTTAAGTTGCCAGCACTACCTACGGCATCACGGAACGGACCGTAGTAAGCAGATGCATATTTGGCTGAATAGGCCATAATGGCGGTGTTGACAAAGCCTTCTGCTTCGAAGGCATGACGCATGGCTCTGATACGGCCATCCATCATATCGCTTGGAGAGATGATGTCAGCGCCAGCACGAGCATGTACCAATGCCTGTTTGACCAAAACCTCAACCGTTGCGTCATTAACGACATACCCATCGTCATCAAGTAAGCCATCTTGACCATGTGAAGTATATGGATCTAACGCCACATCCGTCATTACCACCATTTCTGGGACAGCGTCTTTGACAGCTTTAACTGCACGTGCCGTCAGTCCGTCTTCGTCGTAGGCTGCTTTACCGTCAGGCGTTTTTAATGAGTTATCGACGACAGGAAAAATGTCAATCGTAGTCACGCCTTCTGCTAACAACTCTTTGGCATAGTCGATGAGCAAATCGATGGATAAACGTTCAACACCTGGCATGCTAGCGATAGATTCGCGTTGATTATTGCCTTCTAACACAAAAACAGGGGCGATAAAATGCTTAGGGTGTAGCTCGACTTCACGTATCATTGAGCGCACGTTATCGTTATAACGCAGGCGACGCAGGCGAGTTTCAGGGTACTGGCGGTTAAAAGTATAAGTCATGAGTTTTCCTTATTTAGTTGTCAATCATCATTGTTTTGGTTTTAAAGGTGATGGTCTCAAAAAACGGCTTTATTCAATCAGTTTAGTAGGCTGTAAAGTTTTTATGGCATATATGTTGGTAAAAGAATGAGCATACTATACCCAATCATAGGTAACAAAAGCAAAAAACCCCACCAAGTCGGTAGGGCTGATTGCATTAATCAATTTGTACTAATTGACGGTCAAGGTGAGGGCAGAGCAATATCATAAAATGATTGCCTTACAAATACTAAGGCTCAATAATCTGCGTAACAGGTACTTGCTCAACACTGTTTTCATTCAAAATCGTTTTGTCAGTGATTATGCCCAAAGCCGCATCTTTTCTGCCGTCATTGTTGATATCGACAACCGCAGTAGGTTTGAAGGTAGTTACCTCTTCTCCTTTTGCTTGCTTGATAGCGGCAACTTCTTGCGGAGATGCGACACGTGCTGAACCAGCAGCATCAATAGCGTTGGCCACTTTTGCCTTATTGGTATTGGCAGGTAGCGTCAAAACTTGAGCTAAGTTAGTATGCTGCGGTACAGGTATAACAGACGGTACGTCTAGATTGGCACCGCCGCCCAACACTTGGTATAGCTCAATTTGACTGATGATTTTTTGTAGTTCTAAATCCAATATACCTTGCTGCGTTGAAAATAACGAACGCTGCGCATCGAGCACATCCAAGTAGTTGTCAATACCCGCTTTAAATCGTGCATCAGCAATTTGATACGTTTGCTCAAAGTTATCTTGCAAACGATACTGTGATTCGAGCTGCTCGCCAAGTGTGGCGCGCGTCGCTAATACATCTGACACTTCACGGAAAGCGGTCTGAATAGAGCTCTCATAACCTGCCAAAGTCTGTTCACGTTCAATTCTAGCGACCTCATAGTTGGCATCTAAGCGTCCCGCATCGAAAATAGGAACACTAACGCTTGGTCCAAACGACCAACCGAACGAACCACTCTTGAACAAACTATCTAAACTGCCACTACTGACACCAACGCTACTCGCTAAGCTAATTGAGGGGAAGTAAGACGCCCGTGCTACTTCAATATTGGCACCAGCCGCTTTTAGATTGTATTCCGCTTGTAGGACATCAGGGCGGTAGCGTAGCAACTCACTTGGCAATCCAGCATTGAATATTTGCTGATTTGTAATGTTGCTAACCGCTGGCGCTGGAATCAAGTTGGTTGGAATTGGTCCACCAACCAAAAACTGTAACGCATTACGCGATCTTAAAATACTACTTTGCGCCCTTAATACAGCAAGTCTAGCCGTCTCTAATGACGCACTTGCTTGTAAAGAAGGTAGCTTTGGATCAATGCCTGCTTCAAAACGTTTGCCAGCGATAAATAGTGATTGCTCACGGCTCTCAACCGTTGCTTCTGCCAGTTTTAGCTGAGCCAAGCTGTAGCTTAAATTGGCATAGCTCTGGGCAATATTACTAATAAGACTGATTTGAGTTGAGTCTTTTGCAGCTGCCGTAGATAAAAAATTCTGTAGCGCTTGATCTTTTAAACTGGCAATTCTGCCCCAAAAATCAAGCTCATAATTTGCCAGACCAAGATTGACATTATAGCCATCACTCGTAACGCTTCTTTGACGCTGACGAGAGTAGCCCGCTGTACCGTTAATGCTTGGCAAATCACTAATGTCTGTGATCTGATATTGAGCGCGTGCTCTTTCAATCGCCAAACGGGCACTTTCAAAGTCTTTGTTGTTTTCAAGACCTAGTGCAATCAAACCTTTTAAACGCTCATCACTATAAAAGTCTTGCCAACGCTGACTGGCAACACTTGGTTGCTCAGCCGTACTGACAGTCTCTTTATCAAACGCTCCGTAAGTTTGTCCAATCGGAATGTTAGGCTCAGCAAGGACAGGGCGTGTATCGGCCTTTGGAATGGTGTTACAGGCAGCCATGCTCATCGCTAAAGCGGTTAAACCTAATAGACGACCGCCATTTTTGCGCATCCGTAAAAAAGCTGGCTGCGCAGCAGTAGCGACGTTCGCTACCGCTACTGAATTGTTGGTAAATGTTTTTTGAGCACTCATTGTGTATTATCTCCAAAGCTTGCAGGCTGGTAACTCTCAGAAGGCGTTGGGTTGTGTGGGTCAGGCGTACCATTACCACCGTCTTTATCATTTGGTTTGTTGTTCTCATATTTGTGCGGGAACAAACTACGCACCCAAATATAGAACATAGGAATAAAGAAGATACCCAAGAAGGTTGCGGTAACAACCCCACCAAGTACACTGGTACCGATGGCGTTTTGACTACCTGAGCCCGGACCTGTGGCGATAAATAATGGCACAACACCCAGTCCAAAGGCAAGCGAGGTCATAATAATAGGACGCAAACGTTGACGCGCTGCCGTCATGACCGCCTCTTGAAGACTATAGCCTTCTTCTTGGTGTTCTTTGGCAAACTCAATAATCAAGATGGCATTTTTGGCGGACAGACCTACTACCGTAAGCAGACCCACCTGCAAGTAAATATCATTACTAAAGCCGCGTAACCAAGTAAATATCACCGCACCCAATACACCAAGCGGGATGACTAATAGCACTGAGAAAGGAATAGACCAACTCTCATACAAAGCAGCCAAACATAAGAATACGACTAAGATTGATAAGGCATAAAGCATTGGCGCTTGAGCACCTGACTTTTGCTCTTCAAGTGACATACCCGTCCACTCGTAACCCACACCTTCAGGTAGATTTTGTATCATCGCTTCCATCGCGCTCATTGCTTCACCAGTACTCAAACCTGGCGCTGCGGCACCTTGGATATTCATTGACGGTAAGCTGTTATAACGAGTCAGACGCGGTGACCCAGACTCCCATTCGCTGCTAGAAAACGCATCGAATGAGATCATTTCACCAGAGTCATTACGGACATACCACTTGCCGATATCATCAGGATTGGTACGACTGTCTGGTTCGCCTTGAACATAAACGCGCTTGATACGGCCACGATCAACGAAGTCATTAATATAACCTGAACCCCAAGCCGTAGAGATAACACTATTGATATTGGCCAATGACAAACCATAAGCTGCCGCTTGTTCTTGGTTGATGTTAACTTTTAACTGCGGCGCATCTTCTTGACCATTCGGACGGACATCGGCGACTTGTTCATTTTGCGCCGCCATACCTAGAAGCATATTACGAGCTTCAAGCAGACCATCGTGTCCTAAGTTGCCTGTATCCTGAATCATCAAGTCAAACCCGCTTGCGTTACCAAGCTCAGTAATCGCTGGTGGTACAATCGCGAAGACTTGCGCTTCATTCAACTGGGTAAAGAAATAACCCATTGCTCGACCAGCAACCGCCTGCGCAGTATTCTCTGCACCTGAACGATTTTCCCAGTCCGACAAACGTACGAAAGCCAGTCCCATATTTTGCCCTTGTCCGGCAAAACTGAAACCTGCAATCGTAAAGACTGAGGCAATATTGTCAGTTTCTTGCGTTTCGTAATAATCGCTCACTTTATCAAGTACTGCTTGCGTTTCGTCCAGCGTCGAACCAGAAGGCAGCTGAACTAAGGTAAACATAATACCTTGGTCTTCTTCTGGTAAAAACGACCCTGGAATACGTAAGAATACGACGGCCATAAGACCGATAATGGCTGCATAGCCAATCAGATATAGCCATTTTAAACGAATGCTTTTACCAACGAAGTTTTCATAAGAACGGCTAAGCTTGAAGAAGCCTCGGTTGAACCAACCAAAAAAGCCTTTTTGCTTTTCGCTATTGCCTTTTTCGTGGCTTTTGCTGCGTTTGAGCAAAGTCACACATAGGGCAGGGGTAAAGATAAGTGCAACCAACGCTGACAGCACCATACTGGTGATCAGAGTAATAGAGAACTGACGATAAATCACACCTGTTGAACCGCCAAAGAAGGCCATTGGTACAAATACCGCAGATAGAATCAATGCAATACCGATAACTATCTTACTGATCTCACCCATGGACTGTATGGTAGCGTCTTTGATCGAAATGTGTGGATCTTCTTCCAAGATACGTTCGACGTTTTCGACGACGACAATGGCATCATCGACCAGTAGACCGATGGATAGTACCATCGCAAACATGGTAAGCACGTTAATACTAAAGCCAGCGACATAAAGTACGGCAAAAGTACCAAGCAGTACGATAGGTACAGCAAGTGTTGGAATGATCGTGGCACGCCAGTTCTGTAGAAACAAGAACATGACAATGAATACCAGTACAATGGCTTCTAACAGCGTCATCACAACCTGTTCGATAGACAAACGAACGAATGGCGTGGTGTCGTAAGGCACAACAGATACTAGACCCGCTGGGAAGTTTGCTTCCAGCTCAGCCATACGTGCACCAACCGCTTCACGAGTCTCAAGCGCATTTGCACCACCAGCCAATGAAATACCAATACCAGCTGCTTCTTGACCATTATACAGTGAGACCACGCTGTAGTTTTCACTACCAATCTCAACATCTGCGACATCACCCAAGCGCACTTGTGCACCAGAGGTGTCTGTCTTTAATAAGATGTTTTTGAATTCTTCAGGAGTTTGTAGATAGCTTTGTACAGTGACCGTGGCATTGATAACTTGCTGTTCAGTATTAGCAGGGGCTTGCCCCAACTGTCCTGCAGAAACCTGGGCGTTTTGCGCACGTACGGCATTGACCACATCAGATGGCACCATACTATAAGCACGCAGGCGGGCAGGGTCTAACCAAATACGCATTGCATAAGTAGAACCAAACACCTGAACTTCACCGACACCCTCAACACGGCTGATCTGATCGACGACATTCGAGCTGACATAATCGGCAATATCGCTGCGATCCATACTGTCGTTTTCAGAGACAAACCCTAGCACCATTAAGAAGCTGCTAGAGGATTTGTTAACGTTGACACCTTGACGCTGTACCGACTCAGGCAGCGAGCTCATGGCCGCTTGCAGTTTGTTCTGTACCTGTACCTGTGCAGTATCAGAATCTGTTCCGTTTTCAAAAGTAAGCGTAACAGAAGCGCTGCCGTTCGAGGAACTCGACGACGACATATACATGAGACCATCAAGGCCTTTCATGCGCTGTTCAATAATCTGTACTACTGAGTTTTCGACGGTTTGCGCGTTAGCACCAGGATAGCTGGCACTGACTGAAATAGTCGGTGGTGCAATACGTGGATACTGTTCAATCGGTAAGCTAATGACCGATATCACCCCGATGAGCATGACCAAAATAGCCAATACCCATGCAAAAATAGGGCGATTAATAAAAAAACGTGACATAGTATATCCCTAAGTCTTCCTATCTTTGAATGGAATTATTGTGCAGCGGCTTCTGTTTGTTTTTCACTAGAATTATTATTACCAGCTGGCTTATTATCCACTGTTTTTGCAGCTTGCTGCGGCGTTTTAGCGTTTGGTGCAGAAGGCGCAGCCTTAGTATTATCTAATGGCTTAACAACCACTTCTTGATCAGGTTTGACCTTACTACCACCAATCACTACTACCTTATCACCTGCTTGTAGGCCATCCGTAACGACCCATTGCCCATTGTAGGTGCCATTGATAGTAACTGGACGTACTTGAATCTTATTGTTCGTATCAGCGATATAAACTTGCGTATCACCTTTAGGAGTACGGGTCACAGCGCTTTGTGGTACTAAAGCCGCATTGGTGATCACGCTTTGCGTCAAGCGGGCAGTCACGTACATGCCAGGTAGCAAGATATTATTGCTATTTGGGAAGATGGCACGCAAGGTCACAGCACCTGTTGACTCATCAACCTTCGCTTCAGACAATGCGAGCTTGCCACGTACAGGATAGACTGAGCCGTCTTCTAACACCAGCTCAACTGAGTTCATACCTGGTTGCGCTTTGCCCTCAGATATTTGCTGACGCAGCTTTAATAGCTCAGATGACGATTGGCTGATATCGACATAGATAGGGTCTAGACGTGAAATAGTGACCAAAGGGGCAGTTTGACTGGCGCTTACAAGTGTACCCGCAGTCACACTAGAGCGGTCGGTGCGCCCTGTTAAAGGAGCACGTACGATAGTACGGTTGAGGTCTAAATTACTAGCATCTAAACCTGCTTCAGCGGTCTGAATACCTGCTCTTGCACTTTCGACACCGGCTTGTGCTTGTCCGACAGCAGCGGCAGCGCTTTGTACCGCCGCTTGTGCTGTGCGTACTTGCGTTTGTGCTTGGTCATATTGCTGTTTTGAGATGGCGTCAATGCTCACTAAGCCTTGTAAGCGCTGTAGATCATTTTGCGCTTGTGCTAATGAGGCTTGACGGCTGGCCAGCTCAGCTTTTGCATTAGCAGTGTTTGCTTGTGCTGTCTGGTAATTGGCCTGTGCTTGTTGCACAGCGGCCTGACCACTAACGACAGAAGAAGCATAGTTGTCAGTATTGATGCGATAAAGTGGTTGACCTTTTTTGACGTTACTTCCTTCGCGGAACAGTACTTCGTCAATGACACCATTTACCTGCGGGCGAACGTCAGCGGTTTGATAAGCCGTTGTGCGTCCAGAAAAAGTTTGTACTTGGGGTACAGTCTCGAAAGTGACAGTTTGCACGTTGACCACCGCAGGCGGCATCTGCTGCTGTGCGGCTTGCTCACCAGCGGCGTCCTCGTTTTTGTCACAGCCAATAAGTACAGCTCCAGATAGTACAGATGCTATTACAAGCGCCAGATAAGAATGCTTCATCAATGTCCTCGGCAATATGTATAAAATAAATAATGACAGTATAAAAAATTATCAATAAATCTTAGTGAATCGAATATTAAAATTAGTATTTACTCCAAGCACCCATACTATCTCTGCTAAATTAATATTTGATTACATTTATTTAGCAAAATCTCGCTACTAGGACACCTAGTAGCAAAAGAGTAGTTAAGTATGGGAATAGGAGTCTTTCACTTCAAATCTGTAGCTAAACTACAAATTCGACTGATAAATTTAATGAGTTATTATAAACTATAGGGGTAACCCCACAGTCAAGTAATTGAGCGCAGGATTTAGAACGAAAAAAGATTAGATAGATTTGCGTGAAAGAAGTAGAGGTCGGTACAGTAAGCGTTATCGCTAGTACCAGCTAATCCAAACACATACAATCTTCAATTGAAAGCTATTGTAAAATTTTGTGAAAATAGCAAAGCCATACGAGCGTAAAGGTCTTGAAAGTGCGATAAATCGGGTTTGTAAACAAAAAAACTAATTTGGCAACCCTTAAATCTGCGCATGACTCCAGTATTCCATCCTTTTTCTCTAACGATGAATATTCGACTCTATATATTATTGACAGTAGCATTCAAAGCTACAGTTACAGTAAGCGAGCGCTGGCAAGTTCAGTCAATTGATAGAGACCTTTACGATACTGATTATCAGGCAATGTATGAAGGGCTTCTTGCGCCAATTTGGTTTCTTCTAACGCCCGCTTCTTACAATAGTCTAACGACCCTGATTGGCGTACCAATTCGATAAGCTGCTCAGTGTTTGGTGTTTTACCTGTCTGTACAGCGATACGTAATTGATCATAGCCTTCAAAGTCGCTGTCTTTTAACAGCTCAAGCGCTTTGATGGTAGGCAAAGTCGGCTTACCTTCTGCCAAGTCATCGCCCAAGTTTTTGCCCATCACTGCACTGTCACCACTATAATCAAGGACATCATCAATAATCTGAAACGCATTACCAAAGTGCTGACCAAAATCACCCAGTGCCTGCATATGCTCTGTTTTGTCTTGTAAAATCGCAGCGCCCTGAGTCGCCATCATAAATAAGCGTGAGGTCTTGCCATCAATAATACGCAAGTAGTCCTCTTCTGTCGCAGCTGGGTTGTGCTGGTGTTGAAGCTGTAATACCTCACCTTCAGCGATATCACAGGTGCCGTCCGAAAAAACTTGCAATAGGGGTAAGCTTTGAAAGCCAACCAGCAGGTTAAAAGCGCGAGCAATCAGATAATCTCCAACTAAAACCGCTGTCGCATTGTCCCACGTGGCATTGGCTGTGGGTTTGCCGCGGCGCTGACCTGACTCATCAATCACATCGTCATGAACCAAGGTTGCGGTATGCAGCATTTCGGTAATTGCTGCCAAATGCATGGCTTGTTTTGAGGGCGCATCATCGAACATACGGGCACATAGCAAGGTAATCAGTGGGCGCATACGTTTGCCGCCTGCATCGATGACATGCTGTGAGACACTCATTACCAGTTTGACTTTTGAGTTAAGACTACCAAATACTTGCTTATCCATAATCTCAAAATCATCAGCCACAATGTTTTGGATGTCAGCATAGCTAAGCGTAGATTGAAGGGTAGAAGGGCTATTACTTGAAGAGGTGCTGGTCATAATGAATAGTCATATTAATAAGAATAAAGAGAGTTTTTTATAGCCTTGACTCTAAGTATATAGTTGATTCAATCCAAAAGAGGTACAAGGCAACCAAGGTAAACGCTGTAACTGTTTTATAATAGAGTGATTATAGGTAAAGCAACGTTTTGTCTATAATAGCATAGCTGTCTCTTTAAATTGTTGGTTAAAATATGTCAATGAAAGAGCAAAAGCTTGTTATTTGCGCAGAGCTTATGATCTATACTAGCCCTGTAGTACAGTGGAATGAAATCAATAAATATTTGCGAAAATGATAACTATGCAACGTTTTATTTGTCAATTAAGTTGATGTCGTATAATGGACTAATAAAAGTCTGTAAGTAACTGATTACATGCGTTATAATATCCATCCTTAGACATATAGAACTATCTATTATTATAGTATGGCATGTCTTTATACTTAGCATCATCGCTGGTGTATTTATAAATACTGTCACATAGCATGATATGAGATGGGTGTTTTATGCTCTTTGCCCTACAAAGACAAGATGTGCGACTTGCTTTTATAAGTAAAAAGACGTAAAATCTTGCCTTTAATTTTTCCCTGTCGTGTTCGTCGTAAAAGCGTTGGTATGATATCAGCCACGGCACACGGGTTAAACGGAGTCATACAATGTACGCAGTAATCAAAACTGGTGGTAAACAGCACCGTGTAGTCGTCGATGAATTGCTTAAAGTTGAATTGCTAAAAGCAGAAAAAGGCGAAACAATCAAATTTGAAGACGTGTTGATGGTTGTTGACGGCGATAACGTCAAAATCGGTCAGCCTGTCGTTGATGGCGCTAGCGTTGAAGTTGAAGTTGTTGAGCATGGTCGCGGCGAAAAAATCCGTATCATCAAGCACAACCGTCGTAAGCATTATCACAAAGAGCAAGGTCACCGCCAATGGTACACCTTGTTAAAAATCAAAGCCATTAATGCCTAATTACTCATTTAGCTATCACTGCTAAATAGCGCACTAAATGCTTAAGAGTTGTCGCATCAGCGATAAGTCACATTAACAAGGAGATTTTCTCATGGCACATAAAAAAGCTGCCGGTTCGACTCGTAACGGTCGTGATTCAAACCCAAAAATGCTTGGCGTAAAAATATTTGGTGGCCAGGCTATTACTGCTGGTAACATCATCGTTCGTCAACGTGGTACTGAGTTCCATGCAGGCGAAGGCGTTGGCATGGGTCGTGACCATACTTTATTTGCACTAAATGATGGTGTTGTAAAGTTTGCGACCAAAGGTAAGTTTAACCGTCGTTATGTTATTGTTGAAAACGCATAATCAACCATTCATGTTATTTTATTCTTTTGAGTGAAATAACGGAATGACTAAAAGCTTCTACTACCATTTGGTAGTAGGGGCTTTTTTTTATCGTTGCAAACGGTGATAAATCTCCATGAAAAGACAGGAAGGAGCCACAAATTTATCTGCTCATATCTGTTAATACAGTGTAACTACTATGGTTACAAGCCTGTATCGCAGGCGTAGTAATGATTGCAAATCATGACTAGGCGCGTAATAAAAAAAGTGGCACACTATCCCAATCGTTTATAAGCGCCAATTTTTATTGGCCTAATAGACAATTACAGAAAACAAAAATTTATTAAGACATTTTATTTTAAGCGATTATGCATTTTGAGAGAGGAACAATAATGACTTTATTAACCAAACAAACAACCCTAAAACAAAAAATAATGAGTGGCGCTTTAACAGGGGTATTAATGACATCACTTGGTGTTGCAGCACCTATGATTGCATTGACGCAATCTGCAACGGCAGCCCCTGCAGATAATTTGACTGCGGCTAAACGTTTAAATAAGTTATTAACAAACACAAAAAGTATGACTGCAAATTTTAGCCAAACAACTAAAGGCGCAAATAGTGGAACTTTTTCAGGTGCGATGAGTGTACAGCGCCCAAACAACTTCCGCTGGGAAACAAAATCACCTTCACAGCAGCTAATTGTTGCTAACGGTAGCTCTATGTGGGTTTATGACAAGGATTTGGAGCAGGCGACCAAGCAAAACGTCGATAGCCAGATTGGTAATACACCAGCACTTTTATTATCAGGTGATCCAAGTAAAATTGATAAGAACTTCAAAATTACTCAACCGTATGACAATAAAAACTACTATGTGCTGTATCCAAAATCAGACAGTGCCAGCTTTAAAAGTCTATCAATGAGTTTTAGCGGCGGTAAGCCTGTAATGATGGTACTAAATGACAGCTTAGGTCAGACCACTTCGATTAAGTTTAGCAACATTAAATTAAATCCAAGCATTAGTAGCAGTCAGTTTAAGTTTACGCCACCAAAGGGTGTTGATGTCATCAATCAATAAGTTGTGAACTTATGATGTCAATCAGTCACATTCATTGTTGAGCTGATCTGGCTTGATACAATAAAAAAGGACAGACCTTATAAGGGCTGTCCTTTTTTTATGAATGTAAAAATGGGCTGTTGGTGTTGAAAACACTTTGGTTTTTTGCGTATCGAGCCTATTTTATAGAGATAAGCTCGTTATGACATTGCCCGAATACCTTCTATGTCTGGCATCGGTGGCAATTCACTAAGATTTGTCAATCCAAAAGCATCTAAAAACTGGGCAGTAGTATGTAATAGTGCTGGACGCCCTAAGGTATCTTTGTGGCCTTTTTCCATTATCCAGCCCTTGTCAAACAGTTGCCGCAAGATATTGCTTGATAGTGTCACACCGCGTACATGCTCGATGTCGCTACGTGTCACAGGTTGCTTGTAGGCAATGACGCTCAATGTTTCAAGCAATGCTTGGCCCAAGTGTTCTTGACGCTGAGGAAACGTGCGCTGTATTAATGGACTATAGGTGTCTGAGATTTGCAAACGATAACCACTGGCTGTCTTATGTAAGCTCAGAACACCTAGATCTAAACGCGCTTGTAATACGTTTAATGCCTGCTCTAACTCTTTAGTAGACACAGACAAATGCTTTTTAAGATCATTTGCTGTAAGCGGTGCTTCTGAGGCGTGTAATAGCACTTCAATATGCTTGCTTACCTCTTCAAGGTACTGCTGTTCATCAGTCGATAAAGGCATGTTTGCGGATAACGGTTTTAGTGTGTTGTGATCGTGCTTGGTGTCATCCGCATCGAACATGGGCTAGGTACTCTTCTTTAATTATGGGGTTTTTAATCACGCCAGTAGTAAGAAATAATATAGTTGGTTCGAAATAAAATCGATACGTAAATAACTACGTGCTACTGATATAAATTTCCCTTGCTTGCTACTAAACAGAGGCTGCGAAACCGTTATTCTACAAGCAAGCATCTCAGTAGCACTGTATCGGTTTTAAAGTAAATCGACTATAAAGCCTCTTGCCTAAACCAGCCACTGCAACGTCAATTGCTCAAGCTGATTTCCAGTGTCAGATTGAAGCTCATCAGTAGTGCTTGCTAAGCTGTCGTTATCTGCATCAGTCGTCATCACACCGATCAGCTGGCGCTTCATTAACTCCAGTACAGCGACGAAGCTTACGACCACGCCGACTTTGCCTTGCGCTTTATCTAATAGATCATAAAAGGAGCGCGCGCCTTCTGTACTTAACTGGCGACTGATACTGGCGATACGGTCAGCGAGCGGTACGCTATCGACTTTGATAGTATGCATCTGATAATCAGGCTGCAGTTGCATTTTAAAGAGACTATCAATCAATAAAGTAGGGGAGTAACTTGGCAGCTCAGCACTCATAACTTCTTGACTTGGCATACTCACCATCGCCAAAAACACATCACGCTCTAAGCGAACTAAGTTGTCTAAACGCTGACTGACCGCTTTGATTTGAGCATATTCTTCTAATCGTTCAATAAGCTCGGCCTTTGGGTCGCGCTCATCGGTAGGTGTTTCTGGTTTAGGCAGTAGAAGCTCAGTTTTGATGGCAATCAATGTTGAGGCCATCAATAAATAATCACCTGCCAACTCAAAATGTGCCGTGTCCAGTTCACTGATATAAGCCAAGTACTGCTCAGTGATGGGCAAGATAGGCAGCTGCGTCAAATCGACATTGCTTTTTTTGACGAGATACAACAAAAAATCTAATGGTCCAGCAAATTGCTCCAACCAAATAGCAAACGCTTGCGGGGGTACATACAAATCATCTGGCAAATGCTGCACTGGTGTCTGGTAGATACGGATAGCGCTAGTATCAAACATATCTGTCATAGTTAAGGTTCCTGACGCACTGCCATAAATAAGCCTGAACCCATCTCTAACGTATGACAAATATAACGGGTATCGTCTGTAAAGGCTGCTAAAAATTGGCAAACCTCATCACAATGAGAAATGACATTGTCTACAACAAGAACGCTACCAATCGTGAGTGAGCGGTGTAGAGAGGCAATATAATCGCAATAAAACTGCCGCTTTGCATCCAAAAATATAAAATCGAAAGTCTTATCGTTTTGATTTAAAAACTCGAAAGCATCTTGCACTCTTATATCAACCAGATCCGATAGCCCGACCGCTTGCAGATGTTGTCTAGCAATGTCACTTCTTTCTTCATCTATATCTAACGAGGTAAAATGAGCGTGAGAGTCGTGACGTAAGCCATAAGCAAGCCACAAAGTAGAGAATCCAGTTGAAGTACCAATTTCCAATATTTCTTTAGGCTTTTGCATCATAACAAGGCTTGCTAGAAACATGGCAGACTCTGGCTCTAAGTGACGATGACGATTTAGTCTGTCCGTCTGCTCGCTGTCATACGCGCTATCAGCCTCGTATAAGCTCTGACAATAAGACAAAAAATACGTGTCGTTAAATACGTTAAGCCTTGACATCAGCGATACCTTGTTTATGCTTCTACTTTAAGTTCGTAGATTTTTATATTGTTACTATTTAAGCTTAGCAAGCGGACGAATACCAATCGCGCGGCGCGTTTTATCTAGCTGCTTACGACTATGACGACGGGCTTTTTCTGCTCCCATTTGCAGGATTTCTTCTAGCTCCTTTGGATTAGCCATCAGTTCTTCATAGCGCGCGCGGAACGGAGCAATCTCGCTATTGATTTTATCAAACAAGGCTTGCTTGGCATCACCCCAGCCGATACCAGCTGCATATTGTGCGCGCATGTCCGCAATCTCTTTAGGGGTAGCAAAGGCTTTGTAAATCTCAAAGATAGCAGAGTCATCAGGATCTTTTGGTTCAGAAGGCAATTGTGAGTTGGTCACAATTTTCATAATTGCTTTATGCATCTGTTTTTCAGGACTTACCTGTGGATTAGGCTCACCAAATAGCGGGATGGTGTTGCTATAACTCTTACTCATCTTGCGACCATCCAGTCCAGTCAATAGCGGTATGTCATTGTCAACGACAGCGGATGGTAAGGTAAATAGTGGTTTATAGCGATGATTGAACGTACCGGCAATATCACGTGCCATCTCAATGTGCTGTATTTGATCGCGGCCGACAGGTACGTGGGTTGCATTAAACATTAAAATATCAGCGGCCATGAGCACCGGATAGCCAAATAGACCCATCGTTACGCCCTGATCAGGATCGACATCACCTTTTGCCATGTTGATATCGACAGATGCTTTATAAGCGTGAGCACGATTCATCAGGCCTTTGGCACATGAACAATTTAAAATCCAAGCAAGCTCGGAAATCTCAGGCACATCTGATTGACGATAAAAGGTCACGCGTTCAGGATCAAGGCCACACGCAATCCAAGTGGCAGCAATAGTTTTGGTCGACTCATGGATAATCGCTGGATCATAGCAGCCGATAATACCATGATAGTCCGCCAAAAAGAAAAACGCTTCGTGATCGCTGTTTTGAATGGATTCAATCGCGGGACGAATGGCGCCGACGTAATTGCCCAAATGCGGAATACCCGTTGGTTTGATACCTGTTAGGATGCGTTTGGTTTGGGCTGAGTTATCAGAAGTTAAGCCGTCAGAGGTTTGACTATTAGAGATATTGTTGTTACTCATGAGAAATCCGTTATTTGGTTTATCAAATTATTATAGGTGCGTCTTAGTTGGGATGCGCGTAACTGTGCAAAATATGAACCGCAAAGTATAGCAAAATTTCCAAGTTATTTTGTTGGGAATAAAAGCCTACTTATTATAGATATCGGTTCGCCCGTCGGGGCCATTTTTAAACCGACGATGGAACCACATCCATTGGGTTGGATCAATCCGAATCAACCCTTCTAACACTTCATTGACGCGGGTCGCATCAGCGACTTCATCATCGCTTGGATAATTATCTAGCGCTGGTGTAATAGTCAAATGGTAGTGTGGACGTTTACCACTTGGTAAATTGTCTGGTGTTCGTCGATAAGTATGTAGTGCCATAAACACGGGTGGGCGCGATTTATCACCCAATTTGGCCATGCGGCGGGCGGCAGTAATAGTGGCTGCTGGCACGCCAAAGAAGGGTGCCATTACACCTTGATTGAGGCCATAATCTTGGTCAGGAGAATACCAAATAACATGTCCTGCTTTGATAGAGGTGACTAAGCTACGCATATCTCGGCTAGAGATTTGCTTACCAAAGAGATTGGTACGACCATTATAAATAAACCAGTCAAGTAGCGGATTATTCTGTGTGCGATACATACAATCTAAAGGAAAAAACTGGGCACAAAACAATCCACCCAAATCAAGCATCGTATAATGCGCGCCAAGTAGGATCACAGGACGCTTGTCTTTTTGAGCATTAATAAGATGCTGTAGTCCAGAAATGGAAACAGTACGGGTAAAGACATTTGGGCGGAACCAAGCACATAAGGTTTCGAACACGCCGATGCCTTGATTGACAAAGACTTGCTTTGCCATTAATTCACGTTCGGCTTCTGGCTTCTCCGGAAAAGCAAGCTTGAGATTTATCAAGGTATCACGGCGACGTGAGCCTGCAACGTTATAGCATAAAATACCGAGCTGACGTCCCAACCAAAATTGCCAACGTAGCGGCAAATACATCATTGGCAAGATTATAAAAAACAATAACCAGATACCCCAGTATTTTGGTAATAAAAATTCCCATTGGAAGGGCTTTTTCTCAGCCTGTGCTGTACGCTTATGAGTTTGCGTGATCGTCGGCGTACCAGTAGGTATCGCAGGCGACTTAGTGGGTGGCTGCACAGTCGGCGATGACATGCTAGTCTTTGAAGAGGGTTTACTGGGATCATATTGTTCGGGCGCTTTCATAATATCCTTTTGCAGCACGGTTTATGGCATCGGGTTATAGTTGTCTTATACCATTAAGGTTAACGATGAACGTTTAGTATAATGATGGGGTAGCGCCAAACGCTTTGCAAGCAATAATCTTTAAAGCATAGCTGTTTTAACGTATTCATATCTGATGTACTGGCATAAGTATTAATATCTTAGAAGCTGCGCTGTATATTGTTTATTAGAATAGTTTATGAACATAATTTATAAGGACAGGCATAAAAAAACCTTACAAGCTGTGACCAGCTTATAAGGTTTTGCAAATCTACACCCTTACTTAATGTTGTGGCTGTCGCTCCGAGAAAAAGACAACAGCACCAAGAAAATAAGAGAGAGCTTTGATTAACGTTTTGAGAATTGTGGACGTTTACGTGCTTTACGTAGGCCCAATTTCTTACGTTCAACTTGACGTGAGTCACGAGTAACGAAGCCAGCTGCTTTTAGAGCAGGTTTTAGCGTTTCGTCAGCTTCGATCAATGCACGTGTAATACCGTGACGGATTGCGCCCGCTTGCCCACTGATACCACCGCCTGCAACAGTTACATATAGATCATATGCGTTAGCAGAGTCTAGTAGTTCTAGAGGCTGACGAACAACCATGCGTGATGTTTCACGGCTGAAGTATTCGTCAAGTGGCTTACCGTTCACAACGATGCTACCAGTACCTTTTGATAAAAATACACGAGCAGTAGACGTCTTGCGGCGACCAGTTCCGTAATTGCGTTCCATAAGTATATCCTTAGATGTCTAGTTCTTTAGGTTGCTGTGCAGTATGTGGATGTTCAGTACCCGCATACAGTTTCAGCTTCTTGATCATTGCATAGCCAAGAGGGCCTTTTGGAAGCATACCCTTAACCGCTTTGTGTAGAACATCTTCAGGCTTATGTGCAAGCAGCTTATTGAAGTTGGTTTCTTTAATACCGCCTGGGTAACCACTGTGACGATAGTATTTTTTATCTTGTGCTTTTTTACCCGTTACCGTGATTTTGTCAGCATTGATGACAACAATAAAATCACCAGTGTCTACGTGCGGCGTAAAAGAAGGCTTATGCTTGCCACGTAAGCGACTAGCGATTTGAGTGGCTAAGCGACCAAGGGTTTTGCCGTCAGCATCTACGACATACCAGTCATGGGTCACTTCAGCTGGTTTTGCACTAAGTGTTTTCATGATAAAACCTTAAAATTAGAATTCGTTGAGAGTTTAGCTGGGAACGGGGCTCTCAAAAAACAGACTGCACATTATAAGCAGTAGCGCCTACGCTTGCAAGCTGCATTGGGGTTTATTTTTGCCTTATATACATTAAACTGCAGCGTTGGGCCAGTTTTTAAGCGGTTTTAGACATTTTTAGCAGATATTGATGATTTTACAAAATAGCATTCATCAAATACTAATGGCTGTTATCTTAGCCAACACTATATAATTATGACAATGACAACTGATAAAGTCCAGCGACAACTTGTCCAACTTTGGTTTGTTTTAAACACTCAAAGCGGATTGTCTTTTGGGTTGCTTGTTGATGCAAATCCAAACTTTCGTTAAGCGTATTCGCCAGCTGTCTCAATTGACTGTCTAAGTCAATATCTGCTTCCAAATAAATCAGCGTATTTGTATCGACGAATGAATGAGTAATTAATGCTGTTAAAATAGGCTGCCACAGATCCTGAGCATAAGGCGGATCGATGAAAACCACGTCAAAATAGCGCTGAGTCAGTTGGTTTTGCGTCAATATCTGCTCTGCTGTACCTTGCAGGATTTGATAAGTAGTGGTATCGAGCTTTAACTGCTCAGCACTCTGGCGTAGCATCTGATTTTGTGCAGGGTTTACTTCGATAAAGGTCGCATGAGCGGCGCCGCGCGATAAGGCTTCAAATCCTAGAACGCCACTACCAGCACAGCTATCAAGTACGTAACCACCATGAATATCAGCCAGCAGCCAGTTAAATAACGTCTCTCGCAGGCGATCTGGCGTGGGACGTAAACCTTCAGCCTCGACAAAACGTACAACGCGGCGTTTGAACTGACCGCCAATAATACGTACGTCGCCTGCCGCCGTATTTTTGGCTTTCAAATTTTTCTTAGGCTCACGGTTGCTTGAGTGTTTTGTCATAGTATGTCTCTTTTACCGTCTTTTTATTCAGATGCCGCTACTGTCAATGCGGCTTTTTCTTCTAGTGCTTTTGCCTCTTTATCACGTATGGCATCGCGTGCCGCTTTGGCCAATGCCTTTTGACGTTTAATAGCGCGAAGCTCATCCGCTGATGGTGGCAAAATAGGGTTGGTCTTGCGCTGCATTACCCAATAATCAAACAATTCGCGACCAATAGGGGCAGCTACAGCACCACCGCCACCGCCGTTTTCGACCAAGACAGCAAGGGCGATCTGTGGGTCATCTACTGGCGCAAAGCCATTGAACCAAGCATGATCCCAGTGCCGCGAATCTAACGCTGCTTTATTGTAACTTTTGCCTTGGGCAATAGATTTTACCTGCGCGGTTCCAGATTTGCCAGCGATACGATACTTTGGATTATAAGCGCGGCGTGCTGTACCGCTTTCAACGGTTGCTTCCATTGCGTCATGCATACGCAGCCAATCAGAAGGCTTACCATTGTAATCAATTTTGCCATCAGGCTTGGTGATGACGTTGACTGCTGCCGCGCCATCGCTACTTTTTAATAAATGCGGGGTGATGTGATAGCCTTTGCTTGCTGTCATAGCGGTCGCATTTGCAATTTGTAATGGCGTGGCTAAGAAATACCCTTGACCAATACTAACCGAGATGGTTTCGCCCGGTAACCATCCTTTATCATAAGTGTCTTTTTTCCATTTGGGCGATGGCATAATCCCTGATTTTTCGTTGGGTAAGTCGATGCCCGTTTGCTCACCAAAACCGAAGCGTACCATCCAATCATGCAAGCGCTGAATGCCCATCTCGTAAGCTAGCTTATAATAATAAGTATCAACTGACATCACGATAGATTTTTTTAAGTTTACCGTGCCATGGCCGCCGCGCTTCCAATCACGGAATCGATGCGAATCCCCAGGTAAGCTAAAATAACCGGGATCATAAATGGTGGTATCCCAATTACGTAAACCATAATGAATACCGCCCAAGCCTTCAAAGGGCTTGATGGTCGAGCCTGGTGGATATGTTCCTTGTAGCGCTCGGTTGTATAGTGGCTGATCAAGATCTTCTCGTAGTGCATCATAGTCTTTAAAAGAGATGCCAGAAATAAAGGGGTTTGGGTCATAACTTGGATTACTGACAAACGCCAATACGTCCCCGTTTTTTGGATCAATTGCGACAATCGCACCGCGGCGCCCATCAAGCTGTTGCTGCGCCACAGTTTGTAAGCCGTAATCTAAGCTTAATGTAATGTCATTGCCTGATATAGGCGGCTTGGTATCCAATTGGCGCAAAATATTGCCATGTGCATCTGTTTCTACCGATTGGTAACCCGGTTGTCCCAGCAGGATATCTTCATAATAATCTTCGATACCAATTTTACCGATCAAATCGGTGCCCGCATATTTGTCCTTATCAATGCGTTTGGATTCTTTGTCATTGATACGGCCTACATAACCGATGACGTGTGCAAATAACTCATCGTAAGGGTAGGAGCGCGTCAATTTGCTTTGAATAGTCACACCGCGAAAGAAGGGTTTACGCTCACTAAACTGAGCCAACTGCGCTTCAGTGACGTCAATTTTAATCGTCACAGGGTCATTTTTACTTTTACTCAGACGCGCCAAAATATCAGTAATGTCTTTTTCTGTCAGCTCAAAGATAGGCGCAAGCAAATGTAACGTACGTTCTGGGTTTTCAACTTCATCAGGGCTCAACATGGCCGTAAAAACGGGTTGATTGTCTGCCAATATGATGCCATTACGATCATAAATATAGCCGCGACTTGGCGGAGCAGATATCAGTTTAATACGGTTGTTGTCAGCTTGCGTGGTGTATTTATCATGAGCATAGACCTGCAAATAGCCGTAACGCATTATCAAGCCGCCCAAACCAATAAATATCACAATCCCAAGGATGATAATACGACTGGTAAAAACACTGTTGGCCTGTTCGGTATCGGGAGTTAGCGGTTTATTCATATAAATTTAGAGCCCAAACAGTCAGTGAGTCAATAAAAGAGAGGTAAATGAGCGGGGTCGTGAACCAAAGTGCGGTGAGCATAAAGGATAATGCGAAGGATTTCAATCACATAGATAGATATTATTTGCAATTATGACGCATTAACTTAGACACGAAATAGCCGTGAGAGAAGTACTGGCATTTACTCGCGAATTATAGCAGAACAAATAAGAGGGCGCAGTATTTGACCACTTATTTTGTCATTAACGTGAGCTTCAGTGCTTGCGAGTTAGGGCAAGGGTTTTGTCAGTGTTGATGAGTAGTGAAACGTGTCATCTCTAGTCACAACTTGCCTAGGCTCTACGTGTGCTAATAGATAGCAAGTATGCTAAAATCAGGCGATTTATTTTATAGTCATTGTTTTTATTTTATAGAAACAGTTATAGGCAGGACGCGTTCTTTTAAGCGTTCTAATTTGCTAAGAGCTGTTCATTAGCAACAACAATTTATTAGCAACGACAATCAACTTGTCAGAGGCAAGATAAGTCATGGATGCAAATTCATTGTGGCAGACGATAGCTGAGCACCCAGAGTTTTTTGCCATGCTAACCATTCCACCAGTGACGGCATTTGTCACTTGGATACACGTGTGGATGGCTCTTAAAATGCTGTTTTATCCGATTAAGTTTTGGGGTATTCGTATTCCAAACTTCCCATTTTTTGGGTTACCGGGTATTGGCTGGCAAGGCATTGTCCCACGTAAGGCAGGTAAAATATCAGGCGTTATCGTTGATCAGACGCTATCAAAACTTGGGTCGCTTGATGAGTTCTTTCAGGCCATGGAACCTGAGCAGATGGCGATATTTATCACCGATACGGTCGACAAAAATCTTGAGCCATTGATTGATGAGATCATGCTCGATCACTCGCCTGCGCTGTGGGGTAATCTGCCTTACGCGTTAAAACGCCGTGTCTATGCCCAAGCGCACCAAGAGTTGCCCAATATTATGCAATCTTTGGTGACTGATCTTACTTATCACGTCGAAGACTTGGTTGATATGCGTAAGATGATTGTTAACACGATGGAAAGTGATCGTCGTTTGATGGTCAATATGTTTTTAAAAGTGGGTCAAAAAGAGATTAATTTTATTTGGCACATCAGTGCTTTGATTGGTTTGATTTTTGGTATTATCCAAATGTTTATCTTCTTGGTGGTACCGCAGCATTGGACGGTGCCGTTTTTTGCCGCAATTTGGGGTTTTCTCACCAATTGGATCGCGATTTGGATGGTATTTAACCCAGTAGAACCGCACTTTATACCGTATTTAAAGTTTTTTACCGCTCAAAGCCGCTTCCCATTTATCAAACCGCAGATGCCGCATATCGCACAGTATCGTCTGCAAGGTGGCTTTATGAAGCGCCAAGAGGAAGTGTCTGAAGTATTCGCTGAAATTGTCGTAAAGGATTTGGTCACGCTTGAGAACATCATGAATGAGATGATGTATGGTGACCGTGCAGCGCAAACACGTGAGTTGATGAAATCGCATTTATATAAAGTGCTAGAGTCACCTGTCATTAGCACCACATTGCGCGTCGGTTTGGGTCGTCGCGAGTATGGTCAGCTAAAAAATACCATTATTGATAAATCTATCATTGCCACGATGGTACCACTGCGTGATCCTGAACTGAACGAAAGCCGTGCCAGTAAAATATTTGGCTTATTTCGTGATCGAATTCGTGCGTTGACCCCGCGTGAATTTCAAAACTTGCTGCGTCCAGCCTTTCGTGAAGATGAGATGACTTTGATTATTCTTGGCGGTTTGACGGGTTTTTTGGCAGGCTGGTTACATCTAGTCTTGGTATTTTTCCCATCAATTCAATAACCAATAAGCTTTTGGTTTTTTATACACATCGCATACAGAGTGGATACAAAAACGTGACAAGTTAACGCTAATGTACTTCGCTGTAAGTCTCCTCTGCTGATACAGCTGTTGGCGATCACGGTGGCAGTAGCAATAACACTTACTGGATGGTTCTGACTGTCCTAAACTCCTAATCCCTAAATAAACAATGACCGTATTAAGGTAAACAAGGTTAGACCGTATGTTAATCACAGAATTGGGTTATTTTGCCTTGCTAGCCGCCTTTATATTGGCGATTTTGCAGGTGGTATTACCGACCATTGGGGTCATGCGCGATCACGTTGCTTGGCAACGTTTGGCGCCAAGTCTGGCGTGGGCACAGTTCGCTGCCATGATTGTCTCATTTGCAGCGTTGATGGCAGGCTTTTATTACAATGATTTTAGCCTAGTCTATGTCACTCAGCACTCCAATACTTTGTTGCCTTGGTACTATAAATTGTCGGCGACTTGGGGCGGTCATGAAGGCTCGTTGCTGCTTTGGATGACCATTATGGCCACTTGGTGTGCGCTGGTTTCCTATTTTAGCCGTGGTCTACCATTGTCTATGCGTGCGCGAGTACTGGTGGTCTTAGCTGGCGTACAGATGATGATGTTGGCGATGCTGATATTTACGTCCTCACCATTTGATCGCACATTGCCCAATTTACCTGTGGATGGCGCAGATTTAAACCCTGTGCTGCAAGATTTTGGTTTGATTATCCATCCGCCTATGCTTTATATGGGATATGTGGGTTTGGTCGTGCCATTTGCTTTTTGTATGGCGGCATTGTGGGAAGGTCGATTAGATGCAGTATGGACTCGCTGGTCGCGTCCATGGGCATTGGCTGCTTGGGGATTTTTGACCGTTGGTATCGCACTTGGCTCATGGTGGGCTTACTATGAGCTTGGCTGGGGTGGTTGGTGGTTTTGGGATCCAGTAGAAAACGCGTCATTGATGCCATGGTTAGCGGGTACGGCATTGCTTCATTCGCTTGCAGTTACCGAAAAGCGCGGTGTTTTTAAAGCTTGGACGATCATGCTAGCGATTTTTGCTTTTGCACTCAGTCTACTGGGTACGTTCCTTGTGCGTTCAGGCGTGATTACCTCGGTGCATTCGTTTGCCGCTGACCCGACACGTGGCCTTGTGATACTAGTAATTCTTGGTGTGATTATTGGCGGTGGTTTGCTCATGTTTGCTGTACGCGGCTGGCGTTTGACCGTCGAAAGTCAATATCAGCTGATTTCACGTGAGTCATTTTTAGTTATTAACAACGTCATTCTTTTGATTTCGACCTTAGTCGTCTTACTTGGTACGCTGTATCCTATCATTGCTGACTCCTTTAACTTAGGTCAGGTATCGGTCGGTCCTCCGTATTTTAATGCGTTGTTTGTCCCGTTGACATGGCTGTTATTGATAGCGATGGGCATGGGCTCAAATATTCGCTGGAAGAAAGACAGTCGACCGCTTTTAGGTGCAGGCATGGTTATTGCGGTAAGCAGTCTAGTGTTGGCTGCGATTATCGCGTATTTTACCAGCCCGTCTGCGATGCTCAATATTGGCGTGACTTTGGCTATTAGTTTTTGGGTACTGCTGTGGATGGTTGTTGATTTTAGAGACAAGACCAAAAACGCGCCCGGCCGTCTTAAAGGCTTACGTCAGTTACGGTTAAGCTATTGGGGTCAACAGACAGCGCATATTGGTGTCATTATTGCGGTCATCGGTGTCGCCTTTACCACTACTTTGAGTATCGAGCGTGATGTCGCTCTAGGACCGAATGACAGTGTCCATGTCCAAGGTTATGATTTTGTCGTTAAAGGTTTCCGTGAGTTTAAAGGTAGTAATTTTGATGCCACCCAAGCAGAAGTTGCTATCAGCAAAGATGGGCGCGCTGTGACCACTTTATACCCTGAAAAACGCAACTTTATTATCAGTATGATGCCCATGACAGAAGCTGCTATTGATGCCAGTCTAATGCGTGATGTATATGTGGCACTTGGCGAACCTATCGCCGAAGACAGCAATGAGTGGGCCTTCCGTATTTATGTCAAACCGCTTATCCGCTGGATATGGCTTGGTGCGCTTATTATGGCGTTAGGGGCATCATTGAGTATATTTGACAGCCGCTATCGTATTAAAAAAATCAAAACGCTGACGCCAATTGAGCCTAAGCAATCAGGTTTTACTACTGATTTGGATGCGCCAACCATGAAGATAGGGGACAAGTGAGATGAGCACGTCAAACAATTCCTCTGATCAAAAAGCTAGGCAAGATAAGGTAGGTGCCACTAAAACCATGAATAAAAAGCAGCTTAAATTGTGGTTTTTGATTCCACTTATCGTATTTATTGGTTTGATTGCTATGCTATACATGCGTTTGGGTAAGCCGACGGATATCGTGACCAATACAGCACTTGAGCGTCCAGTGCCTGCTTTCGAGCTGCCTTTATTGTCTGATACCAGTCGTACCATAACCAATGAAAACTTGCCTGATAAGCCGTTTTTGATGAATATTTGGGGTTCTTGGTGTCCAACTTGCATCATTGAGCATCCTTTTTTAATGAAGTTAGAAGAGCGCGGTGTCAATTTGGTGGGTGTCAATTATAAAGATGAGATTGGCGATGCCTTGGGATATTTAAACCGAGGCGGTGATCCATTCTCGATGTCCATTCAGGATTTGTCTGGTCAGTTTGCTTTAGATTTGGGTTTGACAGGTGCACCTGAAACCTTCGTTGTCGATGGTGAAGGCATTATTCGTCAGCATATTATCGGTGAGATCAACGAAAGCAACTGGCAAAGTCGTATTGCTCCTTGTTTGATGGTACTTAACGATGCCAATAGTAACAACGTGAGTCTAGATATGAGGCAGGTTGAGGAGGTGTGTCAATGATAGCCAATCCGTTGAAGGCCTTTACTATACAGCTGGCAAGCTTAATCATAGCTTGTCTGCTGAGTGTGACAAGCTATGCTGCAATTGAAGTGTATGATTTTGACTCTATGCAGCAAGAAGCGCAGTATCGTGGTCTGATTGAGGAGCTACGTTGCCCAAAATGCCAAAACCAGAATTTGGCAGGATCTGATGCACCAATCGCACAAGACTTAAAACAAAAAACCTACGACATGGTAAAAGATGGTCGTAGTGATGGTGAGATTCGCGCTTATATGCAAGAGCGTTATGGCGATTTTATCAGTTATAAACCGCCTGTGCGTCCATCAACGTGGATCTTGTGGTTTTTTCCGCCGTTACTGCTCATCACCCTACTGATAGGATGGTTTTGGCAGAGCAAAAGACGTCAGCTTGTTGCTAGTGGAGAGAGTGGCATAAAGGTAGACAGTACTGCTACAGCTTTATCTGCTGCTGAAAGAGCCGAACTTGATCGCCTCTTATCACGTACTGATAATGATGAAAAAAACGATCATGACATCACAAGCCTTGAGGACAAAAAATGACCCTATTCTCTACTGTTGGCTTATTTATTGCTTTAAGCTTACTTATTGCTCTAGTACTTGCTGTAATTGCTATCTTGCCGTGGCTAAGAGCTTCACGCACATCAAATAAACCTGTGGACAATCAGCTATTAGATATCAATATTGCTGTGTTTCGCGAGCGTCTGGCAGAGCTAAAAACCGACAAAGACAGCGGCATTATTGATGATGTCCATTATCAAAATCAAAAGCTTGAGCTTGAACGTCAGCTCTTGGATGCACAGCGTGAAGTCATGCCAATGGTTGCGCCTGGCATCAAGAGCCGATTGATCATCATGGTTTGGGTGCCTGTGCTGACCGCTATGGCTTATTTGATGGTCGGTGATCGCACGCCTGTGTTTGATCTTTGGGCAAGCGAGGACAAAGTAGGTCAAGTCGCCGATGACTTATTAACAGGTAAGATTGATCAGCCGCCAGCGTGGGCAATCGAAAATGGTACGCAACTGATTAGTGCCATGCAGACCAATGTTTATCGCCATGCTGACGACCCCAATCGTTGGATGCGTCTGTCTGAGCTGTTTTTATCATTAGAAGCGACTGATTCTGCGATAGAGGCATTGTCCCGCGCATATCGTTTGTCGCCAGATAATGAAGAGATTGCAATTACTTACGCACAAATTAGCTTTTTTGCTAGTAAAGGCCAGCTGGATGCCAATAGTCGCCGAGTACTACAAGACGTACTGGCCAAAAATCCAGAGCATGAGGGCGCACAAATGCTAATGGCGATGGGTGAGGCACGCAGTAGTAACTTTGAGCAAGCACAAGGCTGGATTAAGCGTTTGCGTGAGAGCATCGCTGCCAAGCCCGGCGATCATTCTCAAGCGCTGGCAAGTTTAGATGAATTAAGTGCCAATGTGACCGCTCAGCAGCAGCAAGCATCCGAAGGTGTTGAGGTGACAGTAAGAATCAATGCTAACTTGTTGCCACTGGTGAAGGGTGACGATGTGTTATTTGTTGCGATACGTGATGTAAAAGGTGGGCCACCATTTGCCGCTAAGCGCTTGCCAATTAGCGTTATCAAACAAGGCGAGGCGGTAATTAGCCTAAGTGATCTTGATGCAATGATGCCTGAGCGTACGCTACAGTCCGCCCGATCTGAAAAAGTGCAGCTGGCAGTCATTGCTCGTATTAGCCATAGTGGTACAGCAAACGCAGAGTCAGGAGATCTATCAGGCAATCCAGTGGTGATTCGCGCTGATCAAGATCAGGCCACCGTAGAAATTAACCAACAGATACCATAAGAGGTTTTTTGTGTCTGTCAGCATTGACGATCTAAGCGTTGTTGCGCGACTGCTGTTCGATATGGCAGCGTGCAACAGGGTTATATGAACAGATAAGTCATAGCAACTTGCTGCCGCAATAATGAAAATACTTGAGGTTTGTAGAGCCACAAGGTAAGGTAGCTCTGAAACCAACCAATCCCTAAGTTTTATTAGTCCCAAAATCCTATTTATTAAGGAGAGTAGTATAATGATGCGTATTATTTTGCTAGGTCCACCAGGCGCCGGTAAAGGTACCCAAGCCCAGTTCATTTCTAAAGAATATGGTATCCCTCAGATTTCAACTGGTGATATGCTGCGTGCGGCAATCAAAGAAGGTAGCGAGCTTGGCAAACAAGCCAAAGACATCATGAATGCTGGTGGTTTGGTGTCTGACGACCTCATTATTAACCTAGTGAAAGAACGTATCGCTAAGCCTGATTGTGTCAATGGTTGTATTTTGGACGGTTTTCCGCGTACTATTCCACAGGCGCAAGCACTTGCTGATGCCGACGTTGCTATTGACCATGTGATTGAAATCAGTGTGCCTGATGATGAGATTGTTAAGCGTTTATCTGGTCGTCGTCAGCATCCAGGATCAGGTCGTGTTTATCATGTCGATCACAATCCACCTAAACAAGAAGGGCTCGACGATGTGACTGGCGAAGCGCTTATCCAGCGTGAAGACGATCAAGAGTCTACCATTCGTGATCGCTTAGCCACTTATCATGAGCAAACATCAACGCTCGTTGGTTTTTATCAAGACAAAGCCAAAGAAGATGATAATGCACCAAGCTACAATAAGTTTGATGGTACACAAGGTATCGATGACGTTAAGCAGCAAATCTTATCTGTGCTAAAAAGCTAATCATCAATTTTAGATAATCGGTGCAATCATTGAAGACCCTGCTAATAGGCAGGGTTTTTTTATATTAAAACTGCGCGTTTGGCATATAACTGTGTCGTTTAAGGTTCGCGATTTAGAATAAAACAGTAAACTTAATATTAGTAATATTTAAGGATGAAGCATCAAACCAGCTGACAAGACATCATATTCCATTGACTGTCCATATTCGCTTGTACTAGAGCATCATGCATCGCATCGGACACAAATACATGACCCATTAGTAAGGGGTCGTGCCATAGGTCTAGCTCGCAGTTCTGTACGGACTGATCTACTAGTAACTGTCCACTTTTGATGTCACCACGAACGCTATACTGAAGAGCCTTTTCATCGGTCATAAAAGACACCAACATGTCATCTTTCTCTAAGTCTCGAAGGTACTCTCGTCGCTCGCACAAATTAAGAAAATAAAAAGTCTCCTCACTATACAGTTGCTGGGTCTCAAGGTCATAGATTTGTACTGGCGTAAGCGTACTTTCCCCTAAGCGAAACTGCTGTAGCAGCTGGGCACAGGCTTGGGTAAACATAACACCACCACTTCTTACCTTGAAAATATATTCAGATGATGGCGGTAGCTTGGTGTTACTACTCTCTACCCACAAGCTGTCTGGTAAGTGCTCGGTCTTAAAAAAATAACGACCTGCACCTGATAGCTCCAACATTTCTTCTTTAAACATTTTTTTTATTTCTAATAACTTAGGGTCAGCTGTTTTTTCTATACGCTGAAGTACTTTCCAATGCTTAGGAAAGTCATATTTTTTACTATTGGCGGGATAGATATCGTAAAAATTGACAGACGTTAGCTTAAAGCCTGACAGCCAGACGTTGTTTATATTGCTCATTTATTTTTCCTTAGTCAGTAACACTAAACACAAAAAAGCCGCTTACTCATAAGAAGTAAACGGCTTTCAAACACAGCTATATCAATGCGCTATCACATCAAAACTTATGCGTTACCTTGAGCATCAACTTGCGTTTGCTGTTGGCTTTGCGCGTATGCTTGATCAAAGTTCACTGGAGCAAGCAACAATTGCGGGAAGCTACCACGTGTCACGATATCACTGATGACTTCACGAGCATAAGGGAACAACACGTTAGGGCAGTATGCACCTAAGATTTGACCGATTTGATCTTCAGGTATGTCTTTTAGTAAGAAAATACCTGCTTGATGAACTTCTGCGATAAAGGCAGCTTCATCAGCATTTTTGGCCGTTACGCTCACGGTCAAGATGATTTGATAATGATCATCATCAAGCTTTTCAGCATTGCTAGATAGATTGATATCAAGCTCTGGGTTCCACTCTTTGGTGAATACTTCAGCGCCTGGGACTTCAAGTGACATATCTTTTACGTAGATGCGTTCTAATGCCAATTGTGGTTGTGCGTCAGCCATGGTAATTCCTCTAAAATTGAATCAGATAATGGGGCAAACTGTCATGATATAAAACAGCATTGTAATATAAATCGAGATCATATCTCGATATTTTTTTATTACTAACTTCTACCTCGATGTCTGTTTTTTCTTAGTTAGATAAACAGACAATCAAGAATACTTATAAATTAACCCGCTAATAGCTCATCAAGTTTGCCTTGCTGGTTCATTTGATTGAGCTCATCAAAACCACCAACAAAGGTTTCACCAACGAAAATTTGCGGCACAGTGCGATAGTTATTGGTTTTTTTCATAAGCGCTTGACGCTCTTCGCTACTCATGTCATGCATACCAATCTCTTCATAATTTACGCCTTTAGATTGCAGTAATTGCTTAGCGTTTGAGCAGTATGGGCAGATAGGAGTCGTGTAAACTTTAACAGATACAGTCATGATAAATCCTTATTTATAAGTTTAAGAGGTAACTGTGTTGTTATAAAAAATCATTTGATAAAAATTATTATAATCCGTTACCAACAAGGGAGTTGAAAATATATTTGATGATGTTCACTATTAAAGTGGGGATAAGTATCACAAATTCAAGTTGAGAGTGCGTAAAAGGTTGGGCAGTAGCATAAAAGCCACATAAAAAAAGACACCTTATTCTGAGGTGTCTTTTTATTCGCTCGTATCAACTAGATGCTAACGAATATAAGTAGGACATTTCCTTTACTTATGCAAACTTGGCTTGGCCTTACCTTTGTTCTTAGGCATAGTATCTTTTAGTCCAACCAAAGGCATGCCAGCGCCTTGCCAGCCACCGATACCGCCATCTAGACGATAGACACTGTCTTTACCAATCATTTGAATAGCAGCGCCTGCTTGTACGCCCATATCACAGATGATAATAACTGGATGCTCAATCGCACGAATTTCTTCTATACGGTCTTTGAGCTCAGAAAAAGGTATGTTGCGGCTGCCTTGAATATATCCTGTGGCAAACTTCTTTTTATCGCGAATATCAATAAGCTGCGCGTTTTGAGAGTTAACCATCATACCAAGGGTGTTGGGCGATATTTTTCTGCCGCTACGTTTGTTTTCAATAGTAAAAAATAGCACGGCAAGTACGGCTAATATACCAAATAAAAACGGGTGGTTGCCCACAAATTCCAGCGCACGATCCAAACCATACCTCCAAAAAAATAAGTGTTCTATTAGGCTGAGAAGACAGCCTAACGATATTGAACAAGGCGCTATTATACCGATAAGGTCATCTATAGTAAACGGTCGATAGTTTAGACGCTATTTTAGCTTTTGCTACTGAGAAAATGCCTGCTAATAAGGCTTGGTGTCTGCCTCTTCTCTGAGCGTGACAAGGTTTTCAACACGGCGCTGCAATACTTCACCGTCAGCGACAGCTTGCCACAAGGCACAGCCTTTACTGTTATGGGTGTGACGGCAATCACGGAACTGGCAGTTACCAGCCAGCGGTGCAAGTTCAACAAAGCCTGAGATGATGTCATTAGGGGTCAAATGCCAAATACCATACTCACGGATGCCAGGTGTATCGACGATACCACCTTGGGTCAAATCATCTGGATTGAATGGTAGTAAGCGGCTGGTCGTCGTCGTGTGCTGACCAAGCTGCGAGTTTTCAGAGATAATGTTTACACTTTGACCAGACTCTGGCAATAGCGCGTTAATCAAACTGCTTTTACCGACGCCAGATTGTCCAGCAAAAATCACCAACTGCTTGTCTATATAGCGTTTTAGCTCATCAAGTCCTTTTTGCTCATCGCTATCCGCGACATTTTCAGGACAATCTACTGAAGTTAGCACGCTTTCATAACCAAGAGCGGCATATTGTGCCAATAATTCGTTGGTATCAACGCCGTTTTCTTGTGCCAATAGATCGGCCTTATTGAGCACTAATAATGGCTTAACACCAGCATGATGGCAGACAACCAAATAGCGATCTATAAGTGTAGGTGCAGCTGCAGGCAACGGCGCAAAGACTATCGCTAAGATATCGACATTGGCGGCGACGGGCTTTAACTTATGATAACGATCAGGACGAGAGATAAGAGAGGTGCGCGGTTTGACCGATTCAATGCGTCCAAAACCGGTATTGGAGTCGGCGCTCCAGCGTACTTGATCGCCCGCTGCAAGCATTGGTAGGTTGGTACGCACATGACAGCGCCAAATGTCGCCCAAGGCTAACGTTTGCCAAAATGGCTCAGGATCATCAGGTGCAACTTCTGGCTGCATGGGTATTACGGCTGGCAAGCTGGTGACTTGTACTTCTAATTGCTTGCCATAATGCGCCATGACCACGCCATCCATCAAACTGTCATCGATGCTGTCTTGACTGATCAGCTGTTGTTTGTCGATGCGACGAATCTGCTGCTTAGTCAGTTTGCGTTGCCGAATTAATGCCATGGGTTTTACCTATTAAAAAAATATTGCTAAGTGTAGCGTGAAAATTTGCTAACATACAGCCTAAAGCACGTACGGCAGATAGGGGTTTTGTAATATTTTAACGATTATGAACTCGAAGACGCTCAGTAGTTTTGTCTGAGTGTTTGCCTTTGACTTATTTAAAGCTGCTTTAACTATTTAAAATTGCTTTAACCGTGTTTCAAACTTTATTGACCATAGGATATTTTATGACCACAGGCGACCATCCCAATAAGATTAAAATCAGAAATCAAGGCAAAAAAGGGCTGGTATGGATTGACCTAGAGATGACCGGACTTGATACTTTAAATGATGAGATTATCGAGATTGCCACAGTGGTCACTGATGAGGATTTAAACGTCCTTGCAGAAGGGCCTGTATTTGCCATTAAAGTTTCTGATCGCGTGTTAAACGGTATGGATGACTGGAATACCAAGCAGCATGGGCAGTCAGGACTGGTAGATCGTGTGCGCCGTAGTACGGTGACACTAGCAGAGGCGGAAGCTGAGACGATTAAGTTTTTGAATAAATGGGTTGATAGTGGCAAGTCGCCCATGTGTGGCAACTCCATCTGCCAAGACCGCCGTTTTATGGCGCGTCAAATGCCAGAGCTGGAGAGATTCTTTCATTATCGCAATCTTGATGTCTCGTCAGTCAAAGAGCTTTGTTTCCGCTGGCGTCCTGATATCTTGAGAAGCTTTGAAAAAGGTGGTAGCCATCTGGCATTGGATGACATTCGTGACTCTATTCGTGAGCTCAAGCACTACCGCCAGCATTTCTTTAAATTGATGCCTTAAATAATGAGACGATAGCCGTTTATAAAAGTAGCGAGGTGCAACTGGTACAATTTTTTGCTTGCTGTGCCCATGTCGCCAGAGGCTACAAAAAATTTATCCCAGTTGCGCTCTAAAATAAAAAGAAGTTGGACGATAAAAAAAGGATCTGTCGCACATGCAACAGACCCTTTTTTGTTTTAAATGAGGGGTGATTCATTAAATTGTAGTGTAGGTAAACTCAACCAATCCAAATTCAGCATCTTTTTTCGAGTTTTCTGGTGTGGTTACCACCCCAATCACCGCGCTTACTTTTGGCTGGCGAGCGTCTTTATCTAATAATCGCCAATCGCCAAGCACATAACGTTTTTTACCATCAATGGTTTGATGAACAGCAGGTCGGTGGGTATGTCCATGTAGTAGCGCATCACTGTCAGTTATGACAGCCGCGACTGCTTCATCGTTGACATCCATTATGTGTGCTGCTTTATTGGCATTATTCTGCTGACTTTTTCGGCGCATTTTATCAGCGATTGCCAAGCGTTTTTCTAATGGCTTATTTAGCAGATACCACTGTGTCATACGGTTACGCATGATTCGGCGAAACAACTGATACTTTTTATCATCGGTGCATAAAGCATCGCCGTGCTCTAACCGATAACTCTGCTGTCCGACAGCTAAGGTATAAGGCTCGTAAATCAGCTCGCCACCGAATAGATTACAAAACAGTTGACCCAGCAAAAAATCACGATTGCCATGCATGACCAAAATCTCGCAACCATCAATACGCAATTTTTTTAGTTTAACAATAAGCGGGGTCAGCCAATGCGTTTGACGTGCTTCTTCTGACCTTTTCTCTTTTAATAGGGACAAATATACGTCGTCACCAAGCCACACTTCGAACCAATCGCCTAAGATAAATAAGCGTTTGAGAGTGGGTAGTGCAAGACAGTCATCAAGCAATGCCAAAAAAGCCTGCACTAAGGCAGGCTCATCTAACGATAAATGCAAATCGCTAATCAATACTTGTCGCACCTCATGAGGGCGGGTCGTTATCAAATGGTTAAAATTTTGCATTTATCTTTATCCTTGTAACGCATCATACGCCATTCCTAATAAGCGCTTACTAAGTGATATTTAACAAATCACGCCTATTAAGAAATCGCTCTCAAATCACTATTATTATCTTAATAGTATTAAGTAACTATTACTGAGTGATGATGGTTGCTGAGTTGATCACTACTGGCTCTTTTGGTACATCAGCATGCATACCGAAACGACCTGTTGGTACGCCTCTCATTTTTTCGATCACATCCATACCGCTTGTGACTTTACCAAATACGGTATAACCCCAACCTTGCATGTTTTTGCCAGAATGGTTTAAAAAGTCATTGTCTTTTACATTAATAAAAAACTGACTAGTGGCTGAATGTGGATCTTGCGTACGTGCCATCGCAATGGTGCCAACGTCATTTTTTAGACCATTGTCTGCTTCGTTTTCGACAGGTGCGTTAGTGGATTTTTCATTCATCTCAGCGTCCATTCCGCCGCCTTGAATCATGAAACCATCAATGATGCGATGGAAAATAGTACCATCATAATGGCCGGATTTTACATAGTTCAAAAAGTTTTCAACGGTCTTTGGCGCTTTTTCTTCATTGAGTTCGATAACAATCGCACCCATACTGGTGTCAAGTTCTACTACTGGTGGCATGTCTACCATGGGATATTCCTTTTTTAATTGCAGTACCTTAAATGGCACTGTCGTGAGTGGTTGATAAAAGTCATGGGTAGTCTAACGGCTTTTTTATGCTGTGTCATGTATCAGGCTGTTAATGCGTTTGCAAAAGCTGATAGAATAACGCAACTTTATCTATTTTCAATAATGTAGCCTAAATGGAACAGTTTTTACAACTTGCTGTTTTTACGGCTTAAAATTTTATTATTTCTTATTCCAAAAGTTTGGTTCGAATTTTCCATGATGCGTGATGGCACGTATCATGAATTGACTATTTGCGTTAGGAGCAATGCCCGATGAGTGAGCACTCAAGCAACACTGAACAAAAAAACGACTTTATTCGTAATATCATTCGTGACGATGTCAATGCGCAAAAATACCAGCAAATCGTGACCCGCTTTCCGCCTGAGCCAAATGGCTATCTGCATCTTGGTCACGTAAAGTCTATCTGCCTGAACTTCGGCGTGGCAGAAGAGTTCGGCGGTGTGTGTAATCTGCGGTTTGATGACACCAATCCAACGGCAGAGAAGCAGGACTACATCGATAATATCGAAAGCGATGTTAGATGGTTGGGTTTTGAGTGGGTTGGGGAAGCGTATCATGCGTCAAGCTATTTTGATCAGCTCTATGCTTGGGCAGTGCAGCTGATTGAACAAGGCGATGCTTATGTGGATTTGCAATCTCCTGAGCAAATTAAAGAAAATCGCGGCTCGTTCAATGAAGCAGGAACGCCTTCACCACAACGTGATGCTAGTGTTGCAGACAATTTAGCACTATTCAACGATATGAGAGAAGGTAAATACGCGGAAGGTAAAGCAGTGCTGCGTGCCAAAATTGATATGGCAAGCCCAAACATGAACCTACGTGACCCTGTTATCTACCGCGTGATGCATCAAACGCATCATCAAACGGGTGATAAATGGTGTATCTACCCCATGTATGACTTTGCTCATCCGCTCTCTGATGCCATCGAAGGTATTACTCATTCATTGTGTACCTTAGAGTTTGAAGATCATCGCCCCTTTTATGATTGGGTGATTGAAAAGATCGGCTTTGAAGTGCCGCCGCATCAGTATGAGTTTAGCCGTCTAAACGTTGATCATACGATGACCAGTAAGCGTAAGCTTAAGCAGTTGGTCGATGAAGGCATCGTTAGCGGCTGGGATGATCCACGTATGCCAACCATCGCTGGCATGCGTCGCCGTGGTTATACCGCAGAAGGTCTGCGTGATTTTTGTGATCGAGTTGGTGTGACCAAGGCGGATAGTGTCGTTGATTTTCGCTTACTAGAATTTAGCGTGCGTCAGTCGCTAGAGACGACTACAGCGCGTGGTATGGCGGTATTGAAACCGTTAAAAGTCACAATCACTAACTTTGCTGATGCGGTCAGTGAGTGGGAGACGCAGAAAGCCGAAAGCGTCAATGCTCGCTTTGATGATGCGACGCAAACGCTATGGTTGACGCAGCCAAATCATCCCAATGTCGATATGGGTGAGCGTGAAATTCCGTTCACTGAAACCTTGTATATCGATCAAGGCGATTATGAAATTGAGCCGCCAGCAGGATATAAGCGTTTGTCACCTGAAAAACCAGAGATTCGTTTGCGTAATACCTATGTATTAGCAGTGACTGAGCATGTTACCGATGAGAGTGACAACGTCATTGAATTAAAGGCAACGATTGATCCTACGACATTAGGTAACAATCCTGAAGGCCGCAAGGTTAAAGGCGTGATTCATTGGGTGTCAGCAAGTCAAGGTGTACCAGCAACCGTACGCATGTATGAGCAGTTGTTTAGCGCTGAAGACCCAAGCAGCGTGAGCGATTTGCATCAAGCGCTCAATCCAAACTCATTAACTGAGCTACAGGCAGTGGTTGAGCCGTCGTTGGCGAATGCCGATGCGGGCACGCGTTTTCAGTTTGAACGTGAAGGCTATTTTATCGCTAACAGTGATGATCATACCAGTGATAAGCCCGTATTTAACCAAATCGTAAGCTTACGTGACACGTATAAGCCTGCGTAATAGCCAATATTATAGTCGATACACTTTAAAAGCGTTGTAGCGCTACTAGGATGAATTTTGCGCAGCCTCTGTCTGCATAGGCACAGCACGCAAGTAAAATCTATTCCAATAGCGCGTTTAAATTTATATAACAATTTTATTTTCAACTGACTATAAAGCAGTCAAAGTCCATATTTAGGATAATACTGAACAATAGTGGTTTGCAATTTAGCCCGTTTCTAGTACGCTAGAGATGGGCTTTTTTGTGGCTGAGCACAAATTCTAATTATAAAGGGTGAGGGTAAAAGAATGGCGAAGTTTTTAAACAGTAGTGGCATGACTTATCATTTAGAGGAATTGATTAAAGATGCATCTGACAGATTGATTATTATCAGTCCCTATCTTAAGCTTAATGAGCGCATCAAAGAGCTGCTAGAAGATCGCAATCGTCTAAAAATCGACATTCGAATTGTCTATGGTAAGAATGATCTGCACCCTGAAGAAATTAACTGGCTTAAAAACTTGACCTTTATTCGTACCAGCTTTTGCAAAAATTTGCACGCTAAATGCTACCTCAACGAAAACGAGTGCATCATCACCAGTCTGAATCTTTATGAATTTAGTCAGGTCAATAATAATGAGATGGGCGTACTGATTTATCGTAACGAAGATGCCAAGCTTTATGCCGACACTTACGAGGAAGCCCAACGCATTATTCGTATCAGTGATGAAGTCAGAATGTCGCTTGAAAAAGTAAATGAGCCTGATAATACGACAGAGAGCAAAGCCAATCCTGTCCCTGCTATGGCTAATAACAGAGTAAATACGACTGTAGCATCTCCTCCCACTTCAGGAGTTACAGCGTCTAACTACTCAAAGCTGACCACCGCCAAGCTGGCCAAAGAGCTAGGATTTAAAACGCAAGAGTTGAATGATAAATTACTGGCAGCTGGTTATTTAGAAGCGCAAGACGGGGAGTTGGTATTGACAGATGCAGGACGAGCAGCTGGTGGTACTAGTAAAAAAGGCAAATTTGGAGAGTTTTGTCTGTGGGATTCAGGAATGGTGGTTTAAAGATTGCTAAGTCGCTATTCAGCTTTTATTTAGTTATAAATGGAATAACCGCATTACAATCCATCACAAGACATTCATAATCAGTTTGTTACTATAAAATGACGTTTTTTTGATATGCTTTGGTTGTTTAAGTAAGCATGTCGATGATAATAATAGAGCGCGAAGATATTTTTGAGTATCAGTGCTCATCACTAACATAGCTAAGGAATTAAGCATGGCACATTTACGTTTAGGTGATACTGCTCCAGACTTCAACGCGACAACCACCAATGGTGATATTAGTTTTCACGAATGGGCAGGTGACAGTTGGGTCGTTTTCTTCTCCCATCCAGCCGACTTTACCCCAGTATGTACGACTGAGCTTGGGCGCGCCGCTGCTCTCAATGGCGAGTTCCAAAAGCGCAATGTTAAGCCAATTTGTATCTCAGTTGATGGTATAGACGATCACCACGCTTGGGCAAAAGACATCGGTGAGACGCAAGGCACTGAGATGAACTTTCCAATCATTGCTGATCCTAATAAAGAAGTCGCCGAGCTATATGACATGATGCATCCAAATGCAGACAGCACGCATACAGTACGAAGTGTCTTTATTATTGATCCAAGCAAAAAGATTCGTCTAACGCTCACATATCCTGCCAGCTGTGGTCGTAATTTTGATGAAATTATCCGTGTTATAGATGCCCTGCAACTGTCTGATGAGTATAATATTGCTACGCCTGTGGACTGGAAAGACGGCGACGACGTTATCATTCCACCGAGTGTAAAGAACGAAGACATCGCTGCCAGATACCCTAAAGGCCATACAGAAGTTAAGCCTTATCTCCGCACAACGCCTGCGCCTAATAAGTAAAATGTGTGTAACGATGAACTAAAAATAAAAAGCCCTATAACTTAATGTTATGGGGCTTTTTACTATTCATATAACAAGCAGTGGTAAGGTTTTGCTATGATGAATAAGAACAGCGTTATCTAGGTAGCAAAGTCTGTCCGCTATCATGGATTCATTTTAAAGTTCATACTGCGGCTTTGTGGTAAAGGCGACTGGAATGAATTTTTCGTAGCCTCTGTAACAGCAGCAAGCAAGGAAAATTTATACCAGTCGCATACATTAATGTTAATTAAAAATATTGATTCTCTTTTACAACTATAAAATTTCAACAGCGCTGAGTCGCTTTTTAATCCATCTTACAAGGAGTTTGTCATGAAAAAATTATACGTAACCCGTACTGCACCCAATCCACGTAAAGCCCTTATTTTATTAGCATCAAAAGGAATTGACGTCGATGACATGGATGATATCGATGTAGTAGACATTGATTTTGCTGCGAATGAGCAAATGTCAGACGAGTTCACCAAAATAAATCCCATGCAGACTGTGCCAGTATTGAAGTTAGACGATGGCACCATTCTCAATGATTCGCAGGCAGTGTGCGAATATCTTGACCGTGTGTATGGTGAGCGCTCAGTGATGGGCAACGATGTGATACAGCGTGCGCAAGTATGTTCAATGCGCCGTATTGCAGAGTTTGAAGTGTTATATAATTTTATGCTGGCATTTCAGCACAGCCATCCGTCTAAAGCCCAGCGTGTTGAGCAAGTACCAGAGTTTGTTGCACCATCTATCGCGCGTACTGGTAAAGCACTGGCTTATTTTGAAACCGTCTTGGAAGGTCATGAATATTTGGTAGGAGATCAGCTGAGTTTTGCGGATATCGTATTATATTTAGGTTTAGACTTCGGCAAAGTACTAAAAGTAGATCCTAGTGAACAAGGTGAAAATCTTGCTCGCTTTTATCAAAAAATGAATGACCGTTTTAGTATTGCGAACATGGCCAAAGCAAAACCTGCTAGTGGAAATGAGTGAGTAAGCGGTTCAGTATTTTGAAATATTTGTAACCTATAGTCTTAGATAGTTAGTGTGTTTTTTGGCTGTCTAAGACTATCTGCATAAATAACATAATTTAGAAAAGTAAAGATGCTTGTTACTATCGACTTATAAAATAAAACACTTTGTTACAACAGTGAGGGATATGAGCGTTATAGTAGTCAAATTCTTCTGCTTGACGAAAGCAGGCACAATTGCTTCTTGAGTTGTGAAAAAAGATGTAACCACAAGGTGTGACTGTTATGACATTATCTTCCAAGTCTTTTAGATGGCGCATATTACCGAGTATATTGGTAGCAAGTTTGGCGCTAAGTGCTTGCCAAGACTCTATTTCATCTCAAGAAAAAAATCCAAAAGAAAGTGCCAAGACAATTAATAATAAGTCAGATGATAGCAGTACCACCTCTCATACTGATGTAGCCACTGACGACCCTACAGCGGATACAGTAAGTCCTGAACAAAAAATGATCGCCAATCTATCTAACTATCGTTGGACACTCACGTCCGCGGTGGACAGCAAGACGCGGCCATTAAGTACATTGATGTCAATTAAAGATCAGGTAAGATTGTCATTCAATCAATACCAAGGTCAAAATACCGTAAGCTATAGCGTTGGTTGTAATACCATAAGTGCCGTTTATGAACTG